>NZ_RQFG01000010.1 GCF_004769235.1 Leptospira kanakyensis | reverse complement strand
GGTGTAAGTTCAGTAATGGATTCAGCCAAGTGATACTAATCGCTCGATCGGCTTGACCATATTACAATATACACGATTGCGATCGTGTATATCATTGTTAGCGTTGTCTGTTTTACTTTGTTCTGTTTGGCGGTCTTCGCCGATGCACTTCGAAGCTAGAGCTCGTGGCTCACGCTTCGAGTGCCAGGCTCGCAGTCGCAGCATTGCTGCTTTTTGCTCCGCCGGCTTTCCCTCATCGGGGAGAAAGAACCTTTGTCGTATATAGTTGAAGAAGAGTAAGAGAAGAAGAAGCCTTACGTCGAAAGATGTGAGGCTTTTTTTATGTCCTTGGGGATATTTGGAAGTTAATCCGAGGCAGATCCTTTTACTAACATATAAAAATAATTGAATAAAGTTAGTTTTCCGATAGTATAACGCGAGGAAAACTATCCGAAATGTCCTCAGAAAAGGAAACTCGCAAACAAATCATAGACAAACGCTTGTTTGAAGCAGGCTGGAATGTTGATGATCATTCTCAAGTCTTATGTGAGTTTGAAATCGTTGTAGAGCCTATCAATCAATCTGAAAATCCAAATTCCGTCTATCATGGGTTACGTTTTAGCGATTATGTTCTATTGGCAAAAGATGGCAAACCCATTGCTGTAGTAGAAGCAAAGAAATCATCGGTTGATGCGGAGATCGGAAGAGAACAAGCAAAACAATACTGTTATCAGATTCAAAAATCCAAGGGAGGAGAACTTCCCTTTTGCCTTTATACAAATGGCCATGATATTTATTTTTGGGAAATCGAACATAGCCCCCCAAGGAAAGTGTATGGTTTTCCAACGCGTGATGATTTGGAACGGTATGCTTATTTAAGAAGGGCTAGGCGACCTCTTACTGGTGAATTCATTAATACTCGGATTGCAGGAAGAGACTTCCAGATCCAAGCAATCCGTTCTGTATTAGAAGCAGTAGATAAGAAAAAGAGAAAATTCCTCCTTGTGATGGCCACAGGAACAGGGAAAACAAGAACCTGTATTGCTCTTGTCGAAACCCTGATGAGGGCAGGTTGGGCGGAACGAGTTTTATTTTTGGTGGATCGTATTTCTTTAAGAGAACAGGCCTTGGATGCTTTTAAAGAATTTATTCCAAATGAACCAAGTTGGCCTCATTCTGGTGAAACAGAGATTGCGAAGGATCGTCGGGTTTATGTTTCTACGTATCCTACAATGCTGAATATCATTCGGGATGAGAATAATCCACTCTCTCCGCATTTTTTTGATTTGGTGGTCGTGGATGAAAGCCATCGCAGTATCTATAATACTTACCAAGAAATTTTGGATTATTTTAGTACGATGGTGCTTGGGCTTACTGCCACCCCCACCAATGTCATTGATCATAATACCTTTAAACTCTTCGAATGCGAGGATGGAGTTCCTACCTTTGCCTATTCTTATGAAGAGGCGGTGAATCATATTCCACCTTATCTGTGTTCGTTTCAAGTGATGAAAATCAAAACCAAGTTTCAAAGTGAAGGAATTAACAAACGAACCATTTCTTTGGAAGACCAAAAACAATTGATTTTGGATGGAAAGGAAATTGAAGAAATCAACTACGAAGGCACTGAATTAGAAAAAACAGTCACAAACCTTGGAACTAACACTCTCATTGTGAAACAATTTATGGATGAGTGCATTAAAGATCCCAATGGAGTGATCCCTGGGAAGAGTA
The DNA here is from genome assembly GCF_004769235.1 of Leptospira kanakyensis. Classification (NCBI taxonomy): domain Bacteria; kingdom Pseudomonadati; phylum Spirochaetota; class Leptospiria; order Leptospirales; family Leptospiraceae; genus Leptospira; species Leptospira kanakyensis. The sequence continues at coordinate 340,382 of NZ_RQFG01000010.1, read as the reverse complement.
TTTTCTTTTGTGTGAATATCAAACATGCCCGTGCCATTGAATCTATTTTCAATACACTGTATCCTGAGTATAAAGGAGAACTGGCAAAGGTCATTGTATCGGAAGATCCGAGAGTGCATGGTAAAGGTGGACTTCTCGATCAATTTAAAAAACAAGATATGCCACGGATTGGGATTAGTGTGGATATGTTGGATACAGGGATTGACATTCGCGAACTTGTGAATTTGGTCTTCGCCAAACCAGTGTATTCCTATACAAAGTTTTGGCAGATGATCGGTCGAGGGACTCGGCTACTTGATTCCGAAAAGACGATTCCTTGGTGTTTGCAAAAAGACCAATTTCTTGTCCTAGATTGTTGGGATAATTTTGAATACTTTAAGTTGAATCCAAAGGGAAAAGAGCTAAAAAATCAAATTCCGATTCCTGTGAAATTGTTTGGGCTTCGAGTGGATAAATTGGAAAAGGCAATGGAGCTTGGTGAAGCAAGTATTATTTCCAATGAAATCGATAAACTAAAACTACAGATCGAAACCTTACCAGAAAATTCCATTGTGATTAAAGATGCAAAGTCCGATTTAGAACGGACAAAAGATCCGAATTTTTGGAATTCCTTTTCGGGAGGTGCGGGAAAGGAATCGATTCGAATTTTACGAGAAGTGATCAAACCACTCTTTCGCACTGTATCCAATGTTGATTTCAAAGCCATGCGATTCGAAAGGGATGTGCTTGAAGTTTCCATTGCCAAGTTAGACGAGGATGTCGAAAAATTTGAAACCTTAAAAATGGGTGTGATAGAAACCATCTCAGAACTTCCCTTGTCCGTAAATACGGTGGCTTTGGAAGAGGAATTGATTCGCAAAGCGCAGACCAATGCCTATTGGGCCAAAGCATCCGAAAGTGACTTTGACAATTTGGTCGCTCGACTTTCTCCTCTATTAAAATTTATAGAAGCTAGCGGAGAGACGCGAGCGTTCGCCAAGTTTGATTTGCGAGATGTTGTGGTAGAAAAAGAATATGTGGAATTTGGCCCGCAACACGAATCGGTGAGTATCACTCGTTATAAAGAACTTGTAGAAGAAAAGATCAAAGAGCTCACATCATCGAATCCCATCTTACAAAAACTCCAATCGGGAAATGTGCTTTCGGAATCGGAAGTTCATTCGCTTGCCGAAGAACTGCATGAAGAACATCCTAACATCACAGTAGATCTTTTGCGCCGGGTGTACCAAAACAGAAAGGCAAAACTTGTTCAATTTTTGAAACATATCCTTGGCATTGAGAGGCTTCCCAGTTTTCCTGAAATCGTGACCCAATCCTTTGCACATTTTACCCAGGAACATAGTTATTTATCTGCAAGACAGATGCAGTTTTTGGATCTTTTGAAACACTTTATTTTGGAACGGGAAACACTCACCAAAAAAGATTTGATCCAAGCTCCGTTTACGCAGATCCATCCCGATGGGATTCGAGGAGTTTTTACTCCGAAAGAAATCGATGAAATATTAATATTAACAGATAAGGTACTCGCCGCATAATGGTCTCTTTTAATTCCACTCTCAAAGCACAAATCGACAAACTATGGAATCTATTTTGGAGTGGTGGGATTTCCAATCCACTCACTGCCATTGAACAAATTACCTATCTGATCTTTATGAAACAGATTGATGATTTGGACACCAAACGGATGCGAGACGCTGAATTTACAGGCGAAAAATTTGTCTCTCGGTTTCAGGGTAAGTATAAGGTTCCTGGGAGTAGTGATGCAATCGCAAAATCAGAGTTACGCTGGAGTGAATTCAAACACAAACCCGCCGAAGAGATGTTACTCCATGTCCAAACCAAAGTGTTTCCTTTTTTAAAGGAACTGGATGGCGGCTCACCTTTTACAAAGTCAATGGCCAATGCTGTTTTTATTATGCCAAAACCTTCCCTTCTTGTGGAAGCGATTGGGATCATTGAAAAAATCTTTGAAGAGATTGAAAGAGATGCCACGGAGGGTGGTCATGCCTTCCAAGACATCCAAGGGGATGTGTATGAAATGCTCCTCAGTGAAATTGCCACTTCGGGTAAAAACGGACAATTTCGCACACCGAGGCATATCATCAAACTGATGGCGGAACTTGTAAGCCCACAACTCGGACAAAGAGTTGCTGATCCTGCTTGCGGAACTGGTGGGTTTTTGTTAGGCGCTTATCAGTACATTTTGACCGACCTTGCTAAAAAGAATCACAAATCCAAAACGGCTAAGGTTACTGAAGTGGATGAAGATGGGTTTGAAAGGGCAGTGATCAGTTCGGGGCTAACCGAAAAAGCCAAAGCCATTTTGGAATCTAGTTTTTATGGATTTGATATTGATACGACTATGGTGCGCCTTGGGCTGATGAACCTGATGATGCATGGCATTGACCAACCGCATATTGATTATAAGGACACACTCAGTAAATCTTATAATGAAGATAGCCAGTTTGATGTGGTGCTTGCCAATCCTCCCTTTACAGGCAATATCGATAAGGGAGATATCAATGAAGGTTTTAACCTCCCCACAACCAAAACCGAACTCTTGTTTATCGAACGAATTTTTCGGATGTTAAAGATTGGAGGCACATCGGCAGTGATTGTGCCTCAAGGGGTTCTTTTTGGAAGCGGTAAGGCATTTGTTGAGGCTCGTAAAATCCTTGTCGAACAATCGGAATTGAAAGCTGTCATCACCATGCCGAGTGGTGTTTTTAAGCCTTATGCTGGGGTGAGTACCGCCATCCTTCTTTTTACGAAAGGGGGAACCACCGAACAAGTATGGTTTTATGATATGGTAGCCGACGGGTATACTCTCGATGACAAACGCACCAAAATCGATACCTCTGACCTTCCCGACATCGTCACCCAATTCCAATCGCGCGACCCCAAAAAACCAAACGACCGCAAGGCGAAGTATTTTTTTGTTCCCAAGTCCGAGATCGTAGCCGAAGGTTACGACCTTTCTATGAGTAAATTCAAAGAAGATGTCTTCGAAGAAGTGAGTTATGAATCACCAAAAGTGATTTTGGAAAAACTAAAAGGTTTGGAAGAAGAGATTAGGAAGGAATTGGAAGAGCTTGCGGGGATGATGCGGTGATGCTTCGATACGAATCCTACGGATTCTACTCAGCATCCCCATTATATCGAAACAAGTCCCGGACGCTGAGTGGCGAAGCGTATCGAAGCAACCGGTTTGGAGTTGAAAGAGTGTGGAAGACTTTTTCTCTTCCCCTTTATAATTTGAAATTCCGAAATTTAAAGAAAAGTGAAGAACCTATTTTTAAAAGCGAAGGAATCAACCAAGAGATTTGTAAGGGATTTCAAACACTTGTATTTATCAACTTCATTAACAGAGCGGGTATGAGAACTTGAATTTTATTCCAATAACCGATGTTTGTGATTTTCAAGGCGGCACACAACCTCCCAAAGAAGAATGGGATAGCCAGCTTAAGCCAGGATATGTGCGGATGCTGCAAATTCGTGATTTTACTCAGAAAAAACTTGAGCATATCGAATATGTAAAAATTTCTAATAAAATTAAAACTTGTGAAGCAGATGATATTCTAATTGGAAGATACGGTGCTTCTATTGGAAAAATTTTAACAGGACTTCCCGGTGCTTATAATGTTGCAATTGTTAAAACTACACCAGATGAGAAGAAATTAAATAAATCATATTTATACTATATTCTAAAAGATTCAAAATTTCAGTCTTTTATTGGAAATATTGGAGGTCGAGCTGCCCAGGCTGGATTCAATAAAGAAGACTTAAAAAACTTCCAAATCCCCCTCCCTCCCCTGCCAGAACAAATCCATATTGCGAACGTTTTGTCTGGGGCCGAGGCACTCATCGCCAAACGAAAAGAGAGTTTGGCGTTGTTAGATGCGTATTTGAAGAGTGTGTTTTTGGAGATGTTTGGGGATCCGGTGCGAAATGAGAAGGGGTGGGGGGTGAAGCAGTTTTCTGAAATTGTTGCACCAGATTGTCCCTTAACGTATGGAATTGTACAGCCCGGTGAAGAATTCAAAGATGGGGTTATTATAGTAAGACCCGTTGATTTAACATCCGATATCATTCACATTGATGGATTAAAACGAATTGATCCAAAGATTGAAAGGAAATATATTCGAACAAGACTCAAAGGTGGAGAACTACTAATGTGTGTTCGTGGGACAACGGGAATTGTTTCGATTGCAGGTATTGATTTGAAAGGTGCAAATGTAACTCGTGGAATAACTCCAATTTGGTTTAATGATAGTTTTAATAATTGGTTTGCAATGGCTCAAATTAAATCACAATCAATGCAGAAAAAAATTCAAGAAAAGACATATGGTATAGCTCTAAAACAGATAAATTTAAGGGATGTAAGAATAATTGAGTTTATCGCTCCTCCCTTAACTCTCCAAAACCAATTTGCGGCGGTGGTCGAAAAGGTGGAGGCATTGAAAGAGACGTACCAAAAGAGTTTGGTGGAATTGGAACACTTGTATGGGAGTTTGAGCCAGAGGGCGTTTCGGGGGGAGCTGGGGGGAGAAACACAACATGCTGCTGCTAAAAATCCAAAAGCTGAGAAAGAACCGGCTATTAAGAACAAAACTTCTATCACTGAAGCAAGTGATTCTTTGCCATCATCAAACATAATTGAATTTAAACCTACCAATGTAGATTATTATAAAAGGACTGTCCTCGCTGCTGAGATCGTTTGGCAGTTGCATAAAGAAGCAACACTTGGGCATTTGAAATTACAGAAATTGATGTATCTGTGTATCAAGTCAGCGGATATGCAGTTGCCCGTTAATTTTTTAAAGCAGGCAATGGGACCGTTTGATCCTAGTTTGATGAGATCCATCGATAAACAGTTGAAGGATAAAAAATGGTTCCAATACGAACCAACCCAAGCTCTCAAATATAGAAAACTTGAGAAGGCTGGGGAACACCAAAAAGACTTTATAAAGTATTATGGAAATCAAAAAGATCAGATTCACTATCTCATCACGAAGTTTAAAACTACAAGTTCTGATAAGGTTGAGATTGTGGCTACTTTGTATGCTTGTTACGAAAACATACTGAATCAAAAAGAGACCTTTTCTGAGATTCTCCTCTTTCAAAGATTTTATGAGTGGTCGGAACATAAAAAGGAATTTGATGAGTTGGAAGTGAAAAAGGTTTTTAATCGTATGAAAGAAGTTGGAGTCGTTCCAAAGGGGTAGGGGGTGGATTAAATGAGATTTCGGTAAGAAATATGAACAAAACGAAACAAAATTAGTTTTGTTTTCAAAAATCATTCGATTATATTGTAAAATCAGAACCTATCCAGCTGACCAATGAAAAGACACGAAATTGACTATATTACAGTTCGAGGTTTTAAGAGTATTTCCTCCATTGAAAAACTTGAACTAGGGCCGATCAATGTCATCATAGGAGCCAATGGCTCCGGTAAGTCTAATTTTTTAGGTGTTTTTTCCTTTCTTCATGCAATTCGTGAAGGTCGTTTGAATTCATACATCCGAGAGGCGGGTGGCGCTGAGAATGTATTACATTTTGGCTCTAAAGTAACAAAAGAAATCATAATAGAGCTTTCCTTTGAGAATCAACTAAATCAATATGAAATTGCTTTAAGACCTGATTCGGAAGACAATTTATATCCCGATCGAGAGATTACAAAGTTTTGGGATAAAGGTAAACATCCTAAACCATATGAAACGTTTTTACCAGCAAGGAATGGCGGAACAGAAGCAGGGATCAGTAATCCGAAAGCCGAACGTATCGCAGATTGGATAAGAACGCGCTTAGGCCGATGGAGATTGTATCATTTTCACGATACTAGTACTTCTTCTCCTTTAAGGAAAACCGCACAGTTACATGACAATCAATTCTTAAGATACGATGGATCCAACTTACCCTCATTTCTATATTTATTAAAAGAAAAATACTCTGATTCTTATCTAATGATTCGTAAAACGATTCGATTGGCGATTCCATTTTTTGAAGATTTTAATTTGGTTGCTGATCCATTGAGTCTTGAACACATTCGTTTGGCTTGGGTTCATAAAGACTCCGATAAGTATTTTGGAGCATCCGCACTATCAGATGGATCTATACGTTTTATCGCCTTAACTGTGTTATTTTTGCAACCAGAAGAATTTCGGCCATCTATTATCATGGTCGACGAACCGGAGCTGGGACTCCATCCTTCTGCCATTACCATATTAGCATCATTGATAAAACAAGCAGCACATGAAACGCAAGTGATTGTATCTACACAATCGGCTTTGTTACTGGATCATTTTCAACCAGAAGATATACTTGTTGCTGATCGAGAAAATGAAAATACAGCTTTTCATCGTTTAGATCCTGATGATTTAGATAAATGGATGGATGAGTTCAGCCTAGGTCAACTCTGGGAAAAAAATCATTTTGGCGGTAGACCAAAGTGATTCGACTTCTTATCAATGTAGAAGGTCAAACAGAAGAAACATTTGTAAATGAAGTCCTTTCAGGGCACTTGTATAAAAAGGGATATGGAAAAGTTAGTGCTAGAATCTTTGGTAACGCAAGGCAAAGGAATAGACGGGGTGGTGTTGGCTCATGGCAATCTATCAGCGAAGAGTTTATCCGTCAGCTATCTCAAGATGAACAAATATATGTTACAACTATGGTTGATTTTTACGGAATGCCCGCGATAGGAAATCAATCATGGCCAGGTAGAGAAGAGGCAAAGAGAATCCCTTCCTCTATAGACAAAGCGAGACATGTTGAAAAATCAATGCATGGTGATATAGTCCAAAGAATGGGTGCTGAATTTAATTCAAAAAGATTCGTTCCTTTTACTTTGATTCATGAGTTTGAATCCCTTTTATTTAGCGATTGTGATGTCTTTCTGGATTCAATCAACAATAGAGAATTTGTTTCTCAATTTAAATCTATACGAAATGGGTTTGCAACTCCAGAAGATATAAACGATTCACCGGAAACCGCTCCTTCAAAAAGAATCTTATCTATTATGAAAGACTATGAAAAACCAATAATGGGAAATATAGGAATTTTAGGAATTGGATTGGATAAGATCAGAAGCGAGTGCCCACATTTTAATGAATGGGTAACTAAGCTGGAAAGTTTAGCAACAAAATAAAACTCATAAGTTTCACTGAAATTATTTGGACAGGCATTTTTTGAGTGCAATTTTGACACTTTCCTACCTGTAATGGAATGGGATTAGCATCGATGCCAAAAGACGAAGAAATAGATTGGAATGGACTTGTTACATTTGGGAGCCTCATCGGAAATCTCATTCAAGCTTCGAAACAGCAGCAAACCCAAGGTCAGTTGGAAAGGTCAAAAAAGGATATCGAAGCACTTTTACAAGATAGAGAACAGCTGATCCGAAGTCTTAATAGCTTTCAAAAGGCAATTGAGAGTTTTAGAATCAAAACGGCTAACCTTGAAAATATAAATCATCAGTTAATCGCTCAGAATAAAACTCAATCGTATGAGATAGAAAATCAAAAGTTAAAAATTGAATCATTGGAAAAAGAAAAAGAATTAATTCTGAAATCTTTGACTCTAGAAATTGAAACTCTGAAAAAACAACTCGAGGAGGTTCAAAAATGATCCCAACTTCATTAGAACAAAAATCGAATGAAATCATCGATGATTTTCATGCATTCAATGATTTGTTCTTTAATAAAATAGAATTTCCATATGTTGAAAAAGACGAGATTCCATTTATTCCTGTTATGTTAAATGATTCATATTCGGAGGAAGAGCCTGAGTATACCACGAAGGATATAATTTGGAAAAATCCAAAGTATGATCCATCCAGGTAAAATTTGTTTGGCGGAACTTCCACAAGTGGATGGAAGGAAGAAAAAGAGACCAGTATTAATATTATCTAAATTGCCTGACCGAGACCATTGGTTTGTATGCGGTGTATCTCGTAAAACTTATGATTTGGTTTTTGGCTTTGATGAAATTATAAGTTCTGAGATGGAGTTTTGTGATCGGACAGGACTAAAGACATCTTCATCCATCAAATTTGGGTTTGTCTCTTACTTAGAGGAAGGTAGAATCGAAGGGATCCTTGGAGAGTTGCCGAAAGAAGTATACGATTTGTTAATTAAAAGGTTTTTGGATCATCTTTCCCAAAATTTAAATCTGTAGTCTATTGTAATTTACTCAGTATAAAATTCCCGCGTTAGGGATCGACCGAGCGCCCTCGTCGAGGGAGAGCCCGACCATTAAACTTTCAATCAATGATATAGAAATCCCATCGGGAACGCCCTTATCTTTAAAATCAAGTCAGAGGACTGGGTTGGTCGAACCATTCGCAGCGACCCATAGGGAGCGAGAATGCGAGTTTGGCGGCCCAGCGTCTGACCCGAAGGGACACTGTGCATCTGTTGCCACACCAGTGGCATGGCTCCTGTGTTCGGTCGGGATAACCGCTGAAAGCATATAAGTGGGAAGCCCACCTGAAGATAAGATCGCACCTGTTGTAGTCCAGGCAGACGACTTGGTTGATAGGTCACAGGTATAAGTTCAGTCGCGAAGCGCTGGATCAGCCAAGTGATACGAATCGCCAGAGCTTGACCATATTACAATTTGCATGTGCTTAACATGCAAATCTAGACAATAGCATTGTTTGCTTATTTACATGTCGTATACAAATGTTGGGAGAAGCCTTTGGTCGAAAGATCGGAGGCTTTTTTTATGTCTGGGGAATGATTTAGAAATTCCATTAGTAACCCAAGTCAGAATGCTTTTCTGATGGAAGCGGAGCAAGGAATGCGGTGTTTGCGAATCTTGGCTAGGATGTCCGCGTGAGCAGGAAAAATCCCCCACCTACAAAATCTTTATCCCATACCTGCGAAATACCTCTACCATTTCCAAAAAGACTCCTGCAGATTGTTGTTTCAAAATCTTTAACAATAGAAGAAGGGCTCGTTCATGGCTTGTCACTTCTTTGTAAGCAATGTAAAATGCGATCAAATCGATTGGATTTATTTGGTTTGGATTGGTAGGTCTTTTCGTTTTCCATTCCTTTCCAAAGGTAGATCGATGCAAACGGAATCGTTCCTTAAGGAAATAAAATAAAAAAGGAATTACTTCTTTGGCACAGAGAGATTTCCAAATTGTATGGAGTGTTTGCCATTGGATTCGGTTGAAAAATGGCATTTTAGATTTTAGAAAAGGCATAGTTTTTGTTTGGTTGAATTATGTTTGGAAGTGATCCAGAAACTTAAGTGATACTTTCTGGTTCTAATTTTGATTTTAAAACAATTTTACTGCCTTGTTTGACTTTTTGATAAATCGACCAAAACAGTTCGTTGGGAACAAGTCCATCTTTGGAAAACTTAGATTTGATCTGTTTCAAAAGATACATATCATGTTTCTCTCCATTTTTATCGACGATCTTACCTCTGTGATCACAATGGAATAAAAACCGAACTTTGTCGTACGTAGATTGTGAGATATTGATTTCGCCAACAATTCCGGAACTTTCCATTCGGGATGCGGTGTTGACACTACTCCCCCAAATGTCATAGGCAAATTTAAATCGTCCCACAACACCAGCAATCACGGAACCGGTATGAATTCCAATTCTAAGTTCCCAATAAGGAAGGTCTAACTGGGATTTGATATCTTTCATTTGGTCCATAAAGGATCTGATTTCAAGTGCCGCCAAACAAGCATCAATTGGGTGTGTGTAGTTTGGGTCTGGTAAACCACCAGCACACATATAAGAGTCACCAATCGTTTTGAGTTTTTCCAATTGGTTTCTAAAAATGATTTCATCAAATTGCGTAAAACATGCATCGAGTTCTGTGATGAGTTCGTTTGATTCCATGTTTTGGGCAACTTCTGTGAAACCACGAAAATCAGTAAAAAGGATGGTTGCCTCTTCAAAGGATTTTGGTTCACAATACCCATTGACTTTGATTTCTTCTGCGACTGATTTAGGAAGAATGTTTAATAATAGTTTTTCTGATTCTTCGCCGGCAAGTTCCGCTTCCTTTTTGGCTTTTTCCAAAAGGATATAACTTCTATCTAATTCTTCTGCTAAGGGACGTGCAAAAACATAAACAAGTAAATAGTTAAATAAAACAAGTGGTAGCGTAACTAGAGTTATATGGAATAGACTTTCACCGAATGCTAATTTTTCTAAAAACTTTGGCATTTGGAGTAAACTGGCAAATAAAATGGAAAAAATACCCAAATTGGCAAGTTTTTGGCTGAATCGAATGGTTCTTCCTGGTAATGAAAATGCACCCAACTTTAAAACAGCAAATCCGAGTAAGGTGGTGGGTATAAATAGATAATCAGAAATGGGAGGGATATTGAATCCATGTGATGGAAAAAATGCGGTTAATAAAAATACTCCTGAAAGTAAAACAGAACCTAAAGCAACAATGGATTCGTTCGGTAATTTTTTCCAACGTTTGCGAATCTCTCTGCCCACAATGACAAAGGCAAAAAAACCAGCAACACCTAGTAGATAAGGAACGAAAGAACCTTTGTGGATGATTCCATAATCATAACGGTAGTAACCATTATGTAAAAAAGGAGTGATGGATAAAAATGAACATAGAACGGATAACAAATCGACAACAAGTAGTGATTTAGGTCTTTCGCTGCCAATTGCCTTGATCACAAATCGAGATAAGATACTCGGAGCAAGAGAAAATATTAGAAAACTAACCTGGGATATACGAAGTAAAATTAGATAATTGAGTTCCAGTTTCGTAGGAATGGATTGTAAATTATAAAATGCAGTGATGATCAAAGAAAAAGCACATAACTGGTTGATCTTTGCTTGTGGGTTACTTCCTGCCACGATGATGGCCATAAAAATGGCAACAAAAAAGGATATAGTCGGAGGAAGGGCATGAGGAAACCAATTGTCATTTAAATAGGCGCTGTGGCTAAGGCCTAAAGCAACTGTTCCACTGAGCACGATGAGAGAAAAAGAAACCACACCAAACAAAATATAAAATAGTCCATTCCGATCAAAGAGCAGTTCGTTTACATCTAGGAAATCGGAGCGAAAAATACCGTAAGCAATTAAGATGAGTGGAATGAAGATAAAAAAGGATCCAGGGTACACATTGTATCCTAGCAAAACTGGTGCATTCGAAATTGTCATGAGAAACAAAACATTATAACCAATGAAAAGTGATTTATGGATTCGTTTTAATAAAATTTTCCATTGGAAGGTAAAAAATGGCAATACCAGAACAAAGTAACCAACGAGAGGGATGATTCCAAAAGGTTTTATGTAATTTGTAGCTTTTGGGTATTTACCAAATTGGTAATCAAACCATTCATTATGAAAACCCAATCCTTGCAAAAGTCCCACATACCCAAAGGCGACACTTACCCAACAAAGATAGGTATAATACAAAAATATCTTTTTTCTAGAGAGCGCATAACAAATGTAAAAATTCGAAGGTAAAATGAGGATGATGAATAGATAAAGCCAATTGTTTAGAACCAGTAGAAGTTCACGATCCAAAATCCAAGCTCTGAGAGAGAGAACGAGCCCAAGAATTCCGTATCCGAAAAAGGAAATGGCAACATTGAGAGATAAAATTCGATCTTCACCTTTTGTGTGAAAAATCCTACGAAAACTAAAGGCGCTTAAAAAAAATCCAACTACTAGAGATATAATTCCAGGGATTCCGTATGGAAGTTGTAACCAAAAATATGTCCACGCATCTCCAACTGCATCAATGTTAGGTAATTGGTATGTATATTCCATCTACGGATCATCTTTTTACAGGATTGAGACTTTCGTAAAGAAATAAATGACAAATATGGGCAATCTTCGGCTTTTGTCGGCGAAAATATAACTAAGGATATATACGCATTCTTGTTTTTCACTACCTCCCAAACGAAGATCATTTAGATTTCCAACGTAACGCACGCTAACGAGTTGTTTCAAAATTGACGAGAGGATGGTCAAATAGGAAATTCATCAGTAATGAAAATTGGCAAAAATATTTTACAATTCCTTTCTGAATTAAAAATAAATAACAATCGAAACTGGTTTTTAGAAAACAAAGTTAGGTTTCAGGAAATTCAAAATGAGTTGATCATGCTCACTGGTTCTTTATTAGGTGAAATAGAAAAGTTTGATAAAACTCTTAAAGGAGTCGATCCTAAATCTTGTATTTTTAGAATCTATAAGGATGTTCGTTTTTCTAAAGATAAAAGTCCCTATAAAACTCATTTCGGGATTTTTATGCGAGGAGGAAATCGAAAGATTGATGGAACTGGATATTATTTACATATAGAACCTGATGGATCTTTACTCGGTGGCGGTTGTTACCAACCGGAACCCAAGGCCTTACAACAAATTAGAGAAAGGATTTTGGTCAATACAAAATCATTTCGAAAAATTATAGAGAATCAAAAATTTGTTCAAAATTTTGGAACCACCTTTTATGCGGAAAAGTTAAAAACAGCTCCTAAAGGTTTTGCCAAAGACCATCCAGCAATTGAGTTTTTGAAATACAAAGGATTTGCTGTGGGAAAAAAGATAAAAAATTCTGATTTAACATCCAATCATTTTATGGATGATGCGATCCAGAGTTTTCGAACCATTTACCCTCTGAATCAATTTCTAGAAGAAACTATGGCAAAAAAATAATATAAAATGGTTATAGATTCCAATTGAAAAACTTAAAGGAGATAGGAATGTCAAAAAGTTTTGAACTTCCCAAAGATTTTTTATTAGGTTCAGCAACGGCTGCCACTCAAATTGAAGGAGGAGATATCAATAATAATTGGTATCATTGGTCTCTCGCTGGAAAGGTTGGGAATGGTGAATCCAGTTTCACTGGTGCCGATCATTATGCTCGTTATGTGGAAGATGTAAAACTTTTATCAAAACTCAATCAAGAATGTTATCGGATGAGTATTGAATGGAGTCGGATCGAACCCTCCGAAGGGGAATGGTCCATGGAAGCAGTGGCCCATTATCGTGATGAGTTTCGGCTTCTTCTGGAAGCGGGGATCCAGCCTTTAGTTACACTCCATCATTTTTCTTGTCCAGAATGGTTTCAAAAAAAAGGGGGATGGTTAGGAAAGGATGCGGTGAAGGAGTTCCTTTCCTTTGTTGAATTTTCCGTGAAACAATTTGGTGATCTTGTTTCCGAATGGTGCACCATCAACGAACCTAATGTTTTTGCTAATGATAGTTATGTGGACGGTAAATACCCTCCGGGAAGCCATGGTGATATCCCTGCCTATCTAAAAGTAACTCGCCGCCTCATTCTTTCTCACCTCAAATCCTATAAACTCATTCATAAAATTCGAACAGAATCTGGTTTTGCAGGACAAACTAAGGTTGGTTTTGCGCACCATCTGGCTGTTTTTGCACCTCTAACATCCCATCCTTTGGCACGTCTTGGTTGTTTTTTAAGTGATTATCTATTTCATGAAATTCAAACAAAAGGTTTTGTGGAAGGGAAATTATCCTTTCCCGTTGGCTTTGGTTATCCGGAAGGAAAGGGTGTCTTTTGTGATTTCATTGGAATCAATTATTACTCTCGTCATCTTTTTAAAGCCAGTTACAATCCAGGAAACCTATTTGCCGTTCCCATGGTCGATCCGAATTGTCCAGATTCTCGCAAAAATGATTTGGGTTGGGAGATTTATCCGGAAGGACTCTCTAAAGTTTGTCATCGGATTTGGGATGAGTATAAACTTCCCATCTATATTACAGAAAATGGGATTCCCGACGAGAAAGATGAAAAAAGAGAAAAGTATATTGTCGACCATTTAGCGGAGATTCGTCGGTTGATCGATGAAGGTGTGTCTGTCGAACGTTATTACTATTGGTCGTTTTTGGATAATTTAGAATGGAACGATGGGTATGGACCAAAGTTTGGGCTTGTCGAAGTGGATTATAAGAATATGAGTAGGAAAATCCGTAAGAGCGGTATGCGTTATGCGGAGATTTGTAAAACGAAAAGAGTTAGTTGAACCTAAAGTCATAGTTTGAAATAAAAAGTTCTTCTGGTTTGAGTTGGTTTCTCTCGTGGTGTAGGCTATTCGATTAAGCCAAAAGAACTTTTCTTTTTTTTTTTTGAATTCAAATCATTTTATTTCTTTGATTTCTGAAGGAAAAGATAAGAAACAAAAATAACCACAAGGATGGAATCAAACACAAGAGCAATCCCAGACTTTGCAAAGAATGTTTGTCCATAAATCAAATTGAGTAAAACGAATGTACTTTTGCTAATGGAAGAAACCACAAGAATTAAATTACGATTTGGTTCATGGTAAGCACCATATACCAACATCCCGCCAGTAATTGTGATGAGGGCACCCCAGTTACGAACGATGATATTAGCCAAATCACCATTTAATGTATCCCCAAATGTTAAAGTGAGTCCAAGGGTCGGATGTAAGGCGGAAAGGATCATGGAACAGGTAATGATTCCGGAACCGAGCATGATCCATTTGATATTAGAGAAAATAAAATTCATGTGTATACCTCGGGGGTAAGTGTTGCAGAAAGAAATGGAAAAGCGAGAGTTTTTTCCTGATGCACTAAATTACTACTTTACTATAATTAATACCTGGAATGATCTAAAGTTTTTTCTGGATCAGGGAGAACAAAATGAAAAAATTAAAATACATTGGAATCACCATTGTAACGTTAATTCTACTGGGACTAGCGTTCTACGGATTTATGGGCGGTTTTAAACAAGTGGCTGTGAGCCGTGAATCCTTTGGACAAACGGAAATTTATTATTCAACCCATAAAGGAGCCTACGAAAATATAGGCAAAAGTTGGGAAAGTTTTCAGAAAGATTGGGAATCAATCGGGATTACTGATTGTGATAGTTTGGCAATTTATTTGGACAGTCCGGATACAGAACCTTCTAAATTAAGATCGGTTTTAGGTTGTCGATTGGATGGACTTTCTGCAGAACAAAAGAAACAAGTTTCTGCCAAGTTCAAAACTTTTTCGATTCCTAAAATGAATGGACTCAGTGCTTCATTCCCTTTTAAGAATTTTTTATCTTATTTTATAGCACCAACGAAAGTTTATCCTAAGTTCCAAGAAATTTTAATTGCTGAATCGGCTGTAACTTCCGTGGCAATTGAGATTTATGGAGGTTCTTCAAAATCAGTAGATACAATTGGTTTTTTTATGCCTGTAGGTGTTAGCCGAGAAACATTTAAATCATTGGAAGATGCTTTTCAGTAATTGAAGTCAAAGAAAAAATCCGCGTAAGGGATCAGAAGGGCTTGGTCCGCCGCTTCGCTATTTGGCGGACGGGAGCGTTAGCGCACCCCGGATGAGCCCGACCCTTACGAATGGAAAATTGAAAACATAGATGGGATTGGGAACGCTCCAAAAAATTTTAACTATGTTCCGTTTAACATCAATTATGTTTTTGATAAATGAAATAGTTCAAAGGAGTGTATGGCAATGAGGTCGAAGTTCACAAAAAAAATAATTGTTTTCTTTGGATTTTTGACATTGTTTCTGTCTCTCATTGGGATTTTTGTATATCCGAGTCAGGCGGCTCTTAACAAAGGTTTTAGAACTCCTATCATTGCATTTGAATTTGCCAAGTCCGCTGATGATATAAAGTTCATAACAGGAAATGAAGAAGAACCTAAAAAAATACGATCCGAGATGCGGGCTGGTCAAAAATTAGACATTCTATTTCCTTTTTTCTATGCCGGTTTGATTTTCTCTTTGATCTACTCTGAATCTAAAAAAATAAATCTTTTGGTATTGGTGGGTCTTGTTGCAAGTAGCATCATCATTCCTTTTGATCTATATGAGAATTATATTCTTGATCAAATTTTGTTTCGTTTGGACTCACTAAAAGATGTGAGTGATTTGTTTCCACAATTAGAAGTTGCTACTTGGTGGAAATGGGGAGCGATTGCCATCGCAACCTTTGTTTTGTCATTGGAATTTTTTATCAAAAAACAGTGGTTTAATGGACTAATTTCTTTTTTTGCAGGTGCCAGTATACTTTGTACTTGGATTTCTGGATCGAATGGTTACGTAGCAGAAATAATGATGGGATTTGTTTCTCTATTTTTTGTTTATTTTGGAATTCGTAGCCTTATTTTGTATCGCAAGTTCTAGAAAACTTAACGGATTTTTTCTGAATTTAAAACCATGAAACAATTTTTGATTTGGGATGATTTTGCTACTTATCGTGGTGATGGATTTTCAAGCCATCGGCATAGTCATTTTTACATTCAAATCAGTTTGCCGGATTCGGGGTATGTGGAACTGAGAACTAAAGATGGAGAGTGGAAAAAATACAATGCTGTTTGTATTCCCTCTGGAGTCAGTCATGAAATGCGAGCAGGGGAGGGAGATTTAACTTTAATCTATTTGGATCCACTGACAACAGGATACCAACTTTTTTATGATAGAAGTTTAAGGGCAAAACAATCGTTATTTGAGGTTGGAGATTTGTTTACGGAGACTGTGAAACAAAAAATAAAACAAATCTTAAGTTTATCAAATATGGAAGTTCGAACAAAACTTCTTGATATCATCCATCAGGATTTTGTAAAACCTAAAAAACAGGTAATTGATCCACGTATTGGTCAAAGTATCAAAAATATAGAGCTTGAGGATTTTTCTCTTGTTCGTTTGGCAGCTGACGCAGGTTTATCGGTAGACCGTTTTCGTCATCTTTTTAGTCAGGAAGTGGGCGTTCCTTTTTCTGCGTATCGACTTTGGTTAAAAACCAAAAAGGCAGTGGATTATTTAGCGAACCATCCACATTTACTTGATGCGGCTTATCAGGGCGGATTTGCTGATCAATCTCATTTTACTCGTGTTTTTTTAAGATCATTCGGTGTAACACCCTCCAGTTTCACAAAAAAGAACGAACCATTCACAGCCATTTTCTTTTCTAAATAGCCGCTACGTTCAAGAACGTTTTCAATAGATCTGTTAGTCTATTTGCATCGGAGAAATAGATATGAGTTCGAAAGTTTTGGCGAAAAATTTAGCGGAGATGTTTTATCAGAGTGCTATGTTATATGGTGATAAACCTGCGTTTCGCACTCGAAATAAAAACAAACAATTTTCTACAATGAGTTTCCTTGAGCTTTATGAAACTGGTGTGGCACTTGCCACTGGGCTCATTGCACTTGGTTTGGAGGCACGTGATCATGTTGCTGTACTTTCTGAAAATAGAAAAGAATGGATCATAAGCAATTATGGAATCATTCTTTCTGGTTGTGCTGATGTTCCTCGTGGTACAGACGTAACAGACGGTGACATTCAATACATCCTTCCACATTCTGATGCGAAAATGGTGTTTGTCGAAAATGAAACGACTTTGCAAAAACTGGAGAGAAATTTTCGATTTTTGCCAAACATCACTCACGTGATTCTTATGGATCTTGATTCTTTCAGTAATCATTCAAAAAATAAGTTAGATAATCAAATTTCGTTAGATTCAAAATCCAAAACAAACCCTCAAGTCATTTTAATGAGTGAATTGATAACCAAAGGAAAAAATTTGCGGGAGTTAGGTGACAAAAGGGTAGAAGAACGAATAACTAGAATACAACCAGAGGATTTATTTACAATCATTTATACTTCCGGAACTACGGGAGAACCTAAGGGAGTTATGTTAACTCATTCAAATATGATTTCGCAGTTAAAAAATATCCCGATCCATATCGGTCCAAAAGATCGATTTCTTTCCATTCTACCTGTATGGCATAGTTTTGAAAGAGTATTTCAAATGGGAACCATCGCGATGGGTGCTGTTCAATATTATACGAATGTAAGAAATATCCGCGAAGACTTATCGATCGTGAAACCTACGTTTATGGCTTCGGCACCAAGACTTTGGGAAAATTTATACCAAGCGATGCAGATGAAAATTCAATCAGGATCTCTGACAATGAAATTACTTTTTAAGATTGCTTATGTCACCGCTCTCAACTTCCAAAGGCCTCTTCATTTTTTGAAAGGGAATCGATTGGATTTACAGGGAAGGAGTTTGATTCAATCCGCGTTCATTGCATTTTATTCTTTAGTTTCGATCGTAGTGTTCCTCTTTCCTTATTTGATTATGGATTTCATCGTATTAAGGAAAATTAGACAAGTGACAGGCGGAAAATTAAGGGGGTCTGTTTCCGGTGGTGGTTCTTTGCCTTTTCATATTGATGAATTTTTTAATACGGTTGGAATTCCTGTGTATGAAGGGTATGGTCTCACAGAAACTTCTCCGGGTCTTGCTTTTCGAACACCAAAACATTTAGTCATTGGTAGTGTAGGGCCTTTGTTTCCAAAAACTGAAATTCAATTGAAGGATATAGAAACTGGCGCCGTCATTTATCCTCCGAAAAAAGGACAAAAAGGAGAAGTGTATGTGCGTGGGCCACAGATTATGAAAGGTTATTACAAAAGACCAGATATTACCGCCAAAGTATTGTCAGATGACGGTTGGTTTAATACTGGTGATCTTGGCATTATGACTTATAATCATACTCTTAAAATTGTTGGTAGAACCAAAGAAACAATTGTGTTACTGAACGGAGAGAATATAGAGCCGGTACCTATTGAAAACAAAATCATCCAATCTCCACTCATTGATCATGTTATGGTTGTTGGGCAGGACCAAAAGTTTTTGGGTGCTTTGGTTTTGCCTGGACTTGGAAATTTTTCGGAATATGGATCCACTTATGAAGAACTTGCAACAAACAAAGTAGTTCTTGAGAAAATTGAAAAAGAAATAAAAAACATTATACGTATAGAAAACGGATTTAAGAGTTTTGAAAAAATTGGTGAGGTGCGACTTTTGCCAAAGGTTTTTGAAGTAGGTGATGAATTATCCGCAAAACTTTCAATGAAAAGGCATATCATCACAGCAAAATACCAGTCACTCATTGATTCTATGTACGCAGAAAAAGTTAAAGTATCCGTTGATTAAAGAATAAAAATATCTTCTTAAGGTAATAACAACTCGAATGAATTATCCGCCAGTTGTTATTACCATTGTTTTCTTTAATCTATAATTCTATTTTAATTGGAAAGAAAAATGGATTCCGCCTCATTTGAGGAGCCGCCACCAGGATTTAGGCATGTGTTTTGTGCATAAGCTGTTCCAAATCCATTCTGATAATAGTTGCGTGTCGTGAGACCATCGTCTCCAGGATAAGTGCAACGACCAGTCCGTGCAAATCCTGCTTGAACTGTTGCATCCATTAGAACTGCACAGTTATTCCCTGTTGCAGGTCCTGTTCCCATTGTATCATAACAAAGAGAAGCTGGAGTGTAAAGAGTTGCCGAGCTGGACGCAACCACACCCGCGTTAGCGACCTGTAAATTATAAGTTCCACCAAATCCACTAATGTGTTTGATCATAACATAAACAGTTCCTGCATTGAGTGCCACTCGATTGAATTCCGCTCCGTTTCTTCTTTTTTCGGCAAAAGGAATCATAGTCCCATTCAAACTTGTAAAATAGTAGATATCTAGATCGGAACCACCATGCCCAAATGTATTGAATACATGGGTTGCCGTTGTTGCTGTGATCTGAAAAAAACTTTTGTTATCCCTTCCATCAATATAACGAAATGTTCCATGTGGTTCGTTGATTGCCCAACCGAGTAGTGGTCTATAACGCACCTTCGTAGAAAATACTGCCGCGCCATCTTTTTCAACGGCAAAATCAACAGGGGTGTTTTCTGTAATCCCAGGAATGGTAGGCATCGTAAATTGAATGGTGTCTGAATTAACAGCCGACACACCTGTAGCGGTCACACCTCCTACTTTCACAGTGACTCCGGAAATTTTGCCAGCGAGAGCTTCGTTTTGAATTTGGTTTTGTGATCCGGGATATCCTAGTTCCAAAATCAAATCCGTGGGTTGGAGTAGGTATAACCCTAAAAGTAATTCTTCCGTATTCGAAGAGTCCTTTTTTTTACAGTTGAAAAAACAGGAAATAATAGTAATTAGTAGGATCGTTCTCATAGCATATACAAAGTTAAATGGTATTCAAAAAATAGTAAATCGGAAAATTCAAACTTATGAATATTATCTACTTGCTAGGTGAGATTAAATTTTAAGGCATATTGTAAAAATCGTAAGCAGATGGCTAAAATAAAGCAAACGTTCGAAAACTAATTTCCAAGCTTGTATATAAAAATTGTTTTGCGATGATTTCTGAATCTTAGTATTAGATTGGGTAATCATTATCTGATTTCGCTTAATGAAATGAAATTCGTTTTTAAAATGTAATGCACAAAATATTGCAAATTTTTTAAAAATTTTTATAAAAAATCAAATTTTGCAACTAACGAATATTAAGAAAAGTATTTGACTGGATCAGATTCTGGATGGTTTTTGTTTTTATGAAAACCCTTAAATTGACAGCATTTCTTTTGCCTTTTTTTGTTCTCATCAATTGTGCAACACCACTTATATTGAAACAAAATATTAAATCAAAATCAAAAAATCTAGAGATTGAAGTTCTTAAGGTTACTGATGGACCAAACAGTTTTGCATCCGGTGGGAAAAACTTCTACCCAAATTCAGATGAACTACGATTGATCCATGTCACTGTTTCTTTTAAGAATTTAAAATCGGTTGATCACGAAATTGTGTTTTCTCGAATTGCATTGGAACCCACTTACGTGACAATTATGGATGACAAAGGGAAAGAAGTGAAAAAGTTAAACTCACCTACCTTCGTTAGACATTTCGAAGTAGATGTTTGGAATGATGTAAAAGAAGATGTTTCTGGAAACAATTTTGCCACTGGTAAAGTCGAAACAAAACTAACCTTGAAACCAAATGAAGCAGCTACCCGAACCCTTATTTACTTTTTACCTAAAGTAATTTCGCCTGAAAAATTAATTCTTTTGGATGAAAATTCTACTACAATTTCAATAAAATAAAATTGGATGATAGGTCTCTGTTTGGATTATTTCTAAAATAGAGACCTATTCTGATTTAATGGCTGAATGGTTTGTTTTCTCTCCGTAGCTTTAAGTCCTAATCAATGCTCTAATTCAAAATACCAATCAACAACAAGCACCAGCGGCTCCATTGTCAGAAGATATTGATGAAGTTGGGCCACAATCAAAGAGTCCAAAGTGTTTTGATTTGTCTCCTATGATCTGAAAATGATCTTTATAATGTGTTTTGCAAAGCATATCTGCTGTATTACCACAAACTAACATTGGTTTGCCTGTTTCAAGAACATGGTGGTCGTCTAATTTAAACTGATGCGGAACTCCATTGATAGTTCCTTTGTAGTAAGCGACTTGGCCATAGTCTTCACATCGGTCTTCTAGCGGAATGTTAAATACTCTAAATGTGATTGAATAAAAATTGATATTCCCTACTTTTTCTTCAATTTCTGGGTTTAAAAGATCTATTTTTGATTTGGATATAACCCGAAAATCGTAAATCCCAATTTCGGCAAGTAACCTTCTGAAGTCTTCCGTATAAAGTGCACCACCTAAACATTCTCCAAGTAAAATTGGGTCTTCTTTGAGATTCTCTGGAATCCTTTTGTCAGTAAAAACATCAGAAAAATACAATTCACCACCAGGTTTTAAGACTCTAAATATTTCGGAAAAAACCATTTTTTTGTTAGGTGAAAGATTGGTAACACAATTAGAAACCACTAAGTCAATGGAGTTATCTTCAATTCCAGTTGCCTTTAAGTTTTCGATAAAACCTTTGTGAAAGGTTACGTTTGATTTTTTAAAACCAAATTGTTCTCTGTGATAATCAAGGTAATTGTTTGCAACATTTAACTGTTCCTCTGTCATATCAATGCCAATGACGGTTCCTGATTCACCAACTAATTGGGATAATAAATAAACATCCCTACCTGACCCACAACCTAAATCCAAAACTTTTCTACCTTCAAGTGCTTGCGGGAAAGGAAACCCACATCCATAAAATTTTTCTTTCACAACTGGATGAATTTTTGATAATAACGGTGAATATGTCGCTGGTAAGGATTCTACGCTGCAGCAGGCACTGGTTTTTAAGTCTTTGTTTGTTTTAAGAACTTTTCCATAATAATTTTGTACAGCTTCTAATGTTTCTAATTCTGTGTTTGTGGGCATATTTTTGATTCCGGAAAAATAATATAGAGAGTAATGTGTTTATATTTATTCTATATATATGGATGTAAATCGAATCATTTGAGAAAATTCTGTAATCGCATAAAATAATGGTCTCTTAAAACATTTTACTGTTCCAAAAGAAAAAAGATCATATTTAGAATTTGTTTTTTAGTTACTTAAACTTTGGTTACAAAACTTCAAAAAGTTTTCAAAGCTCATCGGTTTTGCTATGTAGTAACCTTGCCCTAAGTCACAATTCATACCTTTTAGTTGTTCGAGGTCATTTTTTGTTTCGATGCCTTCCGCTGTACATTTTATTTGTAACCTTGTTGCCATCTCAATGCTTGAATTAATCAATACTTTGGAAACATTACTTGTTGTCATTTCACGAACAAAGGATTGATCGATCTTTAATTCAGTAAACGCAATCCGAGCGATTTGTTGCATACTTGAATATCCTGTTCCATAATCATCTATGGAAAGGCCAAATCCTTTCATACGAAGGCGTGCTAAGTTTTCAAGTGCCGGTGCCATTTCCGTCATGGCTGCTGTTTCTGTAATTTCGAGAATGATGTATTTCGGATCCAACCCTGATTCCGATACCACTCGAGTGATTTTATCTGCAAGTTTTGTGTCGGCAAGTGATGTAAGGGAAAGGTTGACTGAGATGGATATTTTGTGGCCTTGCGCATGAATTAATTTACATGCCTTCGCTGATTCTTCTAACATAATAAATGTTAGTATGTCAATGTTTCCTGATTTTTCTAACAAATCAATGAACGCATAAGGTGCTATCACACCACGTTCTGGATGAACCCACCTTGCTAAGGCTTCTGCTCCAATCAACCTACCTGAAGATAATTGAATTTTGGGTTGGAAAAAAGGTACAAAATCTCCGTTGGTTAAACCTTCTAGAATTTCTCCTAATGTAAAAAGGGATCCTTGGTTTAATTCTTTTCTTTGTTTTACGTCTCGAGATTTGAAGAGAGAAAATAATGTTTCTAAGTTAGCTGGTGTGATTGGTTTTTCGATCGCGCCGAGTAAATAAGTTCCATAAGCACTGGCCATTTTTCGGACGGAATCAATCAATGCACCATCGAGAGCACTCATGATGATCGTTGCAATGGAAGAGTGAGAATTTCCGATATGGCGAAGAAATTCCATTCCATCCATCTCCGGCATATTTAAGTCACAGAGAATGATGTCAATAGAGTTAGGTTTTTCATCGTTTAAATAGTTGAGTGCTTCTGTTCCCGTTCGGGCTTCGGTAACCTTCATCGCACCTAATCTTCCTAATATATCAACAATGATTTCCCTCTGAAAATCATCGTCTTCAATCACTAAAAATTTTAATTCCTCTGCAACCATAATATCACCTTAATTCAGTCAAAATCATCTTATAAGATATCAATAAAAGATTCAATGTTTCGAACATCTTCTTTCATTATTTCAATTTCCTTTAGGGCTTTATCTATTTCGTTTTCTTTAATAAATGATTCGATTTTTTTGTATCCATTTACTAGGTCTCTTGCTCCAGCTACTTGGCTTGAACCTTTAAGGCGGTGGGCAAGGCGTGCTGCTTCGTTTACATTCATTTTCGAAAGTTCGTCGACGAGTTTTGTTAAATCGTTCTTATGATGAGTTTTGAATTTTTTTAAAATGGAGATTTGATCTTTTTTGTTAGATACAATATTTTTGAGTTCACTTATGTCGATAGGTGATTCCGTGCTAACAAGTACATCCGATGTGTTAGTCTGAGTTGGATAAATGATTGTTGGTAACCATTTGAGAAGGGTTTTTCTAAGGTTTGTTAAACGAGCCGGTTTGATTAATACTTCATCCATCCCAACGGAAAGGCAGTGTTCGTTTTCTTCGCTTAAGACATTGGCAGTATATCCTATAATAGGAATTCGTTTTTGGTAACTAAAAGTTTCAATGTTTCTAATTTCCTTTGTTAACATATATCCATCTTTGATTGGCATATGGCAATCGGTAATGATTAGGTCATACTTGTTTGTGAGCCATAACATTAGGGCCTTGTCTCCGTCGTCCGCACCATCCACCTGAAGTCCAAACATTTCCAATTGGCGTATTAAAAGTTCTAAATTCACTGAATGGTCATCAACAGCTAGAACTCTAGGTGTGTAAGACTCGAAACGCGCAATGGGTTCCACAGATCCTTCTTCTTTTGTGATTGGATCTATATGATTTACATCAAGATCAACCGCAGGGAGAGACAATGTGATACTAAATGTAGAACCAATGCCAGGTGTACTGTCGATTGTAATCACTCCATCCAGTAGGTCTGCCAAACGTCGACAGATTGCAAGACCAAGACCAGTGCCACCATACAACCTCGCGGTATCCGCAGTGGCTTGGGTATATGTTTGGAATAATCTTGATTGGTCTTTTTTGCTGAGACCAATCCCTGTATCAGTCACTGAAAATCGAATTTGTTGTGCGTGGGTTAAATTTTTAACTAACTCTGCGGAAACTTTGATATTACCCTTGGAAGTAAATTTAATTCCATTACTAACAAAGTTGTTTATGATTTGCGAAAGCCTCAAAGGATCCATAATATGTGCGCCTAGAATATTTTCATCAACGCTAAATGATAAAATCAATCCTTTGGAACTTGCAATATTTGTGTATGTTGTGACAACTTCTGAGAGAAGCCGACTAATGGGTGTTGGTTGTAGTGATAATTCTAATTTACCTTCTTCGATTTTTGACCAGTCGAGAATGTCGCTTAGAATTCGTAATAAACTATTCCCTGATCCCAAAGCATTTTTGACCAAACTTTCTTGGTCCCCGTTAAGGGATGTTTGTGATAGTAATTCTAACATTCCGATGAGTCCACTGAGTGGAGTACGAATTTCGTGACTCATTGTAGCAAGAAATGAATCCTTAGCTTTGTTTGCTAGCTCAGCATTTTCTTTTGCTTTTTCTAAAAATGTTTTGGCAGCAAACTCTTCTGATATATCACGAAATACCAAAATGGATCCAATGATTTTACCGGCTTTGTTTCTGATCGGTGCACAGTTGTCTGAAATATTGATCCTTCTGCCATTCCGGTGGATTAAGATCCCATCTAAACTATTTCCTTTTGCCTTTCCCGTTGTTAAAACTTCAAAGATAGGAATTTCTTTTGGTAAATCGGTTTTTGCAGAAACTAATTTTAAAACTTCACTGACATTGTGACCAATGGCTTCGCTTTCACTCCATCCTGTTAAACCTTCTGCTACTGGATTCAAACGATTGATGATGCCCTTTTCATCGGTAGCAAGAACAGCATCACCAATGGAACTTAAGGTGATGGATAAGTTTTGTTCGCTATTCAATAAAGCTTCATTTTTTTCGATAACTTCTTTGGCGCGGGTCAGAACTTCGGATTCCATTTTGGCAATCCGTTCAGACATATCCTCAGTGACTTCTGATTGTTCTAATTTTTGTTGTTTTAGATAAACAAATTCGGTAACATCTTCTGCGCGGTGGACAATACAGATTAAGTTTCCTTCTTTATCAAATACAGGTGAGTTTCTAGGACTCCAATACCTTACTTCGAACCCACTACCATCTGGTTTGGAGATGTCATACTTTTGCATCGTCATTGTGCTAGAAACTTTGTAGTTCAGCACTTGCATGAGTGAAAACTTAAGTTGTTTGACTCCATCTGCATTTTTATCTGTTGGATTGTCGGGGAATATTTCGAAAATATTATGTCCGATTACTTTTTCTCTTTCAATCAGTGTGGCTTTCGCATAAGCATCGCTGATGTCGATGATATGAAAATCTAAATCTAAGAGCATATAAAGTTCGGGAAGGGATTGAAAGATACTTTGGAAATCAAACTGAGCTTTGATTTTGTTTTTAGATGTATCGTCCAACCTTAGCTCTTTTGTATCCATGTCTTTAATTCCATAGCAGTATTAAAAAGCGTAAAGAAGAAGAGCAGCATAAAACTTTAAATTAAGCAATCAGAAAATGTAACTTCTGTGAAGTGATAGTTGTAATAAAATTTATGATAAATTCAATCGAGTTGGTTTTGATTCGTTTTGTAGTTAACGAATTGATAAAAAAAATGAAAATTATAAACTTTTTTAAAGGTCTATGCAATAAATCAAAACTTGGGTTATACGAACAAAGTTCGGTGATGGTAGGTGAGATACAGAATTTATGGTTTTTGGAAGTTAGGTCTTATTAGGAGCTGGAATGATTGTTGGCAACCATTTGAGAAGAGTTTTTCTAAGGTTTGTTAAACGAGCCGGTTTGATTAATAATTCATCCATCCCAACGGAAAGGCAGTGTTCCTTTTCTTCGCTTAAAGCATTGGCAGTATAACCTATAATAGGAATTCGTTTTTGGTAACTAAAAGTTTCAATGTTTCTAATTTCTTTTGTTAACATATACCCATCTTTGATTGGCATATGACAATCGGTAATGATGAGGTCATATCTATTTGATAACCATAACGAAAGTGCTTTTTCTCCATCGTCTGCCCTATCTACTTGAAGACCTAAGATTTGCAGTTGGCGTGCTAAAAGTTCTAAATTCACTGAATTGTCATCTACTGCTAAAATTTTAGGGATATAGGATTGGGAATTGGCAATAGGTTCGATGATTCCTTCTTCTTTTGTGATAGGGCTTAGATGATTGAGATCAAGATCAGCTGTTGGAAGAGACAATGTGATACTAAATGTAGAACCAATGCCAGGTGCACTATCGATTGTTATATTGCCATCCATTAAATCACTCAAACGTTGGCAGATTGCAAGACCAAGGCCAGTGCCACCATACAACCTCGCGGTATCTGCAGTGGCTTGAGTATATGTTTGGAACAGTTTTGCTTGGTTTTTTTTACTAAGACCAATGCCTGTATCAGTCACTGAAAATCGAATTTGTTGTTCATTGGCAAGATTTTTAACAAGGTTAGCGGAAACTTTGATATTACCTTTGGAAGTAAATTTAATTCCGTTACTAACAAAGTTGTTTATGATTTGTGAAAGCCTCAAAGGATCCATAATATGTGCGCCTAGAATATTTTCATCAACGCTAAATGATAAAGTTAAACCTTTTGCACTGGCAATTTGTAAATACGTTGTGACAACTTCAGAGAGGAGTTGCTGGATGGATGTTGGTTGTAGTGATAATTCTAATTTACCTTCTTCAATTTTTGACAAATCGAGAATGTCACTGAGAATTCGTAATAAACTATTGCCTGATCCCAAAGCATTTTTAACCAAACTTTGTTGGTCTTCACTGAGTGGGGTTTGAAAAAGTAACTCTAACATCCCTAACAACCCACTGAGTGGTGTACGAATTTCGTGACTCATTGTAGCAAGGAAAGAATCCTTAGCTTTGTTTGCTAGTTCAGCGTTTTCTTTTGCTTTTTCTAAAAATGTTTTGGCAGCAAACTCTTCTGATATATCACGAAATACCAAAATGGATCCAATGATTTTGCCGGCTTTGTTTCGGATCGGTGCACAGTTGTCTGAAATATTGATCCTTCTGCCATTCCGATGGATTAAAATTCCATCTAAACTATTTCCTTTTGCCTTTCCCGTTGTTAAAACTTCAAAGATAGGAATTTCTTTTGGTAAATCGGTTTTTGCAGAAACCAATTTCAAAACTTCACTGACATTGTGGCCAATGGCTTCACTTTCACTCCATCCCGTTAAACCTTCTGCTACTGGATTCAAACGATTGATGATTCCCTTTTCATCAGTAGCAAGAACGGCATCACCAATGGAACTTAAGGTGATGGATAAGTTTTGTTCGCTATTTAATAAAGCTTCGTTTTTTTCGATAACTTCTTTAGCGCGGGTCAGAACTTCGGATTCCATTTTGGCAATCCGTTCCGTCATTTCTTCTGTGACTTCCGATTGTTCTAATTTTTGTTGTTTTAGATAAACAAATTCAGTAACATCCTCTACGCGGTGGACAATACAGATTAAGTTTCCTTCTTTATCAAATACGGGTGAGTTTCTAGGACTCCAATACCTTACTTCGAATCCACTTCCATCTGGTTTGGAAATGTCATACTTTTGCATTGTCATTGTGCTCGTCACTTTGTAGTTCAGCACTTGTAGTAAAGAAAGTTTAAGTTGTTTGACTCCATCCGCATTTTTGTCATCTGGGTTGTCAGGAAATATTTCAAAAATGTGATGACCGATTACTTTTTCTCTTTCAATCAGTGTGGCTTTCGCATAAGCATCGCTAATGTCGATGATATGAAAATCTAAATCTAAGAGCATATAGAGTTCAGGAAGGGATTGAAAGATACTTTGGAAATTAGAAATAAAATCTGGTTTGTTTTGGGAATTCTTTTCCGGCCTAAACTCGTTCGTTTCCATTTAATTCATTCCATCGTTGTGGCGAAAAAGTGTAAAAGGAAGAACACCATAGACCTTCAGTATCTGCAATCAGAAAATACACTTCTGTAGTGGTATCGCTGTAATAAATGCAATGATGTGCCTTTTTTTGCATCCTTCTTAGTACAAGAACTAATTTATTGACTAAAAATGGCAAAATTGTCAATTTATTTTCAAGAGCTATGCAATAAATTTGAATCCATGATATGCGAACAAAGTTCGGTAATAGAGTTTAAATGGGAAAACTTTATCTGTTGTAATCAAACAAACAGATGTTATTTTTCTTTTCTCTATTTATGTTTTTACTTAAATAATAAAATGACTCCGCCAATATCATCACTGGTGGATTTTATTTTTTCTAAAAGTTTAGAAAGATTTTCTCCCTCTGAAAATGTTGCGTTGACACTTGAGTCCATTGCGTGAGCAACATCGGAAATCAATTTTTGTGAATTGTTTTGATCACCTATGTTTTGTTTGATCTCTGCTAACATCTGAGAAAGTTGTTCTGAATCAAATAATAACTTTTCTTTGATTTGCATTTGGTTTGTTGCTGATTCAGAAATGAAATCTATTTTCTCGAAAATTTGTTTTACTTCGCTGATGATTTCTTTGTATAATTGGTTTGTTTCGTTGATTTTTTGACGATTGAGTGTAACTTCTTCTTTGTTCCGTTTTACATTCGCATCAATTTCTTTGATACTATTGGAGGTCTGAGTTGCTAGTTTAGACACTTCTTGTGCAACAACAGCAAATCCACTTCCATACTCTCCAGCACGTGCAGCTTCAATCGAAGCGTTTAATGCCAGTAAATTCACACGTTCTGAGATTTCTTTGATCACAATGACCATACCTTCTATTTTCCCAGAACTCGTTGCAATGTTTTCAATGACAGTTGCCATTTCCTCCATCGCTTTATTCCCTTTTTGAATTTTTTCCGAAATGCCAAAGGTTAACTTTTTTGAGAGGTTACTGTTCTCTTCTGATTCATTGATATGATCTGACAAAAGTTTAATACTTTCGGAAACACGAATCAAAGTTGAATAATTGTTTGATGATGCATTTTCAATATTTGTCATATTGTCAGTCATCTTGCGGACCGTTGCTTCTAAGTTTTGTGAATAATCTTTTTGTCTATGTAAACTAGAATGAAAAGAATCATCTGCAAGCTTTGCATTATCAACAGATGATGATAGACCTATTGTTGCATCTTTTAGAAGTGAAATGATGTCTTGAAAAATATGTAATAATTCAAATAAAGAAATTAGAATCGCATCGACTTCGTTGCGTTTTTTTAAGTTCGATTTAAGAGTAGGCTCAACGTGTAAATTGCCGTTGATGGCAGCTGAAATAGTTTTTTTGATAATTAAAAATTGTTTTTTATATTTCTTTATTTGCAATAAAGCAAACATCACTGTTACTACAGAAAAAACAAGTCCAGCCACCAACAAAATAACCATGATCCAACTTGGATCAGAGATACCAAAGAGTTGGTATGTCAATGATCCGAGTTGTGTAGTGAGCAGTGTTAACGATAAAACTATGTATTGAGTTGTTTTACTATGTTTCATGAATGGAATCTAAACTGAATCCAACCATTTGTACCCTTCTTCAGGTGATTCAAAAATTTTGACTTCGATTCCATTTGTAGCAAAAAAATCTACTAAGTTCTTTTCGGACATTGCTGACAATGCTGATTGAGGTTGGATGAGAGCCCATTTTTTCCAACCGGCTTTGATGGCCCGAGGAGTCCAGTCGTTGTTCAACCATTCTACATCTTCTGCTGTATGAGTGCCCATATTACGATTGTCGGACAACCACTTAACTGCTTTGTTTTGAATGAGTGCTTCCACACCTTTGTTCAAACTATCTTTTAAATTCGCCCCTGTATTTTTTCCATTTTGCGTGAGAACAACGATCTTTTTATCTTCTAAGTATTCTGTCACAGCGGTAGGGCATTGAAATATGATCATTCGAAATTAACCTTCTTATGGAAGTGATTGGTTTTTATTGAGACGAAAATTGCAAGGTAATTCTAATTCGATGTTTTTATTTTTTTGATTTTCATTCATTAAAAAATTGAATCATCTTCGGTAGAAGGATCTTTGTATCTACTGAATGATCTTGTTTTAATATTGTCTGTAATTCAGAATTTTGTATGTTCTTTGCAAGGATATTCGTCACTCTTTTAATTTCTTCCGGACTCTCTTCACCATAAGCAATACAAACTGGTGTTTTTATCTTTGATAGTCTTTCAATGGGAGGCAAATTTTCAGTGAGAGTGATATCATAAAGAAGGGTGGGTGCAAGTTGAACGGTTCGTTTCCAACCTGGTGTTAATGGTAAAACGTATGTAAATATTTTTGGCATACCAATGGAAACAAGAAATTCATCAATGGCGTCTGAATATTTTTTATCGCTCAGTAGAAATTTGATTTTTTCTTTTGTAAGTTGGTATTCGTTCCGTTCTTTTTCGTTAGAAACGTAAGGTGGGTCGTAAATAAAAACTTTTTTAACTTTGTTAGGTAAGGCCAAAGCCGTTTCCAAAGCCAATACCGCACCTGAAGAATGACCATAAATATATGCAGAACCACCTGCAGAATTTATCAGTGCTTCGATGTCTTCTACTTCTGATTGGACTGAATAAATTTCTTTATCTCCGCTATCACCACGCCCGCGTCTATCGTAGTTATAAACGGTAAAATTTTGACTTAGAGTATTGGCATCATCAATGATTGGTTGGAACTTTCTGTGACAAATGGCACCAGTAACAAAAATGAGGGGTGGACCGGATCCAATTTTATCATAAGCAATTGTGGTTCCGTCTCGTGAAATTACTTTTGAAAATGAACTGTCATCACTAGGCGAAAATAAATAAGTAATGGTTGCAAAAAGAAATGTCATAACGGCAACTACAATGAGTAAGGTTTTCTTTTTCATAAGATCCTAGTATTTATAGAATCATAAACACCTTGTCAATGATGTATCTATATTTCTTGTTTTTTACAGAAAAAGATGAAAGAAATTTTTATTGATATGAATCTATAGTAAAGGTTTGGCTTGGTGATGACAGAAAGAAGGTATTGGAAAAATTCGGAACCCTATCATTTGGTGGAGGTGATTTTAGAAGGAAACAACGTTATCTTTAAAGATTGGTTTGATTCAGGAAAAGATCCCAACCGTTATGATTGGACTTTTGCAGAATTTATTACAGGAAAAGGAAAATCTGATATTGAATACAACTTAGGTATGAGTGTTTACCAAGAGATTTTGGAAGAGGTAAAATCGCAAACGATGAAGAAATGATTTTTTCTTTTTTCCTTTTTAGTCAGTTAGAAATAAATATTGGTATTATTTATTCGATTGTTACATCGTCTTCCATAAAATCATAAGTAGTAAATCCTAATAAGAAGTCTGCAAATTCACTAAAATTAAAGCCGGCTCGAACTCCAAGAAATAAACCTAAGGATACTTCGACACTTACTGGTTGGTTGCAGTGTTTTTTACCGGAACTATTTTTTTTATCCGAAAAAAATACTAACATCAACACGTTGGATGCATCATAAGATTTCTGACGGTTTCTTTTTGAATCAGGATAAATAGGTCTATGTTGGTTTGAGTTGATCATTAAAAATGAATTTCCCATTTGGTTTGTAAAGGATCTGTTTGTTTGGCCACCCAAAATGCCGATATCGTCAACACCACCTGCTTTGTATAAACCAAGTTGTCCGTTACGCATCCCAATTCCTTTTGCGTTTTGGTTGATATGAATGCCTCCACCCAAACACCAAATCCAAACTCCAGCACCATAATGATTTGTTTCTACTCCCAAAGTAAAAGAGTCAGATAAATCTATCCCTCGATTTAAAATATAATGATTAGTTGACCTGCAGGTGAGGACGTTAAAAAAACAGAAAACAATTGTTAGGTATTTGAATTGTGACATTTATGAGAATTGAATCGACCATATGAATATTCGAGGGAAATTGCAAACTCATTTATATTTTTTTTCTTGCCTTAACTCGATTGTAACTCTTTGATAAACCAGATTTCCTTATGCCAAAATATACTAAAAAAGATTATTGGATCATCGGCTCCCTTCTGTTTTTAAGTTTGGTTCCTAGTATTGCCGGAGCCATTCGTCTGCTCCAACTAGTTACTGGTGCAAACTATACTGTAGAGAATCAGCGGTTTTTCAATGATCCCATTCCGGTATTCGTTCATATTGTTGCTGTTATTGTTTTTAGTATATTGGGTGCCTTTCAATTTGCACCAGGTTTTCGTAAGAAACATATAGTTTGGCACCGTAGAACAGGTAAGGTTCTTGTGGGTTTGGGGCTTTTCTCTGCTTTGTCAGGATTGTGGTTAACCATCATGTATCCAAAAGTTCCGACTGATGGAGATTGGTTATTTAGCATTCGTTTGGTGGTTGGAATTTGGATGGCCTTTTGTATCATTTGGGGATACAGGTCAATTCGACAAAAAAATGTCGTTCGTCATAGCCATTGGATGATTCGAGGTTATGCCATAGGTATGGGTGCAGGAACTCAAGTATTTACACATTTACCTTGGTTTATTTTTGTTGGAGGAGATCCTTCTGGAATTCCCAGAGATTTGATGATGGGAGCGGGTTGGCTCATTAACTTTTTGGTAGCAGAGTGGATGGTTCGAAAGAAAAGTTTATAAAAACTATGGTGTCAAACCCTAACAATACCCAAGTTGCCCCGTTTGTTTACGATTTGACAGAAATTCTAAAAGCTGGTTGACAATATGATGTATATACACTATATTTTGGAATTAAGTAGGCCACAATGAGATTTTCTCAAGAAGACTTAAAACATATTGGATCGTCCTGTCTAAATTTAAGCCTTCGTCGCACAAGCAGGTTAATTACTAATTATTACGATTCAGCATTAAGACCTTCTGGTCTTCGAATCACACAGTTTACTCTTTTGGCTGCTATTGCATATGAAACGGAACCCAGTATTACCGATTTAGCACGTCTTACGGATATTGATAGGACAACTCTACAGAGAAGTTTGGATATTTTGAATCGAGATGGTTTGATCAAAATTGAAAAAAAAGAAATAGGCAATGTACGTAACATTTCACTGACAAAAAAAGGTGAGTTGTCGCTAACAAAAGCAGTTGAACTTTGGAAACAAACTCAAAAAACAATTACAGATAATCTCGGAAAATCAGAATTCAAACAAACTTTAAAAATTCTTGCCGAATTAAGAAACCTCCCAGTCTTAGAAATAGATCCAACAGAAGAAAGTTAGAAGAATGATTGTATAGATTTTTGAAAATTATGAGTATATAGTGTATATACACTATAAAAAAGGAGTTAAGTATGGTAGTCATTTTGGAAGGAGTGAGAACTCCCTTTGGAAAATTTGGTGGAGGGCTGAAAGATTACAGTTCTTCTGAGCTCGGAGTTATTACCGCAAAAGAAACAATTCGTAAAACGGGTTTGGATCCGGAAGAAATTGAAGAATCGATTTACGGGAATGTAATTCAAGATAATAAAGATTCTGCTTACTTAGCAAGGCATATTGGACTAAAGTCAGGTCTTAAAGAAAGTTCCAGTGGGCTTACCGTGAATCGTTTGTGCGGATCGGGAATGGAAAGTGTAGTCATCGGTTCCCGTAAAATTCTTTCAGGAGAAAACAACCTAATCCTTGTTGGGGGAACAGAATCTATGAGTAATGCCCCTTTTGTTATGAAAAATCTTCGATGGGGGAATAAATATGGTGATACTCCTGTGGAAGATCGTTTGGCTCAAAGTCTTACTGATTGTTATGTAGATCTGACGATGGGTTTGACAGCAGAAAACATTGCAAACCATTTCAAAATTTCTAGGTCTAAACAAGATGAATGGGCTGTTATCTCACAAGTCAGAGCCGAAAAGGCAAGTGAGGATGGAATTTTTTCTGATGAAATGATTCCAATCCCGAGCAAAGGAAAAAATGTTTCACTCATTCAAAGAGATGAGCAGATCCGAGGGTTATCTTGTGTTGAAAGTTTACAAAAACTTCCCACTGCTTTTTCTAAAGAAGGAACTGTCACAGCTGGAAATTCATCAGGGATCAATGATGGAGCGGCATCTTTATTGATAAGCTCTGAAGAATGGTCTCGTTCCAAAAACATTCGGCCACTCGCTAAAATATTAGGATATGCGAATGTTGGTTGCGACCCAAAAATGATGGGCCTTGGACCCGTATTTGCCATCCCCAAGGCATTACAAAATGCGGGGCTTCGTATAGAAGAAGTGGATCTCTATGAAATCAATGAAGCTTATGCAGCGCAAACACTAGCGGTAATCCAAGAGTTGAATTTAGATCCAGAAAAAACAAATGTAAATGGAGGAGCCATTGCTATCGGGCATCCACTTGGAGCAAGCGGAACACGTGTGATACTGACACTCGCTTATGCGCTGCGGAGAAAAAAATTGAGATATGGGGTGGCTTCCCTTTGTATTGGTGGTGGACAAGGCATTGCAATGGTTTTAGAGAATCCAGAGTATTAAAAAAATATGCTATTCAACCTTCTGGATTTTTTTACCTTAAATCCAGAAGGATCGTTTCGATGTTAAGTATCGTCATCCCCACAGACAACGGAGAAAATTCATTATTTCAGGATTCTCTCCAAGTGTATTGGAAACATCCCCAAGTTGAAATCATTTTAATATCCACCAAAGAAGCATTTACAAGGGCTGAAAGATTGAATATTGGTTTTCATCGATCTACAGGTGAGGTGGTGCTGTTTCATCACCCAAGAACTGGGCTTCCGAAAGAAGCAATTGATCACCTAATCAAGTTAAGTTGTGATTCGAGTAGGGAAATGGTTTGGGGTGGATGTTTCCATCAATTTGACAAGAACCACTTTCTTTTGCGTTTTATCTCATGGTATTCCAACTTCATTCGTTTGAAGTGGAAAGGAATTGTTTATCTTGATCATTGTGTTTTTTTTGATCGCAGGTTGTGGAAGTCGGATTTAAGTATTGAAGCAATATTTGAGGACACCGAATTAAGTTTAAAGTTTAGAAAAATATTGTGGCCAGTTTTGCTTCCGTATCCTGCTATTACTTCCGCGCACCGTTACACCAAAAATGGTGTCATAAAACAGTCATTACTCAATCAAATCTTGAAATTTGGCCATTTCCTCCACCTGCCGTCATCGCTATTGTTCTCTTTGTACCAGAGATAGGGAAGATTCTGCAAAAGTAATATTTTGGAGTGAGGAATTCGGTAATGGTAACATTTTTGATCAATAAAAACTACAATTGATTCAAAATAATGGACTTGTTTTGTCAATTTACGGATACGAAAATGAAAATTGTAGAAACTATAGAAAATCATTCTAGATATAAAGGATTCATTTGTATATGAAACGTTTGTCACTGATTCTTATTTTTTGTTTTCAGTTTGGTTTGTTTGCAGAGGCAAAAACCATTTATGAAGTTTGCCAACCTGAGATCGTTACTTACTGTCAGGGAGTAAAACAAACAAAGGCTCGAATTTTACAATGTTTAAAGGAACGTGGGAAAAATTTATCAGACGCGTGTGAAAATGCCCAAAGTACACTTTCGGATACAATGAAAACTAAGTCACAAGGTTTTTGTAAAGAAGATGTAAGTGAATATTGCCGTTGGATCATTCCTGGCGGTGGCCGTATTTTAAAATGTTTATTTCAACATGAGACATCAATATCCAATCAGTGTAAAACGGTTTTAAATGAAGTATGACAAACGTTAGGGATCTGAAGGGCTTGGTCTGCCGATAAGGCAGACGGGAGCGTGAGCGGACCCCGAAGGAGCCCGGCCCATTGATCTATTAGAGTTATATCTTAGATTTGATTGGGAACGCCAAACTAACTAGAGTTATTTTTGTAACTTCACTTAAAGATGGAAGTCTCCGTTGGCTTCTGGTTGGTATTTGATTTTGGTAATTTGGAACTGGTTTTCTCCGCCAGGGACTTTCCAATGGATGACATCTCCAGTTTTATAACCTAAAACAGCAGTTCCGATGGGTGCGAGTACGGAAATTTTGTTTTCTTCGGTATTTGCATCTTCTGGAAATACCAATCGAAATTCTTGAAACTCTAGTTCTTCTAGATTTTTAAGTTCAATCACAGAATTCATAGTGACGTAGTTAGGTGGAATTGAATGAGAGTCCACTTTTTGAGCTCTTTCCATTTCTCCCAACAGATCTTTTAGATTGTTGTTTGTTATATTTCTCTTTTTATAATCAAGAACCATTGTTTTTAGTCGATGATAATCAAAATGAGTCATATAGATTTTATTTTTAGTATTCATATTCAATACTCCAATATATTTTAGGCAAAAACTTTAGACTATATTTAGGATGTCTTTTTCGTCAAGAAGATTGTTATCGGTTCGGTGTTGTTGTAAATCTATTGGTTCTGAATTT
Organism: Leptospira kanakyensis; assembly: GCF_004769235.1. Taxonomy (NCBI): domain Bacteria; kingdom Pseudomonadati; phylum Spirochaetota; class Leptospiria; order Leptospirales; family Leptospiraceae; genus Leptospira; species Leptospira kanakyensis. The sequence goes on along the minus strand of NZ_RQFG01000010.1, from coordinate 303,472 downwards.
GAAATTAAAAAGACATTGAAAAAACGCATGTTAAATGTGGTTTTAGTTACATTTGTAAAAAGGAGTTAATAAAAGGTGTATATGAAGCTAACTATTTCCATTTCATTTGTTTTGTTGTTTTTGGTTAATTGTTCAAGTGATACAGTTTTGATTAAAAATATTAAGGCGGGCGAAGTTACTCAAGCGGCTGAGTCGATTGAAAACAATTCACCTGAGTGGGATAAAGAAGGCAAATTTGGATTAACTCCTTTGCATTATGCTTCTGAGTATGGACATTTGGACTTGGTTAAGAAACTAATCGAAAAAGGCGCCGATGTGAATGCCGAGTCGGGAACTTTTTATACATTTGGGAAAAAGGAAGGTTATCAAACTCCGTTACATCTTGCAATCGATTATGGACATATTGAAGTTGCGAAGTATTTAATTTCAAAAGGTGCAAACATAAACGCGAAAACATATAGGAACTATACAATCATGACTATCGCTTGGAAAAAAGGTTTGTTTTCTAATGATTCATCAGCACGAGGAATCGAAGAAAAAGGAAAAGCCAAACAAGTTATTGAGTTTGTGTCTTCTTTAAATAGTAAGTTAGATTATTCGAATGAATCGTTGGCTGCCGAAATCATAAGTTACTATCCTGCTTATTTTGATTCTATCGATTTGTTTAGATCGTATATGGAAAAAAAACTGAATTTGAATTGTTGTAACCGAGTGCAAGCTCCTATGATTGGGTTCTATAATTTGAATTCTAAAGAGGAACGAGTAAGAAAATTATCTTTGGAAATGTTGAAGGAAGTTTTAAAAAAAGATATTGATTTAGATATTTTACATCACAAAATCCAAACTTCGAACAGAACGGCATTTCAAAGGATTTTTGCTTACGAAAATCCGGAAGCAAAAGAAGCACAGAAATTATTATTAGAGAAGTTTCCTGACATACAAAAACCGGAATTTGTTTTGAAGAAAGAAGGAAGAGAAATTTTCTACGGATTTGCTGATCTTTTATTCTTTTGGTGGTTTGATTTAATCTTTTAATCTTCTTCGATGTCCCGGAAATTCCGGGGCATTTTCTCCAAATTCGATTAGATCCGATTCGTATTGACAGGATTTAATAGAGAAATAATGTTGCTATAGCAACAATATGTCGGATTCATTTGATTTAGAAAACTCCTATGCTTATCTGATTTATCGGACGGTGCGCTCTTTGCGACGTCAGTTTATGCGTTTGGCAGCAGCAAATGGGCTTGATCTCTTTCCCGAACAGTGGTTTGTTCTAGTTCGTTTGATGAAACAACCTGGATGTAGCCAGTCGGATTTGGGGCGAGATTTTGATGATAGGCCTTCCATGGCAAGAGCCCTTCGCAATATGGAAGAAAAGGGTTGGATCAAAATCCAAGCCGATCCAGAAGATCGTAGAAAAAATCAAGTGTATCCAACCAAAAAAGGTTCTGAGATCTATCATTTGATGGCTTCTGTTGTGACGGAGGAACGAAAACGAATGTTTAAAAAATTATCAACACAAGATTTTAAAACTTTCAAACGAATTATTGATCAAATTTATGAAGAATCGATAGATTAATTTTTTTTACTATTTGTTGCTATAGCAACAAATAGAGTTTTTTATGAATGATTAAATCTTAAAACTTTCGTGATTAAAGGAGGAAACTATGATCACAAATCAAATAAAGGCTGAAATGAATGAGGATTCTTTAAAAGAAGAATTTCTTATGTTAATGAAAAACATTGATGAGGGTAATACCTCGGCAGTAGAAAAAAAGTTTCATACTGAGTATTCAGATAGTGTATATATCAAAGGGAGTGATCTCATTTTCAGTTCCAATAAAATTAAGTACATTGAGTCGTTAAAGGATGGAAAAATCGGAGGAGTGGAAAGGGCGGTGAATATCCATTCTATTGATTTTTTGGACAAGTTCGGTTTTGTGAAAGCGGATTTGGAAAGTAAGGTTATGAAATTCCAATCTATGTATACCTTCTACTTTGAAGAAGGTGAATGGAAGATGATCAAAGCTGTTGTAGCTGCGGAAAAAAAATAAACCTAGTGAAACAATGTGTCAACTAGGTCGAACCATCCTAGCTGACACAAAACGGATTGGTTATTGGATCTGAACTTTCGGTATTTTCCCTGTTGATGAAACTCCAATAAATAAATAATCTCCTGGAGTAATGATTGTATAGGTTTGCGTTGAAGAATTTGTTACAAGCTGATAGTTTATACCTTGGAAAGCACTATTTTGTCCAAAGACAATCGGACAATCTGATTGTTTGTAAACATTCACTGAACCTGGATCATCAGTAAAAACAACTTTTGAGTTTGCCGATAATCCTTTAGCGCTGACTACCCATAAGGCACCGGAAGATGATTCTGTTCTATTAATGGTTTGAACTACAGATGTGGCATGTGTGAGTGCAAAATTATCGGATGAACCACTAATTGTAACATTACAACCTGTTCCACTTGAGTTTGCCGCTAGTAGGATCAACAATGCAGCGGAATCATCTTTTTTAGATTCTTTAGGACAGTTTAGAGTTAAACTAATTATAAATATCATCAATACAAGCAGTTCTATTTTTTTTACCATTAGGTTTCCTTTTTGAGTTTTCTTTATGTAGCAACTAACAAAGTTGCAGTATGAACACTTCCTCATTTACAACCTAACGGTAAACAAAAATAGGGTAAAAAGAATATTGCTAAAACTTTATATTATTTTATTTGAAATTTTGCAAATTCGTTGATGGATACCATTCTTAAACGGGTTAAAGTCCGACCTTACAGAGTAATTCCGAAAAAAGTGCTTAAGGACAGCTCTTTCATTTTCTCTAAAATTTTCCTGCAAGCGGGGAATCTGAAGTTCCAAAAGAAAGTAAGAATTCCCAAATTCATAATTCTCCCTACATTTTCCCTTTATTTTCCGTAGTAATCCTAGCATTTGGGCCCATTCATTAAAAATTCGTTTTTTGCTTGCCAGGAAACAAAGAAGTCAAAATTTGTTTCCTGTAGATACAAAGGATACAAAAAATGTTTCCAAAGCAAATGAACGAAATGAAGATTTTCACTCCCACCCATTGGCGGATGGCAATGGCCTTCCTCCTTTTTGGCTTTATCATGCCAATTTCTGCGAAGGAACCCGCTCCCACCACATCCTTACGAATGGATGACATCCTGAAGATGGCTTGGGATAACCAGGTCAGCCTACAAACATTGAAGTTGCAGCTAAAAACCACGAATTACGAGTGGGAAAAGGCAAATGGGGCTTACGCCTGGACGGCTGAGGCAAAGGGAACGGCCAAAAACACCACAAACTTTAACCTCCCGCAATATGCCATCCAAGGAACAAGGATTACAGATAATAGCTTACAGGCGGGGATCAATAAAAAGTTTAATACGGGAACTTCACTTGGGATTGCTGTCATTGACAACAGATTTGAAACCAATGCTGGTAAAACACAAAGTTCAAGTGGGTTCTCTAGTTTTGCACAACCATCCTATCATTTTGCAACCGTCGGAATCAATATTAGCCAGGATCTATTAAAAAACTTTTTTGGGTATCAAGATAGATTGAAATTAGCGAGTGCTAGACGATCATCATCGATCCAACGATTAAATACACTTGATTCATTATCGAAAAGTTTGGTAAACTCGTTAATTGAATTTTGGAACTTGAGTTTGGCGGAAGAGGTTCTTGAAACCAATACTTCTTTACTTGGAAATGCAAAGTTAATTCGTGATATCTATTCCAAAAAAGCAAACTTCGGATTTGATACCACCGGTGATATTCATCAATGGAATTCTATCGTACTTTCTGCAACCAGTGCCGTTAAAAATTCTGAGTTAGAAAGAAATAGAAACAGAAGAGATCTGCTGACATCTTTAGGTAAAGAACCTGATGGAAACTTTTCTTTTTTGCCAATTTTGAATGAAGAAAAGTTGGAGGTGACTTCCAATTATGAAGAAGAAGTTTTAAGCGCTCTTGAGAAACGATATGATGTGCGTGCTTCTTTATTACAATTAAAGAATTCTGAAGACAATTTAAAGGCGGCAGACAATGGTTTGTTGCCGAAGTTTTCTGTCGGTGGAACTTATAATTTTAAAAATTACGACCAACAGTTTCCTCAAGATTTTTATGGAATCCTTGGCGGAAGGTTTAACCAAAATACTGCAGAGTTCAAATTAGAATATCCCTTAGGAAATGAAATTGCGGAAGCAGAATACAAAAAAGCTGAATCTGAAAAAAGACAAGCTCAGTTGGAATGGACGGAAACTCAAAACAAAGTAAGGGCCGACCTATTATCGAAACGAGAAAATTTAACAGTGAGTTATGAACTTTTTTTAGAAGCAAAGAAAAACAAACAGGAAAGTAAACTTTTTTATTATAAGGCCTTGTCTGCCTTTCGTAATGGAAGAGGGACATCTCTAGTATTAAAAAATGCAATGGATGCTTATGTAAGATCTCAGTCCAATCACTCACAATCTTTAATCACCTACAATATAGCAATTGTCCAATACGAAATTTCTAAAGGAACTTTCTTTGAAAAATACTCTTTAGATCCCGAACAATTATCTTTACTGAACACAGAGGAAAACCAATGAATTTAGCAAAATTATCCATTCAAAGACCTGTATTTATTGCCTGTACGGTCATCCTTATCGTAGTCGTTGGGATTGTAAGTTTTGGTAAACTCGGCGTTGAAAACTTTCCAGACATGAGTATTCCTACAATTTCGATCAATGTCACATACCCAGGTGCAGCACCGAATGAAATCGAGACTTTGGTTGCCAAACCAATTGAAGATGAACTTTCAACCATTTCTGGATTAAAAAAATTAAGATCTATTTGTAATGAAGGTTCTGCTGTGATTGTGGCTGAATTTACTTCTGAAACTGTGATTAGTTATGCGGAACAACAAATTAGAGATAAGGTGGCTTTTGCCAAGAAAAAACTTCCGGCGGAACTAGAAGAACCGGTTATTAAACGTTTGGATCCAGCTGACCAACCAATCATTAGTATTTCCTTACAATCGGAGTTAGCAGATAATGAGTTTTATGATTTTGCATCAGAGACTATAAAACAAAGATTAATCTCTATTTCAAATGTTGGTTCTGTGGATATTGTGGGAGGTCGAAAAAAAGAAATTTGGGTGGAACTTGATCGGAACCGATTGAAATCAAGAAATTTATCGGCTTCACAAGTTTCACAAAAAATTGCCGCTGGTGGTGCGAACATACCTGCCGGAAAAATCCGTGGTGAACAATCTGATTTGTCTTTTCGAACTATTAATGAATATCGAAGTTTTGATGAAATCCGAAATGTTCCTATTAGTTTTATGAATAACGAAATTCCCATTCAATTATCAGATGTAGGCCGAGTGGTTGAAGCTTCTGAAGAAGTGACATCCTTAGCATATTGGAATGGAAAACCGGCACTATTTTTGTTAGTGTATAAACAATCAGGAGCTAACTCTGTTCAGGTGGCTGAGGCAGTAAAAAAGAAAGTTACTGATCTGCAGAAAGAGTTTCCAAATGTAACTTTTGATTATTATAACGACTCTTCTAAAGTAGTAAAAGACAATGTTTGGGACGTTGAGGAATCTATTTATATTGGAATTGTTCTGACCATTATTGTTGTTTTGTTTTTTTTAGGGAGTGTCAGATCCACACTTATCACAGGGCTTGCCCTTCCTACATCTTTACTTGGTTCCTTCATTTTGATGAAACTAGCGGGGTTTACCATCAATCAAATGACATTACTCGCGATGTCTCTTGCGGTAGGACTGCTCATTGATGATGCCATTGTTGTCAGAGAAAACATACATAGACATAAAGAAATGGGTAAGGATAGCAAACAAGCTGCTTTGGATGGCACAAAAGAAGTGACTCTTGCCGTACTTGCCACTACATTTGCCATCCTTGCTGTATTTGGTCCCATCGCTTTTATCGATGGAGTGATTGGACAAATTTTATGCCCCTTCGGACTTACTGTATGTTTTGCATTGTTGATTTCCTTATACGATGCCTTAACCATTGCACCGATGATGTCTGCCTACTTCGGCGGAGAACATAATCCAAAAGAACCAGGCCGAATAGAAAAAATTCTCTCAGTTCCACTTCGGACTTTTGATAAATTTCAGGATAAACTGACTAATCTTTATGTTAAAACTTTAGTAGTATCAACCAAACGTCCGTTATTTGTATTGTCTGTAGCTGTTTTGATTTTTATAAGTAGTATATTTATCTCTAAAACATTAAAATCTGAGTTTATTCCCACACAAGATTTGGGTCAGTTTACTGTTACCTTCGAGTTACCTCCTGGTGCCAGTGTGGAAGCAACAAAAGAGTTAAACAAAAAGGTGAGTGAACTTCTTCGATCTAAAAAAGAAGTATTTTTGACTGCGGGATATGTAAAACAAAACAAAATTGATATTTATGTGGAGTTGGTCTCATCAAAACAGAGAAAATTAAATACACCACAATTTAAAGAATACATAAGAAAAGAACTCATACCTTATTCTTATGCGAAACCGATCGTAAAAAACTATGATGCGATTGGTGGCGGACAAAGATCTTTTTCATTTGTCATCACTGGAAATGATGCAGAAAAAGTAGAATCGTATAGTAAATTAGTTTTTGAAAAAATAAAACTAATGCCTGACCTAACAGATCCAGACATTAGTTTGCGGGAAGGTGCTCCGGAATTCAAAATTGTTCCCAAAGGAGAACAAATTGTAAAATTAGGGGTGAATCCACAATCTTTGGGTAAAGAACTAAGGATCATTGTAGAAGGTGACACACAAGCAGTATTCAGAGAGAATAATCTTGAATATGATATTCGTGTTCGTATGTTAGAAGACCAAAGGAATATTGAAAAGAACTTCCACCAAGTGGTTGTTCCAAATATCAATGGTTATATGGTTCCATTGTCTTTTGTGAGTGCTGGGATTTCCACAACGGGGCCTGCAACCATCCAAAGACAAAATAGAAATCGTTCCGTGGAAATTTCTGCTGATACCAATCCCAATGGTCGAGGTTCAGGATATACAATGGCAGAACTACAAAGAATTCTAAAAGAAGAGTTACCGATGCCAGATGGACTAAAAGTATCGTATAGTGGGCAAACGGAAAATTTAGAATCTACGGGAAAGAACATGGCCATTGCTTTGGGATTAGGAGTTGTGTTTATTTATCTAGTCCTTGCTTCCTTATACGAAAGTTTTATCATTCCCATTTCGATACTTGTGGTAATTCCTTTAGCGATGACGGGAGCTTTTTGGGGTTTATTTCTCACAGGAAAATCAATGGATATCTTTGCCAACATTGGAATGATTTTACTTTTTGGTTTGGCCACCAAAAATTCGATTCTTCTCATTGATTTTGCTAAAGACTTACGAAATACTGGAGTGGATACACGGACTGCATTAATAGAAGCGGGTAGGGCGAGGCTTAGACCTATTTTGATGACATCAATTGCTCTCATTGCGGGGATGTTGCCTGTGGCCATTGGTCTCAATGAAGCATCCAAACAAAGAACCAGTATGGGTGTAACAGTGATTGGAGGTTTAATCTCTTCCACAATTTTGACGTTGTATGTGATTCCTGCTGTGTATCAATATATTACTCGTTTTATTGATTCTATGAACAAAAAAAAGAAGTGAGGGTTTTGATTTGGATCCTGTTCAAGTTAGAATATTAGAAAAAGCTGAAGAATTATTTTCAAAGTATGGATATTCCAAAACAAAAATGGAAGAAATAGCAAGTTCTTTGAAAATCAGCCGCAAAACATTGTATAAATACTACTCTAATAAACAAGACCTTATGGAATTTTTTATGGAGTATAGACAAAATGAGATTCAAAAAGTCATTCAACAAATAGCGAATGACGAATCTTTAACAGCGGTACAGAAGTTTTCGAAACTCCATCAATCGTTAATAGAAGAATCTCCTTATGTAATGAATGATTTGTTTATTAGAGAAGTATCGGAAATGTTTCCTCAACAATTAGAGCGATTTAAAAAAAGGAGAGAAAAAGAAATTCCTGAGTCTATTGGAAAAATTTTCCAAATGGCAAAAATGAAAGGTGAACTTCGAGAGGGATATATGCCCGAAGTTGCCGTACATCTTTTTCTTTCGTCTATTGAGATGATACTTAGCAACAAAAATTCAATCACAATTCCTTTGAATATACATGAGTTTCAAGCTGAAGTTGTGAATGTTATTTTTTATGGAGTGCTTAAGAGATAGAAAGTATTTCTTTATATCGAAAACAACTTTCAATGTGGTCATTGACAAGGCCACATGCTTGCATATGCGCATAAATTACCGTACTACCGACAAACTTAAAACCACGTTTGATTAAATCTTTACTCAAAAGATCTGATTCTTTGGTTGTAGCAGGAACCTCTTTTAAACTTTTTCTCCGATTTTGAATTGGTTTGTGATTTACAAAACTCCAAATGTATTTGTCAAAGGAGCCGAATTCTTTTTGAATTTCTAAAAACCGTTTTGCATTATTTACTGCAGCATATACTTTCAATCGGTTACGAACGATTGATGGATCTAAGAGGATTTTTTCTAATTTTTTATCGGTGAACTTTGCTACTTTTATTGGATCAAAGTTTGCGAACACCTTTCTGTAACCTTCACGTTTTTTTAAGATGGTAGACCAACTGAGTCCTGCTTGTGCACCTTCAAGAATTAAAAACTCAAAATGAATTTGATCCTCATGGACGGGCACTCCCCATTCTTCATCATGATACTTTATGTATTGGTCAAATTTCAAACACCAGGAACAACGTTCTGATTCCGTTTCTTTCATATCTCAACATAACTTAGGAATTGTACGAAAATTAGTCAATGCGAATGTATATCTTTGGTCTCCAAGGGAACCAAGTTAGATTTGTATCATTGTTTAAAAGAAGGTAAAAAAATTATTGCCTATTGTTTGTGGTATTTGATACACTTACCCTCTATCAAATTTAGAAGTTTAAGGAGCAGGTATGAATCGATCATTCATTCTAGAGTTACTAGTGGTTTTCCTTTTTTCTTTTTCTCCAATATTTGCGGAAGAATGTGAAGAAAATGATCTCGCTTGTCAAATGCAAGGAAAAGTCGAAACGGCTGAAAATGAACCAGCATTAAACCCTGATAAGGTGGAAGATAACGTTCATAAACTTTGCACAAAAAAACCAGACAGCACTAAATGTTTGAAAAACCCTGATTGTTATTGGGATTCTACAGTGAAGGGTGGAAAGTGTAAGGGAAAAGGCCATCCTTGAGGATTGATAGGGCGGGAATTTTGCTGCGCGGAAATTCCCTCTTTTTTAAATGTCGTTATGATTTATTGATGTTGGTTATTTTAAAGGTCGATTGGAACATATAACGCTGTTTCAAAGTTTCGTAGTTGAACATCAAAGTGATTTTGTTTGTAATCGATTATGCCTACACCAACTCTCCAGTTGATTGGACCAAACGGAACTTCCCAGAAGAAATAATACGTTTGGGCATACTTAGAAGCTGTATTCACTCTTCCTTTTAATAATGTACTTAAAGCATAAAGTTCTATTGGATTCAATTGGCCATTGGTTAATGAATTAAACATATATAAAACCAAAGGATCAAATGATTTAGGTGTCATCTCTCCTTGTAGAGCCGAATAGAGACCAAGGATTTCGAGATTTTTGCCTGTTGATAAATTACTTAAAAGATAGGCTCGATATGGATCTCTATCGATGTTTCCTGTGCTTAACAAAGAATACCTTCCTATTGTATCGACTCTACTCTCTAAGGTTGAACCTCCATATAAGTAAATTAAAGTATTGTTCTGGAGTGATTGCCCATTATTGAAGTCGCTAGTACCTTTTATATTAACTTGAGATATTCCATACCCAAGTCCAATTCGGAAGTGGTCAGATCCTTTTTCACCAAAATACATGACTGGTAAAACCATTGAGTAAGAGCCACTTACTTCTGTACCGATACTTGCAGTGTAAGTGCTATTTTGTTCTTCACCTTCCTGAGCAGCAGCAAATTCATTTCGTTTGATTACCTGACTTGTTAATTGAAACTTACCGTTCCGATTGAACAAAAAGAACCCTACATATTTTCCTGTTTGCCATTCTGGTGATTTTAGATCGAAGAAAAAACGGAGATTCCTACCAATAGACGTATCATTTGTCATAGAGGCCGTACTACCGTATGGTGTTTTCATTGTAATGTTGTTTGTGGTGATTTGTAAGCCAGGATAGATGGTTAAAAATTTGGGGCCATCTGGCTTCTTTAATGTTAGTTTATAAAGATCATCTGTTATTTCTGGTTTTTCTTCTTTGATTTCTTGGCGTTTTACCTGTGGAAATAACGGGATCATCCAACAAAAATAGAGTAAAAATAGGAGCCTAACATTCATTCATTCCAAAATATATGCATTGTTAGTTTATTGTAAATGAAATATTCACCTGAAAAGTAAATTAATTAGTGTTATATTTTTGTTTTTTTAAGTCCAGCCAAAAATTCTTCAATAACGGTATCTCTTTCTTTGATTTTATCAAAAAGGATCCCATAGTGGTTTGTTTTGATTTCTTTGCCACGGGAATTGGAGATTTGTTTTAACATAAATTCAAAGGAAGTTTTTGGTAATAAATCATCGTTTGGAAATAAATTCATTTCTGTGGCGCGAAGGATGAGAGTAGGGACTTGTATTGTTTCAAAGGCCAAAGATCTGTTTTCTTTCATTTTTGTAAGAACGTTTTTAGGGTTAAAAATCAAATTTTTTAGTATATTTTTAAAATGCATGGATCCACCCATTTCTTTTAATTCTTCTTCCATGACGTATCCAGGCATATGACAAACAAAACCATCTTTTGTTTTCATCAGTTCAAAGCGAAAGTACTCTTCTATTTCTTTGGACCATTTTGGAATGAGTGGAGAGTTTTGAATTAATTTTAGATATTCGGATACCGTTGAAAAGGTAACATCTAATCTTTCGAAGGATTGTTTTAATACTTTTAGAACTTGGATTCTTTTGGGTAATGTTAGAAGTCCTCCTCCATCCATAAGTATCATTCCTTGAACTGATTCTGGATAAAGAATCGCATAACGTAGGGCAATCATACAACCAAAAGAATGAGCAAAAAAAATTGGATTTTTGATTTTGTAGTGAGTGAGAATCCCCTTTAGATCTTGGATGTGATTTTGAAATCCATATCCAGAAATTGGTTTATCTGACTTTCCTCGACCACGTAAGTCATAGGAAATCACCTTGTATCCCAAACGATTCAAACGTTCGGCTAAAGATTTCATGGAATACAAATTTCCCGATAGACCATGTAGACAAACAATCGTTTGTTTGTTCCCCGGCCAAATTCCCAAATTGATTTTGATCCCATTGGTTGTTATGGATTCCTCTTTAAATTTTTGGAGTTTGGCTTTTGGTAGAGATTGTTTCATTGTTTAAACTGAAAAGGAATCTAATTCATACGTAAATGAAATTCACAAATTTCTATTTGGTTTATTGGTCATTCGTTAGTAATTATGTTTTTACCTTAATCCTGACTTGGTTTTTCGTAATCAAATTGTAATATAAACTGATTAAATAGAATTTCTCCAAATCCAATCTATTTGAGATATTGAGATCTGTCGGTGCCTCTTCGTTTTGGTTCCGTCGTTTTAGTGAAACAACAAAGGTTTTTAGGTTAATCATTAATGCTCAGAGGAATGAAACGTCTCAATCGATACGAAAACAGAATTTTAAAAATTGTAAAGTTAGGTGGCAAACTGGTTCGGTTTAAACAGTTCGGATTTTCCACAAAAACTAAAGAAGGTTTTCGTTTCCCGATCTATGTATTAGAAATTGGAAAAGAAAAAGCAATCAAAAGAAATCTTGCTGGTCTTGTGGCAGGAGTTCATGGATTAGAAACCATCGGGATTCGAGTTTTATTGGATTTTTTGGATGATCTTCTTTCTCGAAAAACTTCTGAATTGTATAGAGAGATTAAGGATGGGGAACTTGGCATTGTTTGTATTCCTATTTTAAATCCCGGTGGAGTTGCTCTCAAACGTCGATCCAATCCCGGTGGGGTTGATTTAATGAGAAACTCTGGTGTGGAGGCAGTAAAAGCCCCTTTCTTTTTTGGAGGCCATAAGATATCAAATGTGTTTCCTTATTACAGAGGGAACGTTCTACAAGCAGAATCTAAAGTATTAGATCGTTTTTATAATGAATATTTTGTTCCTGCTGAAAACGCGATGATTCCGGTGGTTGATATACATTCTGGTTTTGGTGTTGTCGATCATGTTTGGTGGCCGTATGCAGGAACTCATGAACAATGTGTTGATGAAACTTTGTTTCAGAAAATTGCAAATCATCTAACAACAAAATTTAATCATATTTTATATCGATTTGGGCCACAGAGTGAAACTTACACAACACATGGTGATCTTTGGGATAGATTGTACAATAAATACCAAAAAGTAAAAGTAGAAACTGGTTCCAATGGATCCAGATTTTTACCATTGACTTTGGAGATTGGGACTTGGTCGGACATCCAGTTAGACCCATGGAAGGTATTTCGTAAACGTGGGATCTTTAATCCTGCTCGTGAAGCCAAACAAGAATCAATCATTAGTCATAGGAAGTTTTTAACAGACGTTTTGCGGTTAGCTAAAACAAATCCAATCGATTTGCTATAAAAAAGTTTTTTAATGTTTCGGTGGAGATTATTTTGTTTCTCTACCTAAAAATTTTCCTTTGCCTAGTAAGTATTGAATGGCACGATCTACATTTTCTTCCTTGGTTTTTTCTGATTTGAGTCCAGAAATGTATCTCATTATTTCATTTTGAAGAGAAGGGCTTAAACTTTCGAATTTGACTTTTGCTTTTTTATTTAGAATTAAAGCATTTTTTAGCTCGGGAGATTCAGGATGTATTTTTTCTTCTGGGTTAAACTTAATTTCAAAATTTGCCTTATCCCCAACTTCTTTTTTTGCTTTTAATCGCATGGGTGTGTTTAAATACAACCTCCAGTGCCCACTGTATTTAACGAGCGTTTGAGTAAATTCGAAACCTTCGATTTTTAAGTAAACTCTAATTTTGCCCTTACTTGTACCAGCTTGTAACATTAATTTTTGTAAAATGGAAGTAGGTAAAAAAACAAAAGGGTTGATTCCTATTATTTCAATTTTGGCAGAAAAAGACAGGTAGGGAAAGTTTTTCATTTTGTTTTTGTATGTAAGATTTAAAATCCCAATCAATCAGAATTTATTTATAGCAGATGAATTTGAAAAGGTTTTTAGCGGACTTTATGTTCCTTTTTTTTCTAAATTATCACTTTACCATAAACAAAACCCTGTTATACTTTGTCCTCTAGGAAATCGATGAATTGGATTGGTTTGGTGAAATATGTATCAAATAAGTGAAGTATTAAATCTTATTTTTGATAGCGTAGGTTTGCTCATTACTTTGCGTTTGTTTTGGACGGGACTTATCCCCAAATTTCATTTTTTGATTTTAGGTTTTTTCTGCATTTGGCTCAGTAATATTTTTACTGTAGTCGAAGGTTATTTTTTTCCTGATTTTTTTAATATTTTAGAACATTCCTTTTTTTTCATTTCCTCCCTTCTGTTTTTGATCAGTTTAAAAAAAGAAATTTTGGAATCGTTACATTAGTATGAATCTGATAGTCGTTCTTAATTTTTTATCATTGATCGTTTACGGAATCGCAATTTATATAATTTTCAAAACTTTGGTTCGTCGGCCAAACTATCGCGGTGAAGGTATATTTGTTTTAATTCTCGCAATCATTCCTTGTTATATTAGTATTTCTAATTTATTTGAACATGGTTATGGGATTGATTATTTTGATGATTATGAAGGTTTTTTTAAAGATCTTTATGTTATGTTTTTATTGATTTTTTTGTATGTCCATTCGGTAAAAAAAGAACAAACCAAAAGGATAGAACATGAAAGGCAAATTAAATTCGATCTACAATTAAAATCAAAATTACTTACCGAAATTCATCACCGTGTGAATAACAACTTACAAATTATTTCCGGTCTTTTGGCAATGCAAGCGGAGTCGGAAAATGATTTGAAATTAACTACCTCATTGGGTTTGGTTCAAAATCGAATTATGGCGATTGCTTCGGTTCATAAAATTATCTATGGATCACCGAATTTATTGTATGTGGATCTAAATTTAATTTTTAACTCTATTCTGACTAATCTCAAAGTTATGTATGTGACTGATAAAAACAACATTGAATTGACTGAAAGTATTGAAGAAGGATTGGAGATGGATTTGGATCGGGCGATTCCGATGGGGCTAATTTTAAATGAACTTGTCTCTAATTCCTTTCGTCATGCTTTTCTGAATCGAAATCACGGTCGGATTGAAGTGAATTTGACTCAAAGGCAGAACGAATTTATTTTTGTTGTTAAAGACAATGGACTTGGAATGGAAGAAATACTTTTTGATGGAAAAGGTATTGGACTGACTCTTGTTAAGAACTTAGTCAAACAATTACGTGGAACCATGTTAATCGAAAAAAAGAATGGCACTGTTTTTGAAATTCGATTTCCCACTTTCAATCAAAATCCGATCCAAATTTAAGTTTCGGATTAATAAAAAATATTTAAGTTATGGGACATTGATTTTCCCTGATATGTAATTATCTCTAAATCCATCTAGACCATCCAATACAAGGTAAGACGACAAGACCACACATGAATGGTTATAAGTAGTTACATCAAAAGTCCGCAAATCTGTTTGATACTCTCCTGCGGCAATGGGAGAAAATAATTCCTTCCAAGCTAAAGTAGTAGGTCCAGTTCCTCCACTTGGTGTTGTGCTTGCTGTATCTAGCGATAGATATTCTTCAGTTGTTGTTCCAATGGTAGCTTTTGCGGTAAATTGCATTTGGTTCCCAACTAAATCAACTACCAAACAATGAGTCGCACAATTTCCTATCGTGGTAGGGGCATTGACACTTCCTGCACAAGGAGAAGGCGGCGGTGGTGGTGGAACTGTATTTAAACTTCGATTTCCTTTTGCAGTATCATTTGAGCCTACAACAAAGATTGTATAAGAGGCATTTAGTTCGGGAGTTAGGAATAAAAAGTAATTTAATGAATCATTATAGGAAGCCGCAGAAATATAATTAACTACATTAAAATTATCAGCGGCCATCGAGATGATATTTGGTCTTCCTATATAAGCATTTAATCTAGTAAAGGTGGAAAGATCGGATCCGGCTTCGAACTTTACGCGAATGACTTGGTATTCAGTGCCACCAATTATTGACCTGCTGTTTTCATAACTGATTTGAGGTAGAGTTATGGAATTCGGAGGTAAGTTTGGTGGATTAGGTGGTGTGGTTGTTAGATCCTTTAATGAAATGATTTTGCCATCTTTTTTTAGAGTTATAAAAACTTTGAATCTCTTTGTAAAATCTGAATAAGAAAACACAATTGAATTTGTTTGGAATAAATCTTCCTTTTGGGTGATTTGTCCGGAAATTCTGTTAGTTTGTGAATTATATGAAATTTCATTAGGATTCCCCAAAAAAGCCTCTACGGTTTCCGTGTTTTCTTTTGGGTTTTTTAATTTGTATTCGATTAGTATGTCTTGAAATTGAAAAATTCCATCTTTTCTATAAAAGGTAGTTACTTGGATGGATTGGAATTTATCTTCAAGAGCTGATGTCTGATCGTTGCCTAAGGAGCCAAAAAGTAGAAGTGCTGGTGATAATTCAGTTTTGGCGGACTGAGGGTTACACGAAATTGTCTGTAATAGAACAAAGAAAACAATAGAAAAATAGAATGAGCGCATCTACCTGATTTAACAATCAGAAGAAATATTTTATTCACAAAAGTGGATTTCTTTTTAATTCTCCTTGGTTGGTTATTTTATTTCAAACATTCGAATATATGAAAGTTCCTCTAGTGTCATAAAATTTTGGATTCATTCACTGGATTTCGTAAATTGCGCTACAAGTTTATGGAAAAACGTACAATATGTATCCTGATTTTATAGGTTTAGGATTTCGCCTAATTCTTTGACGCAATGAGTTGCGGATTCTTTGAATGGAAATGATCCAGTGGGATCAATGTAAATGGTATCCACGCCCGCAGCTTTCCCGGCATCTAAATCATAAACATAATCACCGATCATTACGGTATCGGTGGGATTTGCTTTCCATAGATCCATAAGTCTAAAAATTCCTTCCGGGTTTGGTTTGGGTAGAGCTCGTTCCCGGCAAAAGATAAAATCTGGATGGAAATATTCCATTAAGTTAGTAACTTTCAATGTTTCAATAGAGTTTGCAAAACTATTTCTTGTTAGGATTCCTATTTGATTTTTTTCAGTTTTGATTTTTTGCAACAATTCAAAACTACCTGGAGATGGCAGTGAAGTTTTTGCAATTTTTAATTCGATTTTGTTTAATTGGGTGTGTTTTCTCTCTGCTTCTTCCTTTGTTAATTTTGACAAGGAAGTAAGTATGTCTATATCTAGAGGAATATCTAACTCGCGTTTAATGGCTTCAAAGTCATGGTTTGCAATGGTTAAGGTTCCATCCATATCAAAGATCCAATTCTTTTTTCTTTTAAAGTAGTTCATTGATAATTTCCTTTATAGTTCTGCTTTTGAATTAATATTTCTGAAAGAATTTTTTTCGTCTGAGGGAAGAGTTATTAAAATTGGTTTTGGATCCAAAGATAAAATTCGTTTTTGTAATGAAAATTCATGAAGTCCTGGGAGAGATAAAGACTCTGCCCATTGTGACAATATTTTTTTCGAATAAATCGCACATAAAGGTTCTAAGGACTTCCCTTGGGTGTAAAAAATTCCAGAGATTGGTTTTGGGTTAGAGTTGTATGTTTCCAAAAGTCTTTGGATGGTTTTTTCTTCTATATAAGGAATATCTATCGGTAGGAAAAAAATAAAATCTCCTATCTGGTTTTTTTCTTTTAAATGTAAATAAGAAGAAATGATTCCTTTTAATGGGCCTTTGATGGATAGTTCTCTATCCTGAATGATAAATTTTTCGTTTGTATGTTTTATGTAATTTTCTATTTGTTTTTGTCTAAGTGAAATATAAATAGATGTACTAAATTTTTCTAATTTTTTTAGAAGAAAAACAAGGAAATTGGAATTTATCCCAATAGGAACAAATCCTTTGTCTTCCCCCATTCGTACACTTTGTCCACCTGCTAAAATGACAAAGGTTGGATTAATGTTGGTGGTCATGGGCACAACCTTTCGACCATTCAGAACTTCCATCTACATAATACTCTTTTTTCCAGATAGGAACTTCATGTTTGACTCGATCGATGATATACCGGTTGGCTTTGTAGGCTTCGTCTCTATGGACAGCTCCTGTATTCACAATGACTGCCACATCACCAAGTCCCAGTTTTCCTAATCGATGGATACAATCTGCAAATTCTAAGTCCCAGTTTTGAAATGCATCTTTTATAATGGTTGCGATCATTTGGTTTGCCATTTCAGAATATGCTTCGTATTCCAAATGTGTGACTTGCCTTCCTTCATTGATGTCTCTGACAATACCTGCAAAAAGTACATATCCGCCCATACTGGGAAGGGGAGGGAATTGAGAAGGTAGGTCTAATTTTTCTTCAGTAATATGTTTGTATTTTGTATCCATTTAACCACCGCTTGATGGAGGAAGTAGTGCCACAATCGCGCCTTCGGTAATCAAATCTGAATCTTTGGCAATCGTTTGATTAACCGAAATACGGCTGATTTTGATGAGTTTTTCGGCATCTGGTTTTAAACCAAGGAGATAAGATTTTAAATCGGAAACTGTATTGATTCCCTCCAAACTTAAATCTTGTTTAGAGGGAAAAAACTCTTTTAGTGCTGCAAAAGATAGGAGTTGGATTTTCATTTATCCTCCAATGTATTTCATAGAAAGTCCAGAACCAGTGAACTTCTTTTTTTTTGTATCCATTGCTTGTTTTAAAACCATTGCAACTTCTGATGTTTCGGAAGGGATGTCGAAAGAAGTTTGGTCACTCAAACATCCGTAAATTCTACCTAAAGAATCCATCCTCAAACGATTACATCCATCACAAAATGGTTCGGTATGGTTTGCTATTATCCCAAACAAATAGCCGTTATCTGTGATATGATAAGTAGCAGTGGAATCTGAAGCCGTGAGGTGAGGTGAAAAATTATATTTAAGACGAATGGTCTCACGGATTTCTTCTGCTGAATAAAAACAATCGGAATGTTCTTCCTGCAAAGGACCCATTTTCATAAATTCCAAAAAACGAATGGGTATACCATTTTCTCCTGACCAGCCAAGAAGATCTAAAATTTCTGAATCATTGTATCCTCTTAAAACTGTACAGTTGACTTTGACTTCTAAACCAATATTTTTTGCCTCTAGAATTCTTTGGAACAAACGTTCTACAGGAAGTTTGCGATCACTTAATTTCTCAAATCCAATTTGTGAGAAACTATCTAAAGAAAAATTCATTCGGGTGAGGCCAGCTAGTTTCATTTCGTGAATCAATCCATCTTCAAAAAAACCATTGGAGGTAATAGCGATCTCCCGGATAGAAAGGTCTTTTAATTTTTTTATCAAAGGGATTAGGTTATTATGAAGTGTGGGTTCACCGCCTGTTAGGTGGACTTCTTTGATTTGGATATGTGGTTGTAATGCTATAATTTTAGATTCTAAAAGTTCCGGGCTTAAGTAGTTAACTTTAGGAAAGAAGTTGGTTTGGTCAGGTTTATTTTTTGGAGCACAATAGACGCAGGCGAAACTACAGTGAGAAAGGATACTCACCCGAAGCACTTCAAATTTTCTATTTTCCTCATTCACCTTAAAGTCTAGTTTAATCTTCTTTTCTAGGTTGAAAACAAAAATAGGAAGATCATTTCGGATATTAAACTATTTTAGCAAATTTAAAATTTCTCCTTGCTTGCGAATTATCATTCATTCTTCTCTTAGGTTATGGGTATAGAAGAGGAATCATTCTTCCAACGCCAAATTCAAGTTCCTGAAATCGGTTCCGCCGGTCAAAAAAAATGGAAAAACTCCTCTGTCCTCATCATTGGACTTGGGGGGCTTGGATGCCCTGCTGCATTACAACTTGCCCTTGGGGGCATCGGTCGGATTGGTCTTATCGATTTTGATCGTGTAGAAGTATCTAACCTCCATCGCCAAACATTGTTTACATTCAAAGATGTTGGATTACCTAAAACTGAGGTGGTTTCCAAGGTTTTGTTAGAACATTGCCCTTGGTTACAAGTGGAATGTTTTTTTGAACTGATCTCTGAATCAACAATACCAGAACGTTTCGATGGATGGGATCTTGTTTTGGATTGTACTGACACCATATCCTCAAAGTATCTGATCAATGACCTTTGTGTTTCAAAATCCATTCCTTTGGTGACAGCCTCTGTGTTTCGTACGAGTGCCCAGTTTGCTATTTTTTCAGGAAAGGGGCAACCATGTTACCGTTGTTTGTTTCCTAACTTAGAAGAAGGAGACACTATGAATTGTAGTGTGGGAGGGGTTTTGGGGGTCCAAACAGCTCTTGCAGGAACTTATCAATCTTCTTTGGCATTGCAGTATCTTTTGGATCCAAAGGCGACAGATTTAAGTTCTATTTATTTTCTGGAATGGAATCCACCTTTACTGTATCCTTCTAAAGTGGATCTTCTTCCCGATTGTCCTGTTTGTGGTCATGGTAAGAAAGAAACTAATAAGAGTAGGGATGAAAAAGAAATTGAAACAATCGCGTTTGTCGATCTTCAGAAAAAAGGAAAAACACTTCTCATTGACGTTCGGGAAAATGATGAAACGAAATCTCACCCAATTCCAGATACCATTTTAATACCACTTTCCCAATTGGAACAGGGGTATCTTCCTGAACTTCCGGAAGATACGACAGTGGTTTTTATTTGTGAAACAGGGATTCGATCAAAAAAGGCTTTGTCCTATTTTCGAAATATAAATGAAATATATTCGCTGTTAGGAGGTAGAAGGGCCTACCTCTCATTTTTACAGAACAAAAATTCCCATTAAACTTTTTGTTTTTTGATGAACACTTTGACACCACTAAACGCGGCATTTCCAGAAAATTCATCAATACTTTGATCATCCGTTAAATCGTTAATGCTGACTCCTGAAAATTCGGTCGCCACTTTTTGATTGGTTCCACCACGATTGTGTCCAAACCCGTGAGGTATGCTCACAACACCTTTCATCAGTTCTTCAGTGATTTCTGCAGGAATTCGAATTTTACCAACTGAAGATTCGACTATAACTTCTTCTTCATTAGAAATTCCTAATATACCCGCATCATCAGGATGGATCATAATTGTACAACGTGATTTACCAGTCATGAGTTTCGGAAGATTGTGCATCCAGGAATTATTACTTCGTAAATGCCTTCTTCCAATGAGTAAAAACTGTGATCTATCAGCAGAAAAATTTTCCCATTCAGAAAACTTACTTTTTAGTCTTGGAAGATCCTCTTTTAAAAGTTTTGGGAAAAGTTGGATCTTTTTGTCTTCTGTATACAATCTTTCAGGAAAACTAGGTTGTAAAGGCCCAAGATCCACACCATGGGGACTGTTTTTTAAAAGCTCCAAACTCATATCCATAGCACGAGTCCCTTTGTTTCCATAAGGACCTGATTTGAGTGCGTGATCGATGATGCTAGCGGGTGTTAGTTTTGTTTTGATCACCTCTTTGGGAAGTTCTTTACCTGACCTTGTGAGTTCCAAACGTTTGGTGAGGTCAGAAAAAATTTCCCAATCATGTAACATTCCTGGTTCTGGAGCGAAAAGAGGTTCGTTGTATCGTGCCGTGTTACGGACGGCAAATACATTAAAAATCAAATCATAATGATCATGTTCTAAGGCAGATGTTGGAGGTAAGATATAGTTTGCGTGTTTTGTGGTTTCATTCAAATAAAAATCTACGCAAACCATAAATTCTAGACTAGATAAAGCACTGTCAAGCTTAGTTCCGTTAGGTGTTGACAATACGGGGTTCCCTGCCGAAGTCACAAGGGCATGAATTTTTCCTTCACCTTCTGTTAAAATTTCTTCAGCTAAAGCCGCTACTGGAAGTTCATCGCTAAATTCAGGAAGTTTACGAACTCTGGATTGGTAAGAATTAAAACTTCCAGGATTTGAACGCATCACGGAACCTTCACCTACCAAATCAATGGCTGGTAGTGTGAACATGGCACCACCTTTTTTATCTAAATTGCCGGTAACGATATTTATGACATTGATTAACCACTGGCATACGGCTCCAAATTCTTGTGTAGATACTCCCACCCTTCCGTAACAAACAGCGGACTCTGCTTTTGCAAATTCGGTAGCTATCTTTTGGATGGTCTCTGTGGGAACACCCGTGATTTTAGATACTCGTTCTGGATCGTATTCTTTAGTGATGTCTTCTATGGTTTGTAAGTCTTCGTTTCGAATGAGTGGGTTTGCTTTTGTTAGTTTGTTTGCAAAAAGAACATGGAGTAGGGCGAGTAAAAAATATGCATCCGTACCTGGTTTGATAAAAATATGTTCGTTTGCATGCGAGGCTGTTTCGGATTTCCGAGGATCCACAACCACGTATTTTCCTCCTTTATCTTGGATGGCTTTCAGTCGTTTTTTTACATCAGGAACACTCATTAAACTTCCGTTAGATGCAAATGGGTTTCCTCCTAAAATCAGAAAAAAATCTGTATGATCAATATCAGGTATGGGAACAAGAAGTTGATGCCCAAACATCAAATAAGAAAGGAGTTGGTGGGGTAATTGGTCTACTGAAGTTGCGGAGAAATTGTTTTTGGTTTTGAGTCTACTGGAAAACCTTTGTCCAAATAACATGGAACCATAGTTGTGAACGGTAGGGTTACCGTTGTAAATGGCAACCGAATCGTTTCCGTATTTCGTTTGGATTTTGACTAATTGCACCGCGATATCAGAAAGTGCCTCCACCCAAGAGACGGTTTCCCATCCAGATTTTGTTCTTTTCTGAGGGAATTTGATTCGATCGGGGTCTTGGTAGAGGCTCTTTAGTTCGGGCCCCTTGGGACAAATATGACCACGACTGAATTTATCTTCGGGGTCACCTTTGAATCCTAGGATGGATCCAGCACTCGTTTCGATTTGTAACCCGCACATGGCTTCGCATAAAGTACAAGAACGGTAATGAAATTGATGCATAACTCTCTCCTAAGGGGAAAATTGTAGAAGAGAGTTTTTTTTAAGACAAGTTTAAAATGGGTCGATTTTTTACAAAATCAAACCCATTGGTTTTTAAGTCGCTGACGCTAAAGTAGATTCCTTTCCCGCAGTAGGGAGGATTTTACTCATTTCTTCACCGACTTCTTTTTCTTCTTCTATTGTAAACTTAACGAGCAATGCAAAGAAAGCTGCAATGGTAACGGTCACTCCAATGATGAGGAGTGCATTTTGGTAACTCAAATCCCCTCGGAATAAAAATCCCGCAGACACAGCACCTGCGTTTCCACCAGCACCCACTATTCCTGACACAGCTCCAATCGCTTTTTTATTAATGAAAGGAACTACTGAGAATGTTGCTCCTTCAGACATTTGCACAAACAAACTAAAAACAATCATTGAAGATATCGCAAGCACAAGGGATGTCATTTGAGAAAATAGGATGAGACAAAGACCTTCACCAGCAAGGACAGCTGACAACCAAACAACTCTTCCACGAAGACCCCATTTGATTCCAAATTTATCACCAAAAGCACCACCAAGTGTTCTTGCAAATAAGTTCATAAGTCCAAATAGACCAGCAATCAATCCTGCTGTTGTTGGAGTTAATTTGAATTGGTCTACATAATAGAGTGCTGCAATATTATTGATGGTAAGTTCAATTCCAAAACAAGCACCATAAGCTAGGAAAAGTAACCATACTCTTGGATCTTTGATGACGAGTAAGAAGTTACTCAGTGAATTTTTTTTACCACCTTGGAACGTAGGATAAGTTTCTTTGATGTCTTTAAAGTTTCCACCGGGTGTGTCTTGGGTTCCGAAGTAATAAATAATTCCCATAATAAACAATGCAGCCCCTGGAACTACCATAGCAAGTCTCCAAGAAACGCCGGTAGTAAATCCGAATGCTACAAAAAAACCAAATAGGATTGGCATCACCATTTGTGTGACCCCACCACCTAAGTTCCCCCAGCCGGCAGTTGTTGCGTTTGCTGTACCAATGATATTTGGTGCAAACATAACCGAAGTATGGTATTGGGTGATTACGAAAGAAGCACCGATGGCTCCAATGGCCAATCGTAATAATAAAAAGGAAAGATAACTATCTGCAAGGCCAATGCACATAACAGGAATTGATCCTAAGGTTAAAAGAATTGTATAAGCGATCCGTGGTCCAATTTTATCGCACAACCAACCGATAAATAATCTCATAAAGATGGTAATGGCTACTGAGGCGATGATGATGTTTCCCACTTGAGCTTTTGTGAGTGAGAGTTCTTCTCTCACATAAACCATAAGGGGAGCAATTCCAAACCATCCAAAAAAACATAGAAAAAATGCTATCCATGTTAGGTGGAAAGTCCGCATTTGCGGTGTTGCCAGGCTGAATAAATCGATTTTAGTTGCTTTCGCATGAGGTGTAATGGTCACGGGAAGTGTACTCCTTATGCTGATTAATAATGCAAAAAGTGTACCAGAGTGCGAATTGATCTAAAATGCGTTAAATCGCCTTATAATCGAACTTTACGCTTATAGTTTTCCCTGATTTAGAAATTGTACTAGAAAAATGCAATTTTTTGACTAAAAACCGTAAGAACTGTGTACGGAATGTACAAATTTTTGGAGGATTGCCTTCTACCAAGGCAAAAACTGGACGAGGTCTTCCTTTTGGATGGATGAGGTTTCACTAGGGAAGATGGCAAGGCCATCGGAGGTAATTCCTGCCCTAACGTCTCCACTTCCATTGAAAGTTAAAGGAGAAAGATAAGTTTTGTCAGTTGTTTCTAATCGGACGGGAAAAAATTCTGTAAACAAACCTTTCTTTTGTTTGGTGGTTGAATAAGGAAGTTTATAAGTAGGAATTTGATTTTGACCGAAAGACTTCCTTAAAAAAGGTTCGAGAAAAATTCGAGAGCAGGTTTGGACACTAAATGGGTTTCCAGGCATTCCAAATACAATTGTATTTTTCCGTTTCCCAAACCAAATCGGTTTTCCTGGTTTGATTGCTGTTTTATGAAAGATTAATTCTACACCTAACTTTTGTAAAACGGCAGGAACCAAATCCAAACTCCCCATCGACACTCCGCCGGAGAGAATTAAAATATCTGCCTCAAGTCCCTGTTGGATTTGATTTGTGATTTCGGATTCCGAATCTGGGACATGGGTAACAAGTTCCGGTTGGATTTTGTATTTGGATAAAATAGATGAGACGGTATAGGAATTGGAGTCTCTAATTTGATAAGGGAGTGGAGAGGTATATACCGGTACTACTTCGTTTCCAGTAGAAATGATATGAACTTTGGGAGGTTTGACCACTGCTAGTTTGTTTTTACCAAGGCTTGCTAGGATGGATACTTCTGATGTTCCAAGTCCAACTCCCTTAGATAAAACCAAATCACCTTTTTTTAAGTCTTCACCTTGTTTGGCGATATTTTGCCAAGGTTTGACATCCTTTAAGGAAAAGGTCACTATTTTTTGTCCATTTGATTCAGAAAGGACTGTATCTTCGATTTTGATCACAACATCGAAACCTTCGGGAACTGGGGCCCCTGTCATGATACGGATGGTTTTTTCCTCTGGCTCTAAGTCCATACTTTTTCCCGCAGAAAGTTCTCTGTGGTATGAATAGTTTTGATTTGGCAAATAATCTCGAGATAAAATGGCGAATCCATCCATCGCCGAACGATGGAAAGGTGGATAGTCCCGATCCGCATAAATATCTTCTGATAAAACTCGCCCAAAGGCCTCTTTTAATTCGATCTCTTCACTTGCGTAGGATCTGGATTCCTTAAGAATTTTTTCCAATGCTTCTGCGTAAGAGATCAATGGCCTTCTCCTCGCATCATTTTTTTAGCATGAAATATTGCAGGTAAAATGGCTGTCATACTTTCTTTCGCACCATTTGTACTTCCTGGAACCGATACTACAATGGATTTTTTGATCCTTCCTGCAATGGAACGAGACAACATAGCAAAAGGAGTTCTATCTTGTCCAAAGGAGCGCATGACTTCTGCTACACCTGGAATTTCGCTATCTAATATTTGTTTGATTGTGTCGGTTGTATTGTCTCTTGGGCCAAGTCCTGTCCCACCAGTGGTGATGATAAGATCTACATTTTCAAGTGCCCAGGTTGTGACTGAGTTTTGGATTTCTGTTGGTTCATCAGGAACAATTTTAATTTCTAAAACTTCTACGCCTTCTTTTGCGAGTAGTTCGGCAATTGCGTTTCCCGATCCATCTTCTTTTTTCCCAGCAAAACAAGTGTCGGAACAAACTAGAATTTTGGCATTGGAACCTTTTGCGAATTTGGATATTTGTGCATCGGTTTTCCCTCCTTTTTTTTGAAGGAGGCGAACAGAAGAAATTTCAATTTGTTTATCAATTGGTTTTAAAAGATCATAAATCACAAGTGCTGCAACTGTAACACCTGTCAGTGCTTCCATCTCAATCCCAGTTTTCCCAATCGACTTGGCTTCTGTTTGGATGCGAATGGCATTTTTTTCTTCTAAGATTTCAAATTGAATGGAAAAAGAATCAATCGGAACTGGATGGCAATGAGGAATGAGTTCTGCCGTTTTTTTTGATCCCAATAGAGCAGCTGCCTTTGCGACACCAAACAGATCTCCTTTGGGAAGATTGTTAGTTTTTACTCGATTGATGGTTTCAGCATTACAGTATACAAACCCTTCAGCTTCTGCATAACGAAGGGTGGTTCTTTTACCAGTTATATCATTCATTCCTATCCCTTATAAGGGTGATAGGATGGAAGAACAGTCATTTTTCAAATTTTCCATCTCAAGGTAGAAACGAACAATTTCTCCAATCACAAGGATGGCCGGAGATTTCACCTGGTTTTCTTTGATGATGGACTGGATCGAATCTAAATTTCCTGTAAAAACGCGTTCCGTATCTAAGGTTGCGTTTTGAATTATGGCGATATTTGTTTCTTTAGAATTTCCTGCTTCGAGTAACTCTGAAACGATCAGATCAATAGAATTTAGGCCCATATAAACGATAATGGTTTTACCAACACAATTAAGGTTCTTAAAGGCATCGGAATTGACCCCGTCTTTTTTATGACCTGAAAGGAATAGGATCTCTCTTGCATAATCTCTATGTGTCAAAGGAAATCCTAATGAAGAGGCAACACCTGAGGCAGTTGTAATTCCTGCAACGATCTCACAAGAAATTCCTTCGGCGAGTAAACTTGCATACTCTTCACCCACTCTTCCGAATATAGATGGATCACCACCCTTTAACCTAACCACTGTCTTGAATTCACTCGCAGCTTGGATGAGTTTGTCATTGATTTCATCTTGCAAACAACTATGAACTCCAAGTCTTTTTCCTACATAAACCATTTGGATTTTTTTCCGACAAACACCAAGGATCCTGGGTGAAACCAAATCATCATAAAAAACAACATCTGCTTTTCGTAACGTTTTGAGAGCTTTGACAGTTAAAAGTTCTGGATCACCAGGTCCTGCCCCGACCAAATACACTTTACCTTTGGTTCTTTGGTTTATCTGTGAATTCATATAAGTATCAGCGAACCGTTGTTACTTTTTATCCGATGTATCTATTTCTACATACACCGATCCATTTTCCACAATCACTGGATACACATTGACCTTGTAATGTTCACCACTGAGACATTCACCGCTAGTGAGTGAATAATTTCGTTTATGTAAAGGGCAAACTACTTTTGGTTCTCCATTCGTATCACCTAAAAAACCACGTGATAAAACCATATCTCCTGTATGTGGACAAGCGTTATCACATGCATACCATTCGTTTCGTGAATCAAAATAGAAAATCGCAATTTGTTTATCACCAATTTTTGCGGACACTCCGCCTTCTTTTTCAAATTCAGAAACTGATCCTATGAATACACGTTCTTTGTTTTTAATCTCTGATACCATTTTGTTTCTCCCGATTATGATTTAACTAAATCTGTTTCTACCCAATCCACTGGGCGAATTTGGCCACGTTCTTCGATGAATTTGATGTTTGGATCTGTTTCTGGACTGTTAATGAAATGTCTAAATTTCTTTTGTTTTTCAGTATCCTCAACCACGTCTTTCCACTCACAAAGGTAAGTGTTCACAAGTGCATTCATCTCTTCATCGAGTTGGGAGTTGATCCCGAGTCTATCGTTGATCACCACATCTTTTAGATAATCGATCCCACCTTCCAATTGTTCTAACCAAGTGGAGGTTCTCATGAGTTTATCTGCAGTTCGGATATAAAACATCATATAACGATCGATATACTTGATGCAAGTATCTTCATCCAAATCTTCTGCAAAAAGAATGGCATGTTTCGGATTCACCCCACCGTTTCCACCGATATATAGGTTCCAACCTCTTTCTGTGGCAATGATTCCAAAATCTTTTCCTCGTGCTTCGGCACATTCACGGATACAACCGGACACTCCGCACTTTAATTTATGAGGAGCACGAATTCCCTTGTATCGTTCTTCTAATTTGATTGCAAAGGATGTGCTGTCTTGGACTCCGAACCGACACCAAGTAGATCCGACACAACTTTTCACTGTTCGCATGGACTTTCCATAAGCATGTCCACTTTCAAATCCAAACTCGATTAAATCCTTCCAAATTGCAGGGAGTTGGTCGATCCTTGCACCTAACAAATCGATACGTTGTCCACCGGTGATTTTACAATACAAATTGTATTTTTTAGCAACATCACCAATCGCAATGAGTTTGTCTGGAGTGATTTCTCCACCAGGGATTCTTGGAACTACTGAGTAAGTTCCTCCTCTTTGGATGTTGGCAAGGTATTTGTCATTTGTATCTTGAATTTCTCTATGTTTGAGAATGGGTTCATTCCAAATGCTTGCGATAATGGATGCAACTGCTGGTTTACAAACTTCACAACCGTTGCCACGACCAATTTCTCTTATGACATCAGGAAATGTTTTGAGTGATTTTACTTTGATGACTTGGAAAAGTTCTTTTCTTGAATATTTAAAGTGTTCGCAGAGATGTTCTGTGACTACCTTACCTTGCACTTTTAACTCAGCTTTCAAAATGGAGTTAACTTGAGGCAAACATCCGCCACATCCACTTCCTGCTTTCGAACAATTCTTTAAACTAGTAATGTCGTAACATTCTTTTTCGCGAATGGCAGTGAGGATATTCCCTTTAGAAACATTATTACAAGAACAGATTTTGGCATCGTCTGGTAATGAATCTGCACCAAAAAGATTTTCAGCAGAAACAGAACCTACAATCAAAGTTTCTGGTTCTTCTGGAAGTTCCATTTTGTTTAAATAAAAGGATAATAAGTTTCCATATGCTTTGGCATCACCCACAAGGATTCCACCGAGAAGGTATTTCCCATCAGGAGAGATGACTAATTTTTTATAAACACCACTTCTAGGATTCTTAAATACAATAGGGATATGTTCTGTTTGTCCTAAAGCATCGCCAAAGGATGCTACTTCAACTCCAATTAACTTGAGTTTTGTGGATAGATCAGAGCCAAGATATACTTTGGGTTTGCTTCCAGGGCTACATAAATTGAAAGCCAAGGTTTCTGCCATCTCATACCCAGGTGCAACAAGTCCGTAAATAAAATTTCTATGTAATGCTACTTCTCCAATGGCATAAATACCGTATACATTGGTTCCCATTCCATCATCTACGATGATACCACCGCGTTCTCCAACAGCAATTCCTGCTTCTTTTGCTAGTTCATCTCGAGGACGAATCCCTGCAGAAACAATGAGCATATCAAATTTTAGATTCCCACCATCTTTGAATTCAAATCCTTCTATTTTTGAATCACCGAGAACTTTTTCTGTTTGTTTGTTTAAATGAATTTCAACACCAATCTCTTCAATTTTTGATTTGAGAATGGCAGCACCACCATCATCCAATTGTCTTGGCATGAGTCTTGGTGCAAACTCTACAACATGAGTTTCTTTTCCTAAATCAACAAGTGCTTTTGCCGCTTCGAGCCCAAGTAATCCTCCACCGAGTACAGCTGCTTTTTTAACTTTTTTGCTGTATTCCATGGTTTGTTCTAAGTCTTCGATGGTTCGATAAACAAAAACTCCTTCTTTGTCTAATCCCTCTAGTGGAGGTACAAAAGGAGATGAACCAGTGGCAAAAATTAATTCATCAAAATCTAATTCTGTTCCTAAATTTGTAACTAACTTTCGTTTGATGGTATCAATAGAGATTGCTGGTTCAGATAATAATAATTTAATTCCATTGGTTCTATACCAATCAGGAGAGCAGAGATAAAGTGAGTCCGCAGATTTATCGGCAAAGTATTCTGAAAGATGGACACGGTCATAGGCGCGTCTTGGTTCTTCTCCGAGGACAGTGATTTCAAATTTATCAGTTCCACCAAACTCTACTAACTTTTCGCAGAATCTATGCCCAACCATCCCGTTTCCAATGACGATTAACTTTCGCTTGATCATTTTGTTGCCCTACCTGGATCCAAAAGTATTCAGAAGTGAACCATGGAATGGTTCCAATCTTCCTACATTATGCACGAAGTGTACCTAACGAAGGCAGCTAGTCTAAAAATACTACTGATTCTGGTGCTTAATTAGGGAATTGAGAGAGTCTTTGGAAAAAAAAGAGAAAATTCACTACAAGAAAAAGGAAATTGCCTCACCTTCGAACCTCACTTTCCAAAGTGAGCCACTTTCTCTTTGAACCTATTCTCATCTGTTCTATTAGAAACTAATGAATCTGTACGTTTTATATGCATTTCGTTTGTTTATCTCATGAATTTTCCTTCCGGTTTTTGCTGGAGCTTGCTCCAATCTGGGAGGATTCAATTCAAATTCCTATTGAAATAAGCATTTTTATGAAAACTTCAGCATTTGGCATAATTATTGCTGAGTGTTCTTGTGATGACGAGAGAATCCTATGCATCGACTTGTTCCTATTGTGGGGTGGGGTGTGGTATCACTGTCCACAAACTGGGCCCTACTGAGATTTCGGTGGAAGGGGACAAAGACCATCCAGCGAACAAGGGACTATTATGTTCGAAGGGGATGAATCTTCATTATACGGTAATGGATACGACAGACCGTGTTTTTCATCCTATGTTTAGGAAAGATAAAAATCTTCCTTTATCGAAAGTTAGCTGGGATTCAGCATTAAACGGAATTTCTGATAAATTTAAAAAGTTAATCCAGGCGTATGGGCCTGATTCGGTTGGATTTTATGTGTCCGGCCAACTCCTTACCGAAGAATATTATATCATCAACAAACTCATTAAAGGATTTATCGGTAGCAATAATATTGATACAAACTCTCGTCTTTGTATGAGTTCCGCTGTTGTGGGATATAAAATGGCATTGGGAGAAGATAGTGTTCCTATCTCTTATGAAGACATTGAACTTGCAGATTGTTTTTTAATTGCTGGTGCTAATCCTGCATGGTGTCATCCGATTTTATTTCGTAGGATTGAGGCTCATAAAAAAAATAATCCAGAAGTAAAGATCATCGTTGTTGATCCCAGAAAAACGGATACATGTGAAGATGCCGACTTACATTTACAAATCCATCCAGGAACAGATATTTATCTTTTTCATGCAATCGCAAAGGTTCTCATTGAGAATGGTTGGATCGATTCTGAATTCATTCAAACCCATACAGAAGGTTTTGCAGAATTAAAAATCATATTAGAAAAATTCGATATTCTATCCGCGGCAGAAACTTGTGGAATTCCAGTAGAGGAAATTCGATTAGCAGCGTCTTACATTGGTAAGTCGAAAGGATTTTTATCCTTATGGGCGATGGGTCTCAATCAAAGTGTTGTGGGTGTGAATAAAAATCTAGCTCTTCTTAATTTATCCCTTCTTACCGGCAAAATTGGGAAACCTGGAAGTGGCCCATTTTCATTGACCGGCCAACCGAACGCGATGGGCGGAAGAGAGGTCGGTGGCCTGAGTAATCTTTTACCAGCGCATCGTGATCTGAGTAATGCAAATCATAGAGAAGAAGTCGCCAATTTTTGGGGAGTAGATTCTGGAGTCATCCAAAGTAAACCGGGTTATACTGCTGTGGAGATGTTTGAAAATCTGCGCACAGGAAAAATGAAAGCGGTTTGGATTATTTGTACCAATCCCACTACTAGTTTACCGGATGCCCGAATGGTGGAACAAGGGTTACGTGCTGCAGAACTCGTAGTAGTCCAAGATATCTCCATGAATTCTGCTGCCATTCCTTATGCAGACTATGTTCTTCCCGCGGCTGGTTGGGCTGAAAAACAAGGAACCATGACAAATTCTGATCGTAGGATCACTTATCTTCCTAAAATTCTAGAACCACCTGGTGAAGCGTTAGCTGATACGATTATCATTCAAAAGTTTGCAGAGAAGATGGGATTTGGACCATCCTTTCAATACCAATCAGAAGAAGATGTATTTTTAGAACATTGTGCTTTAACAAAAAATACAAAAATTGATATCAGTGGATTAAGTTATTCCATCTTAAAAGAAAAACGTTCTGTGCAGTGGCCCTATCCACATAAAGACCATGGAGGAACACCGCGGTTATTTTCTGATCATATTTTTTATCGTGCCAATGGGAAAGCGAAGATATCAGATGTATCACCTGACGATACTTCAGAGAAAACATCTGAAGAGTTTCCTTTTATTCTGACTACAGGTCGGATTCGCGACCAGTGGCATACGATGACAAGAACTGGAAAAGTTCAAAAACTAATGGAACACAAGTCGGAACCGTATTTGGAAATCCATCCAGAAGATGCAAAGCGGATTGGAGTGATCGATGGTAGAATCACAGAAGTTTCCAATGACAGGGGAGTGGTTCGTGTTCGTGCTAAAATTACTGATACCATCAAACAAGGTACTGTGTTTTTACCCATGCATTGGGGGAAAAAAAATAAAAATGATGAGTCTCGCGCGAACAACCTAACAAACAAATCTTATGATCCGTTTTCCAAACAACCTGGGTTTAAAATTTCTGCCGTTCAAGTGAAACCTTATACCAAAGAAATAGAAAAGATACTCATCATAGGTGGTGGGAATAGTACCCATGCATTCATTAAAAATTATAAAGAACTTTCTCCCGATGATGAAATCACAGTTATTTGTAAGGAAGACAATCCTTTATACAATCGTATTTTACTCCCTGATTTTATCAGTGGTGAAAAAGAATTTCATGAACTTTCCAGTGCAGATTCGGAAGAAGTAGTTTCCTGGAACATCAATCTCCACACTGGAACCTCGGTAACAGAAATTTTACCAGAAGCAAAAATTGTCAAAGATGCTTTCGGGAATTCTCATTCGTATAACAAACTAATATTGGCGACAGGAAGTTCTCCACAAATTCCAAAATACATCGGACCCGACATGGTAGGTGTTTTTAGTTTACGTGCAAAAACTGATGCTGATAAAATCAAAGGTTTTTTTGTTCCCGATTCGCACGCTCTCATAGTTGGTGGTGGCCTGCTTGGACTAGAACTTGCTGCAGCCCTGAAATCATTGAATGTAAAAGTTACAGTTCTTGTAAGGACAGACAGGTTAATGTCCAAACAATTGGATTCAATTGCTTGTGAGATTTTGAAAGAAGAAATAGAAAAAAGGGAAATCGAAGTTCTTTTTAATTCAGAAATTTCAAAAATCAATGGTTATGGTCGGATCTCCAATGTTGAATTGAAAGATGGTAGAAAATTACAACCCGATGGAATTGTTTATGCGATGGGAACAAGTCCCAATTTACACTTAGCAAAGGGATTAAATTTCGAATTGGGTGAAGGGATCAAAGTAAATGAATTTTTGCAAACAAATGATCCTGATATTTATGCTATTGGCGAAGTAGCAGAACATACAAGTGGTGTTTACGGAACTGTCCTTGCTGCCGAAGAACAAGCTAAAGTTGCCGCATCACATATATTTGGTTATAAATATAAAACATATAATGGCTCTTTACATTCCAATCTATTAAAAATTCCCGGATTGGAACTTGTTTCCTTAAGACTCCCAGGTGTTTCTTTTGAAAATTTATCTGATGAATATGAAGAAATTGTATTCCTGGATCGAAAAAGAAGACGTTATAAAAAATGTATAGTCAAAGGAGACAAGTTGGTTGGTGCCATTCTCATTGGCGATAAAGCAGAGTTTGTTGAATACAAAACCTTAATTGCAAGTGGTGTAGAACTTGGAGAAAAAAGAGGGAAGTTACTCTCTGGAGGTACGGGCGCCAAACCACCGAAAGGTGCTGTGGTGTGTTCGTGTAATGGAGTGGGTCGGGGCAATATCGAAGATGAAATCAAAAATGGAGCTAAGAATTTAGAATCCATTATGGCGAACACAGGTGCTGGAACTGGGTGTGGAAGTTGTCGCCCTGAAGTTGGTAAAATACTCAAAGAGTTGGCACACTAGCCAGAATCTCGTTTTCCCATCCAAGATAACGATGATAACGATTGGTTCGATCCTCTGCTTTTTCTAGATTTACTTGATAATGAGACCTGGTCTCATTATTGTGGATTTAGTCCTGAGGAGAGACATCATTCGTGAAAGCAAAAACTTGGTATCAAATCCACATGGTTCTCGGAATTTTTGGAGCCAGTTTTCTTTTGGTTTTAGGCCTAACGGGTTCACTCCTTGTTTACGGAAAGGAGCTGCAATCATTGACAGGTGCACATTCGATCGTGATTCAAAAAAACAGATTACCTTTGGATGATTTATACAAACGACTGTTAACACAAATTCCAAAAGGTTCGGTAGCAGGTTGGTTGTTATCTGATTTGAATGACCAAGCGGATCAAGTTTGGTTTCATGATTTAGAAACTCCAAGTCGCGAATCTGTTTATTTGGTCAATCCATACAATGGAACTGTCATAGGAAAACTAAAAGAGAATCGAAGTGATAGTCTCTATGGATTTTTGATCGTTTTACATTATAGTCTTTTTATGGGTGGAGTGGGATATTTTTTAACGGGATGTATCGCGTTTATTTATTTGTTTTTAGCAATTAGTGGGATCAAACTTTATAAAAGATTTTGGGTGAGTTTGTTTCGCCTTCGATGGAAAGAAAGTGCACAAATTCTTTTTTCCGACTTACACAAGTTTGTTGGTATCAATGCAATTTGGTTCCATTTGGTTTTGGCTATCACTGGTGGGTGGTGGAGTTTGCGAGATACAGTGATACTCAGATACCCAGAAGAAAAGGTAGTTCACCATTTATGGAATTCGAATGATTCGATTGATCAGTTGGTGGAAAAAACAAAAATTGAAATTCCTGGATTTCGATTAGGATATGTTTCTTTTCCACACCATTCCAAAGAAGAGCCAATAGGAATCTATGGGAATCGATTTGATTCTTCTGGATTTGAAAGTCGCTATGGTTCTTATATTCGTTATGATGTAAATACCAAACAAATATTTGATAAAGTGGATATGTCAAAGGAAAGTTTTTTGAACCAAGTTTTAGATTCTTTTCGCCCGCTTCATTTCGGAACCTTTGCGAATCATTTTAGTAAAGTAATTTGGGTGATCGGAGGACTTTCCCCGGCAATACTTGCAATCAGTGGACTAAGTATTTATTATATAAAGAGAAAGAATAAAAGAAGAAGAACCCAAAAGATTCCCTTGAGTTCTTCTGTTTGAGTTTTAGTATTTAATTATTGCCAACATTTGCTTGGATCGTAACAAACATAAGTGCCTTTGAATCTTTCGCAAGCTTCTTTCGCACTCTTTAAGTCAGTGGTTCCGTAGTATGCGTTTGCAGGGATTAAGTATTTATGTTCACCTTCGGTAGTGTAGGCATAAGGAATCAGATCATTAATTCCATCCACGCCGTCATAATGACAGGCAGCTACTTTATTCGTGACAGCACATGGACCGTTTAATCTTTCTACAACAATCTGAATACCAATTGCATTTCCAATGGTTGTATAGGTTTGTTCCATATCTTTTTCCCATTCTGCTTGTTTCTCTAAATAGGCAGTGGAATATTCACGGCAAAATAGATGTGGGCCATTTTTGATACTGAATCTATGGCTATACGCAACATTTAAACCTAATCTTTGCGCTTCACTCATACTATTGGCATTGATTTGTTGTAAGGCGAGCATCGAAACCAGATCATCACTGGTAACTTTATCTTTAGGATCAAACAAATCACATTGGAATACAATTAGTCCTAATGTGATCAAGGTAAGAAGGGTTTTTATTTTAGTTTTCATAGTGTTCTCCAGAAATTTAAATTTTATAAGTCAACATAAATCCGTATGTTTTTGGTGCACCTGGCACCGCTTGAAAAGTTCCATCGATGTATGATGTGAAATAATACCTGTCATTGATATTATTCATATAGAGATATGCGGAGATAGTATCTGTTTCGTATCCAACCCTTGCGTTGATCACATAATACGGATCACTATAAACTGTGTTATCTGCTGCAAAATACATTTGCCCGACGGCTTGGAATTCACCTCGGAAAAAAATACCATATTCATTTCTAAATTGCAGGTAACTGACAATGTCGTATTTCGGAATGAAATGCACCCATTTACCATTGAAGTCACGGTTGAGAACAGAGTCGTAAAACTTGTTAAAGATTCCTTCTGTATAGCCAGCGGAAAGTCCAAGTTTGGTATCTTTCTGTGGTTTGATAAATGTTTCTAATTCATAACCTCTAATTGTAACCATCTCTGCATTGAGGTTGATATACTGTGAAAGGTTGATGGCTCGCACCACGTGAAAGTTTTGTGTTTCTGTATAAAACTGAGTATATTTTAATCCAAATTTTCCTTTAAAAAATTCGGACTTAACGCCGGCCTCGATTGTATCATTAATTTCTGGTTTGAATGCGGCCTTGTCTGGAATATTTACGACCGTACTATAACCTGCGTTTTTGTATCCGCGACTGAATCCTATAAAAAACATTAAGTTTTCGATAGGTTTATAATCAAAAATCATTCGGGATACATTATAGTTGTAACGATTGTTAATTGTGTATGGGTCGGATAATACTAGTGTCTCGCCGAGTGGATTTCCTGAACGAGAAATTCCCACTGCTTGTTCGGTATGTGAAAGACGGCTTTCTTGTCTTTCTAATCGAGCACCCAAGGTTACAGTAAATTTTTCTGCAAATGTATAACTATTGTGAGTATAAAAACTTACGTTTCGATCTTGTAGTCTTGATAAGTTTTTCTCCCTGGTGGGGGCAGTAAGTCCAGGGAAATCATTAATCACATAAATCGGGGATCTGTGTTCTCTCGCTTGGTCTATATTTGTGACTTTACTGGAAGCATAAATTCCTGCTTTAAATTGCAGGGGATCATTTTTGTCCTTTGATTCAACGTAAACATCGTTTAGGAAAGTTGTGGCTTTTTCTACATAAATTGACCTGTTTTGGTCTACTGTCGTAAAATCAGAATCGGCAGTGATTGGGTCAATGTCCATCTTTCGAATGGCAGAAGCAGTTTTTAAGTTGGCATGAGGTAGTTTGGTAGTTGTAGCTAAAGAGTAAGTATTCCCTGTTACATTACTTTTTCCTTCGTAGTCCCAGTATACTTTTCTATCTCCATTCACTCTGTTAATGTATGTTCCATATAACTTAGAACAGTTGGCAGGCATTGCCACACATCCTTGTAATAGAGCCTTTTCTCTTTCTGATTTTGCTCCTAAATAATTGACTAAGTTGAGAGAGCCATCATCAAAACTCTCTGCACTCACTTGTAAATCGGCTTCAAATATTTCATTCGGTGTGAAGAATAATCTAAATCGTCCTGCTTTTCCTTTCCTTCCATCGGGATGAGTTTTATAGATCTCAACGGGGATTTCGTAAGGTCGATTGTTTGGGTAATAAAACCCTGTTACATTAGAAAGATATCCTTCACGTTCCGTTGATTTACCAGCGATTCCAAAATACAAAGTATCTTTGATGATGGGTGCATTGTAATAAGTTGAGATTTCTTGTTTTTTATAATTTCCAACATCGTAAGTAATTTTTCCTTCTGCTACATTTGTTGGTTTTTTTGTTCGAATCTCAACCACACCCCCTTGGAAGTTCTTTCCAAATAAAGTTGCTTGGCTTCCTCGGTATACTTCTATGTTTTCTAGTCCATATAACTCAGTGTTAAGTGCCACATTATCATTCAGTGGAACTCCATCTAAAATCAAACCAACTGCTGGTTCACTGAAAGCAATACTTCGCATCCCACGAATGTTGAAATAAGTAAAGTTACGCGATCCCGAATCAATGATGGAAAAGTTGGGAACTTGTTTATCGATATCGTTTGTCCGGTTGATTCCGGCATCTTGGATTTCTTGTTCGTTCAAACGACTGATGCTATTGGGAGTCCGAAGGATTTCTCTGTCCCTCGGATCCTTTTTGCCAGTCACACGAATCCCTTGTTCCACAGGTTTGGCTCCGGGATTGGAACCGGTTCCAGTTCCTTCTTGTGTGAGGTCGGTTTTTTTCTCTAAGTTTTGTGCGTGAGCTTTGGTTGTGAGTAGCGAGAGAAAAAAGAAGAAAAGGATGGAATAGCAAGAATTACGAACAATCAGCGAAAAAAAGAAGCGTTTTTGTCTGATAGAGCGGTCATTTATATGAGAGTGATTCTCAAAAATAAGGGCCATACGGCCAATCTTTCGGGCTGTTCTTTGGTTGTCTATTTGAAAATGAGATAAAGACTCAAAATCATTATTTGGGGAATTGCCGAAGTCCTAGAAGGAAAGGGAGGTCGGAATCCAAAATCATAAGTTTTAAGTCTAAAATCTTATGAATCATTCCAACACAGTCGAAAGAAGTATTTATCAAACGGGATTACGAATCTTACTGGGTGCCTTTTTGGTTTTCGCAGGAGCAGGCCACCTAACATGGCATAGAACGGAGTTTTTAGCACAAGTGCCCACTTGGTTACCGCTGAATGCTGATTTAGTGGTTCTTTTATCAGGAGTGGTAGAAATCACTTTAGGATTGTCTTTGATTTTTCTGAAAAACAAACAAGCCCAAGTTGGTTGGATTGTTGCTTTGTTTTTTATTCTGATATTTCCAGGAAATATTTCTCAGTATGTAAATGGAATCAGCGCGTTTGGATTGGATACGGATAGAGCTAGGCTCATTCGTTTGTTTTTCCAACCTTTACTTGTGTATTGGGCCATTTGGAGTTGTGGGTCCTTAGCAGACTATCAATCGAAAAAGAAAAGTTAAGTTTTAAAAATAATTTCTATGTTCGATGATGAGGCACCGGTTGGATACCACTCGAATGCCTGCATCTTCGGCTTTTTTTTCCGCTTCCGGATGACAAATTCCCAATTGAAGCCAAATCACCTCAGTTCCCCCTAAACTTAAAATTTCATCGATTACTTCTGGAACTTTATCAGAACTTCGAAAGACATCGATGAATTTCCTATCTTCTTTTGGAACTTCCTCTAAACTTTTATAAATTTTAAATCCGCCTACACTATGTTCTTTGGGATAGGTTCCGACCACTTCCCAACCTTTGTCTCGGATATAAGCAGGCACATAATGGCTGGGTTTCGAAAGATCTTGACTGAGTCCGTATACGGTAATTTTTTTATAAGACTCAAGGAGGGATTTGATTTCGGAATCAGCTACATTCATAGGTATATTATACTTCATCTGTCTAGGATTGCAAGTGAGGAAAGTTGTAGATTCCCCTAAATTATTAGTTTGGATATTTTCCCATCGGTTGATTTAACAAGAATCAGTTGACAATTATTGTAATGGATCAAATAGTTTCACAGAGGTTTATTAGTGAATAAATTATTTTTATATATTGTAAGTTTACTTTTTTTGTTTTTCTTTGGTTGTGACTTGATTTCTGAGAAGGAAGATAAAAAGGATCTTACTTCTTTGGTGGCAATTCTTGTAGCAACAAATTCAAATTCTGCTAATACAAATCCTCCCACAAATTTAAGTTATACTGGGTCACCTTTTGTATTTTTTAGAAATGCTCCTATTTCTGCCAAAGTTCCTACAGCAGTAGGAACAATAGAATCTTGCCAAACTAATGTTACAATGCCAACTGGTATCTCCTTATCAGATAGTTGTACAATTTCTGGTACAGCCACTGCAAATAAGGCCACGACATTATATACAATCACAGCAACCAATCGATATGGTACCGGTTCAACCACAATATCAATCCAAGTCAAGGACTCTCTTTGTGGAAATGGTGTCATTGAGGGGCTTGAAGTTTGTGACGATAATAATGCCACTAATGGTGATGGATGTAATAACACTTGCAGCGGTGCTTAGTTTTTAGATATAATTTCTAACTATGTTACGGATCGATTTTTTAAAAAAACTATCGTTCACAGCCCTTCTTGTGGCTGGCATTCGAACCCAAACAGCCTCAGAACCAAATCTGAGGCAAATTTCTGAAAATGCCCATAAAGACCAACTCCCCACCTATCCTATGGCGGAAGCAGAAAAAATCAAAAGGGAAATTGTTACAAAAATTTACAAAGAAGGAATGGAGTTGGATTCATTCCTAAAATTGTTTTCAGAAGAGCTCAAAACCCAGTTTCCAGTTTTAGAAAATTCAAATACTTCCACTTATCGAACATTATACTATGTTTCCATTCGTTCGGAGGTTTTGTTTTTACTTGTCATCACACTTGTGGAAGTTTGGCAAAATTTTTGCCTGCAATTTGGTTTAGAAGGTTATGGAAAAAAGGAGTTCGAATCAGATTCCATTCAAATTCAAAATGGGCTCTATTCTTTGGGGGAAAAATTGAAAGTTGGTGACAACCCACATTTTTTCATTAGAACCAAAGAAAAATCAGTATGGTTACCCTCAAAAGTTGATTTCCTTGTTTCTTGGTTTGGCTCTAAGAAAACTGAATCCATACAATTTTTCCCTCTACCCTTAGGAATGAATTTTGAATCGGAAGAATCTAATTCATCCCAAAATTCGCAAGAAACAAATCATAATTCGATTCATAGTGTTTTAAGTATTTTAAACCAGTTGCTAAGTCACTTGAAAATGAATCGAGCCTTATGGCACCAATACTCTGTTAGATTTTATTATTTTGATTTTGCTGAACGAGAATATTTGAAAAAACAAAATCAAAGAAAAGGCATAACAAAAAATCAAAAATCTTTAGATTTACTAACCATTCGTTATACATCTTTTGCATCGGCCATCCAAACCATCAAAGAAAGGGCCTTCCATATGCAAAGTGGAGTGTATCATGGGATGGATCGGCAAAACCAACAGATGGTAGTTTCATCACTAGTGAAGGTTGTTGGGCAAATTTCTCTGGCTACCGGTGGTGACGCAGATGTTTGTAAGAGATTACGTTTGGCTAATCATTATGGAGGAATCTTAAGTGTGTCTACGGCGGCTATGGCAAAAGAATCCCTTTCTTTGATCGATGATGCATTATCGGTTTTACAAAAAGAACGTAAAGTATACTTCCCTTAAGTAGTAGTGGTAATTATGAAAATAGATAAGAATCCTAACGTATCTGCAGATTCACAAAAAGAATTGATCATACAAAAACAAATCGATCAACTTCAAAAAGAAATATCTGGTTGGATTTCTAAAGAATCCATCCAATGGGAAGAAAAAAAGAAAATCCTTCTCCGTACAAATACAGAATCTAATTTTATCTATCAAACAATCATTGAAAAATCCGAAGTGAGAGCAGTGGATTCAAGACTTAAGTTCATATCGCTTACATCTCAAAAATTACAAAGACTTTCTGAGTTACAACCAAATGAAACAACATTTCAAAAACAGACATTAATGTTGAAGAAAGTGTTGGTTTACCTGGACATTTTATATCATATTTCAAAACGTTTGTTTGTAATTTCTAAATCAAATTTATTAGGTAAACAAGTAGAATTACAATTGGAAGTAGACTCACTCATTCGTGAAGTGGACAGAATTGCTTCGCAAGCAGAGTTTAATCATATGCGATTATTTGCTGGTGATTTTGCTAAAGATTCTAGGGTGGCGTCTTTGTGGATGATTCACCAATCCAATGGGGAACTTTTTCGTGTTTGGATTGCCACTATGACATCTAAATCATTGGGTTTAACTTCTTTTGACGGAAATTATTTGACGTTATCAAATTCGAATTTGTTTCAAAAAAATATAGAAGAAGTTATAAATAGAATCAATGAAGAGAGACACCGAATACAATCTGTTCTTGATTGAGAATTGAAAATTGTTATTTGTTTTGTATAAATATTTCCGAGGTATCGCAGGTTTAAAAGATTGTCTTAGGAAACAATTTTATCATGAATCAATTAGAAAAAAAATTCTACGAAATGCGTAGTAAAAAGAACAATTCTACGGACGATTCGTTCGCCTTGTTTGATGCTTTGGAAACAGTTTCGATCGAAGATATGTTTGGTCGTTGGCATGGTTCTGGATTCCACACTGGACATACAATGGATGGAGCATTAGAGACATTCAATTGGTATGGAAAAGAATTTGTAGATGCTGATAATGTGCATCCACTTGTATTTAAATCCTTTGGAAAAACTTTGTTTAAAGTAAATCCTTCGATTATGCCTGTTCGGTTAGCAACTTTAATTCCAACTACGAATTTATGGCCTTTACGTTATGTTTTTTTGTTAGTTCGGTTTTTATTCCAAACATCAAAATCAAAAGCTAGAGTTCGTCGAATTGAGTTTCGAGGGAAACTTACCGCTGCAATGATCTATGACAATCTCCCAATCCATGACGTATTTAAAAAAGTAAATCAGGATACAATGTTTGGGTGTATGGACTATAAAGGAATGGAACAACCTTTCTTTTTTGTTTTAGAGAGAGATAAATAAAAACAACAAACCATATTGTTTAGATTTATGTTTTGTCGTTTTTTTGTGAATGGTTAGTTTATTTTTCTAACCATTCAATTCCAATTTCCAAACTAGGAACGGACTTCAGTTCTACGTTTCCAGTTTTGAGAGTTTGGTCATCGATGGAGATGGCTGCCAGGGCTGAGTTTGGAACTACGACAGCCATCTTTCTCAAAGAAGAATTACTTGCCTTAGGGAACCAATTTACATTTACCCATTCCTGTGCAGAACGTGTAACAAGACCCATCCTTCTGGTATCTGCTAGCCATTTTCTAATATTATGTTTTTCTATTATCTTTAAGGCTTCATTTAAAATTTCTATATATTTTTCTTCACTAAAGTTGGGAGTCCATACAACTTCTAGTAAATCTTTTTCTTTGATATAGTAAATACTTCCAATCTCTGAGCGGAATTGGAGTTTGTGTGTGGTTTCATCTCTATCAGAAATAGATGATTCATCCGAAACCAAGTTTGTTTTAAATAAGTCTACCATAGAAATCAGTTTATCGGCTGTGTTGGCAATGGCTGTGATTTTTTCGGCAAGTAAATCACTACTTTCTGAATTACTAAAGGAAGACTGACTAATGGAGGCAACCGAAGCCATCACTTCGTTGGTTGCTGTTTTGTGTTCTGTAACAGCTTCTTTGATTTCAGTGGAACGTTCTTTAACAAAGATTGCTTCTTTTAGAAGTTTGTTTTTGAGTTCTTTTTGTGTATTTACCGCGGAGTGGACTTCTGAAATTTTTCCGGAAATGGAATCGATGTTTCCTATGATTTCTTGTATTTCCATTGTCGTTTTTTCAATGCGTTCGCGGCCGAGAGATACATCATTTTGATTTTTTTTCATCAAAGAGTCGATACCTTTCACCGCCCCAGCAGTTCTTTCTGCAAGTTTGGAAACTTCTTCGGCAACAACGGCAAATCCTCTACCGGCATCTCCCGCTCGTGCGGCTTCGATAGAAGCATTGAGGGCAAGCATATTTACCTGTTCGCTGATCTTTGCAATGACATCTACAGTTTTAGATATTTCAAGTGAACTATGTGAAAGATTGTCCATTGCTTCGTTCATTGTGCGTAAGGTGTTTTTTCCTGCTTCAGCTCGGTCGATGATGTTTTTGATGGAATCAAGTGTTCCGACAACATACTCTCCCGTTTTGTCAATGGCCGAAGATAGGTGATCCACTTCGGTCGTTAGATTGTTCATGCTGAGAGAGTTGTTCTCAGCAATGTTTGAAATGGAAATAGCAACTCCAGATATTTCTTCTATGGATGTAGACACTTCTTCTGTCGCAGCAGATTGAGATTGTAGGTTGCTCGAAAAATCAAGTGTCACCAATTTCATTTCTTGTGAATCAGAGGATAAGGTGTCTGCTGATGTTTTGATGTGTTGGATGAGTTCCCCTTGGGCTTGCAACATTCTATGAAAACCCGAATAAAATTCTGCGAACAAATCGTTCTTTTGATAGGATACTCTTGTTTGTAAATTCCCGAGCCCCACTTCTTTAAAAGCAAGTTCTAGTTTTCCAAATATTTTTCCGAACCAAGAACTTAATGCCAAACCAAAGAGAATCGCAAATAAGACTAAGATTCCAATTTCGAAGCAGAGAATTATTGTTAGGTGCTCCGGGTTTGTGTTTTGAAATTGTAATAACAGGTGAATACTAAAAAACAATAAGAACCCGAAGGCCAGAAAGGAAAGGACGAAATAAGCTCTAAGTTTTGAATGCATAGGATGATTTGATTCCAATGTTTTTGAAAACAAACGAGATGCTAGTCTAAAACTCGAAAACCAAAGAATTTGATTTCCGTTTTTCCAAAGATTGGTGCTTAGAGGTGACATAATACAAAACTAATCTAGTGGAAATTCTAATTGTGAGGCCACAAACTTCATGGTGGTTCTCCCATACCGTTTTTGAATTTCAGAAAGACTTTCCTTCAATCCGTCGAAAGCTTTTTTGTTTTTTTCTATCTGAATGTATGAGTGGATTTTGTTTTTATCAATTGTTTTGGATTCAGAAAAAAAACGAAGGCCTGATTTTGTGATCACCGAATCTTCAGTGTTGGTGGTTGCTACGGCTTTTGATCTGTATGTTCGTGAATAAGAATCTGCGACGAGTGCTAAAGATACTTCATCAATACCATCATAGATGGGAATGCCAATTGTTTCATGGCTCCAAAAGAAGGTTAAATTTTTTGTCACACTTAGATATGTTTTCCAATCGAAATGAAACTCTTCGCTTTTGTGGTGGGGATCCCAATTGGTGACTCCTAATTCGATGGCAAGTGAGTTTGCTTTTTTTGTTCCCGCGATTGATTCAACCAAAGCTAAAGATATAGGAATGGATGCAGTCACTCCAGTTGTTGTGATGATCCTTTGGTCTTGAACATATCTTCTGTTTTGAATCCATTCTGTATCGGGAAATTTTTGGGATAATCCTTCTTTTGAATACCAGTGTCCCGTTGCTTTTTTGTTTTTTAAAAGTCGAGCAAAACCTAAAGTCCAAACTCCATCACAGATCCCAACAACGGTTGCTCCTTTTTGATATTGTTGTTGAATCCACTCGGTGATGGTTTTGTTTTCTGAATTGTGGATAGCAGGAACAATAACTAAATCAGCACCTTCCGGATGAGATGAATCAAAGTCATTGATGGATGTTGTGATTTCAATGGACAGTGTTGGGAACATATTCATAGTTCCTTTGTTAGGTGCTATTGGATAAAGATCGGCAATATCTGCACGTTTTAAAATTCCATAAGGAACAACAAAATCTGTAAGTTCGGTATATTGATTTTCTCCAATCACAACTACCACTGGTTTTTTATGGTTT
Organism: Leptospira kanakyensis; assembly: GCF_004769235.1. Classification (NCBI taxonomy): domain Bacteria; kingdom Pseudomonadati; phylum Spirochaetota; class Leptospiria; order Leptospirales; family Leptospiraceae; genus Leptospira; species Leptospira kanakyensis. The sequence continues at coordinate 258,598 of NZ_RQFG01000010.1, read as the reverse complement.
TTTTGTTTCTGAATTTTTTCTAGATGATTGGTAAGTTCTGGTTCACCAAAAATTGGCAAAACAATCAGTCCTATCGTAATTAGAAAAATAAGTCCCAAGGATTGTAGGTTAAATTGGTTTTTGGTATTGATTCTTGTTTTTCTGAAATTTTGAGAATTTTGATTCATACTAGGATTATCTTTCTCATTTCTCATTTCGTCGTCCGTTGGGATACGGACGGACTAAAAACGATAGGGTTTTTGTAAAAAAATAGACAACGAATTTTTGGTTTTCTTAATTGTGTTATGAATTTAATTCCTTTTACGGGGGCCGTTGTCGCCTTTCTTTTGGCTCTATCTTCTTGGATGGAAACCATACAAAAAGATAAGGAAAGAAAAGAAAAAAATCCGCTAAAAGTTACCTCTTCTGGTATCCTAAGTTCAAAATTCAATTTGAGTTTTTTATACAAATATACTGCTACGTTTTTGTTTTTTTCCTTAACAATTTTGTTACTTCATATATATGCAGAGCTTACAAAGGAAATTCATTTTGAATCGTTCTTTTATGGAATTCATATCCCTTGTCTTCTTCTCATTGGGCCACTAGGTTATATTTTTTTTGAGGAGATGAGTGGAGGAGAGGTCTATAAAATTCGTTTTTTTCATTTTTTACCAAGCCTTCTTTCTGTTTTGTATGTTTTTCTTTTCCGGCCATTGGGGGATCTAATTTCTAAGTTTGGCTTCGAAATACAGACAAATCTTTTTTATGTTGATTCCATTCTGGTTTTACTGGGGATCAGTGTTGTGTCGATTCTTGGTTATATAAGTTTTTTTCTCGTCCGAATGTTTGTTTGGAAATTGGATTCGATGGAGAACATCCAATCTTCTTTTTTACCTTTTATATCTTTTTTGTTTTTTTCATTGTTTGTGGTTGTTCTGTTCGTTTTGTCACAACTATTTTTTATGTCCCTGTTTCTGTTGGCTTGTTTTGCTTTAACATCACTTCTCGTTCTTCTTTTGGTTTTAAAAATGAATCATAAAGATTTAATTTTGAAATTTAAATTAGAAACAAGATTGGCTCGTTATCAGGAGAGCCGAGTGAAAGGGATAGATGTTTCTCAAGTTTTGCAACGACTCGGTGATCTTATGAATCTTAATCAATTGTATTTGCATGAAGATCTCACTCTGGCTTCTTTAGCAAAACATTTAGATTTAAATACCCATCAACTTTCGGAGATTTTAAATGCGAAGCTGGGTTATACATTCCGTAATTATGTGAATGGCTTTCGTTTGTCAGAAGCTGCTAGACTTCTAAAAGAAAAACCTGAGATGCCAATCATCAGTATCATTTATTCTTCTGGGTTTAATTCAAAATCTTCTTTCCATAAACTTTTTATGGATCGTTATGGAGTTTCTCCACAGGTATTTCGTTCAAAAACAAATTAGATTTTTTTCTGTTTTGATTTCTGTTTCTGTTTCGATTTTAGTTTTGGCGATTTTTCCATGAGAACAGCAGAAAAATACTCACCTATGATGGTATCAGACCAAGATTTGGCTCTGAGACCTTGGAAATAGGCGATATGGCTTCCTCTTTTCGTATGTACATGAATGGTGTTGGGAAGAGTTTCTAACCAATGCAAATTTTCGATTACATTTTGATTCACACAGATTGGATCATCTGCTGAATTTAAAACAAGCAGTGGAGTCCTAATATTCTTTGCAACTAACACTGGATTGGAGTGATAATAATACTTTTCTTTATCTTTATATCCAGAAATGGTATGTAGTTGGTCTTGAAATTCTCCGATAGTTTTGATTTTTAGAAGTTTATCTACACCATTTACATTGGATAGAGTCTCATAATGATTTTTTAAAAAATAATTAATCAGCCTTTGTCCCATAATTTTACTATAAACAGGATGAACACGATGGAAGGCCTTTTCAATATCATAAGCCGGGGATACAGCCACGGCTGCAATGAATTGACTTTTTGTTCCCGCTTCCCCTAAATACCTTGCGAGAAGTCCCGATCCTGCTGAGATTCCTACACCTAACAGTTGTCTTTTTGGGAATCTTTTTTGAATGTATGACAACTGTTCCTTTAAGTCAGAAGTAGATCCCATAGTGTTAATTTTTGGTTTGGTAAGTGGGAGGTTCCCGTGGCCCCTGCGGATACAAACAACGACCATCCAACCGAATGTTTCTCGCAAATATTTGACTGTTGATTTTACATCTTGTTCATCACCGCTAATGGTATGGAAAAGAACAACAATGGGAGTGTCCTTGTTTTCGGAACCAACTTGGATTCCTGACCAAGCAAGTCCAGTGATCCCTCCATCTTTCATTTTTAATTGTTCAAATTGATCATAAGTAAATGGTTTGGTGCGGTATTCTCTAAACATGAGTAATAACAACATTAGATGTTGGTTAAAACACCAGAAGGTTGGATAGTATGGATTTGTTAGATTTGGTGATTTTTCGATCACACGTAATAAAAATTCAGATTCGCTGAAACGTAGAACCGGCGTTTCTTTTACCTCAAAGATATAATAGAAAATAAATCCTAAACAAAAAACTAAAAAAACTGTGGTGAATGGATGGTTGGTAACTAATTCCAAATTCGAATCCTACTTATAACTAATTTTTGCATTGAGTTCTTGCATAAATTCAATATCAAACTTAATGACTTTTCTGTCATAAGTGACAAGCCCATTAATTTCTTCTTCAACATCGCTGACTTGTGTATAGATGGATGCGCTGAGCCCTTTTTCGATTAAGGGAATTAATTGTTCTTCAATCAAACTTCTATATTCTTTTTCCAAACTTTTTTTGTCTGGAAGAATTTTGTATCCAAAAAGTTTATCATTATCGTAAACATGGCCCTCTGTTTTTAATGAGTATCCACCAAATTCTGATAATACAATAACTCTAGTTTCTTTTTTTGGAACTTTTAATTTTTGATAATATAGATGTAAACTTTTTAAGTCACTGCTGTTTTTGCCTTGGTCGTACCATCCACTCACACTATCAATGGTTCTTGTATTGTCTAAAGTTTTTAGTTTTTCTGTTAGTTGGATGCTGTCAAATTGTCCCCAACCTTCGTTAAACAATACCCAAACGGAAAGTGATACAGTGTTTTTTAGCAAATTAACTGTTTCATCCATTTCGGTTATGAATTCTTTTCTGCCTACCTCATCTGTTCGGTTTAAAAATTTGTATTTAGTATCTTTGGTTTTCCAACCAATAAAAGGTAAATAAGCAACTTTCCAAGTTTCGTAAGCTCCACCTCCGCAAACAAAATCTTGCCAAACCAGAATCCCCAACCGATCACAATGGTAATACCAACGTAAAGGTTCAATTTTAATATGTTTGCGTAACATATTAAAACCCATGTCTTTCATTAGTTTGATTTCTTTTTCCATTGCTTCATCGCTAGGTGGAGTGAGTAATCCTTCTGACCAATAACCTTGGTCAAGAAGTCCGTTGTGAAAGTATGGTTGATTATTCAGAAATAATCTTTTGAATTTTCCATCGAATCCAATGGAAAATTTTCTCATACCAAAATAGGATTTAACACTGTCTCCTGCGGTTTTGGCAAGAATGTAATATAGTTTTGGATTCTCTGGTGACCAGAGTTCCATATTTGGAATTGTTATATTTACGTGATTGCCTGAAACTACTGCTATTACTGTTTTTTCATCTAATATTTGTATGGTGGGATTTGGGTCGTTAGTGGTTATGATAATTTCTACAGACTTTGTATCAATATTTGGTGTGATTTTGATATCCTTTACATAATCATTGGATACACTTTCTAACCAAACTGTTTGCCAAATTCCAGATTGCGGAGTATACCAAATTCCGCCTCTTTTTAATTTTTGTTTTCCTCTAGATTGGACTCCCGTGTCTGTGGGATCTGTAACTTTTACCTGGATTTTGTTTTTACCGTTTTTTATGTAGGAAGATATATCAAAATAGAATGGAAGAAAACCTCCTTTATGTGTTCCTACTTCCTTGTCGTTAATATAACAGATACAACTATAATCAACTGCACCAAAATGTAGTAAGGTGATATCTTTAAGAAAGGAAGAAGGTAGCTCAAACTCCCGTTCATAAATTAATTCTTCTTCTGGCTGTAGAATGAAATTTCCTAGGCCACTGGCTTTGGATTCGGGGGAGAAGGGGACATTGATTTTATATTGGGTTTTTGTATTGTTACCAGAAATGCCATGGCGAAGATCCCATTCACCATTTAAATTGATGTAACTATTCCGTTCTAACTGAGGACGCGGATATTCTGAATGAGGAATTTTCATTATGATTGTTTGCCTTTAAATAATAGAGAAATGGGAATGAAGATAAAAAAACAAACGATGGCTCCGAATAAAAAAATCTCAGGGGAGGGGACATGCGCCGTTAAACCATTCACTGGATCGACATAAGTCAGATTGGTTCTTTCGTTAATAAATTCGCCAATCATAGGGCCTACGTACATCGGGATAAGAACAAAAAATATCATCCTGATTCCTTGTAGTTTTCCTGTGTTTGCTGTCGGTGTGTTGTCACGTATTTGTGCACCGAGTAGGGCCAATACTTGAACAAATCCTGTAATCAAAATTAGACTTGTAAATCCAGTAAACCACATAACTTGTGTTTTTAGATTTAAGTCGATAGTTTTTGACATAGTATATAAAGATATCATTCCAAAAATATATAAAATGGAGAAGTAAATGAGTAGTTTATCTTTATTTTTTCCATCAAAATATTTTCCAAGTAAAACCGTAATCAAACTAGCTCCAAGGATAACACCCGCAAGGACAATGGAATACTGTATAACATCAAATTTTAAATACTCTTGCATATAAATGATGAGATAAGGCATATAAATTTGGCTGGCGATTCCATAAATCCCCATGGCAAAAAAATAAAGATAAAGTTTTTGATTTTCGCGGATTACTTTGATTTTGAATCCATAACTAATATCGGAAAGAAAATTTGTATCTTGTTTCTTTAGGTTTGGGTTGTCTTTGATGAGCCAAATACCAATGAGACCTGATACAGACATCATAGTTCCTACGGAAACAAACAAACCAGGATAACCGAGAGCGTTTACAATGATTCCAAATCCTCCCGCAACTATTAACATTGCAAGAAGAGGCATTGCCGAAAGCACACCTTCTGCAAGACTTCTCGCCTCTCCCGTGTTATCTGTAACGAATGCATTAAATGCAGCGTCATTAGAAGTGGATCCGAATGCGGTCATGATACAGTCGAGAGTAATTACAATCGTGATTGTTAGGCTAATGATTTGGGTTGTGTCAGAAAGTTGAAACCATTCCGCCGTATTTTCTTTGGAAATAAAAGCAAAAGAAAGTGTTAAAAGCCCCCAGAGAAGATAACCGATAGAAATAAAATACTTTCTGTTGCCTACTTTGTCGGTTAAGATTCCTGCGATGAGAGTGGTGAAGGTTGCCACAATTCCACTGAGTTGTACCATCAGTGTGACGGACGAAGTACTTTTAGAAATGGTATTATAAATAAATAAGTTAAAATAAATATTTTCTACTGCCCAAGCAATTTGTCCAACGAGACCAAATAGAATGAGTACAGACCAAAGTCGTCCACCTAAATTGTGATTGTTCATGATCGCATAGTGTCAAAGATAGATGCCATCTTTGGCGACAATTATTTTGACACCGGTTCAATTTTCTTTAATAGTGATTCTAATTACAAACTGTTCGTTAGAAAACTTTGCCTAATTGGAAACCTATCCATTGGTGTTGTTGCGGTAATCCCTTTGCGGATTGAAAATCGATGGTTTGGTAATTGTAATGGAGTCCGAATAAAAAACCAGCGTTTGATACGGAAACAAAACCTGCCCGAACGAAACCAACGGCTCGTTTTAAGTCTGCTACATAAGTTTTTTCATCTCGGTATTCTATTTCATCACGTAACAACTGTAAAAGGATTTCTCTTTGTTTGGGATCTAAGATAAACTGTGACAAAACTTCGTAGGAATATAATCGGACTATCGGCGGTAGTTTGCCACCTTCTGGTCTAAAAATGGAATAAATGGCCAAAGCACGTGCGTTATCTGGGATTTGTTCCCACTGGTCGAGTAGGTTTTTTAGTAAAAATACTCGAGTTGCTTGTTCTATATCTTCTGCACCGTTAAAGATATTATTAAAAATTAAATAGTTGAGTCCAATGTTATAAGGGTTATTCGTACCTTTTACCAAAAATTCATTAAACAAAATATACCTCTGAAGAGAGTTACGCCCGTTGTCTTCCGAGAGGGCTCTGTATTGAATTTCTCTTTCGCCTGCTTCTGGTGTTGGGTTATTCAAATAATTGTCCCAGTTACTAAAGGCTGTACTTCTGTTTTGATTTTTATAAGTTTTATCTGTTCCTATTTGTCCTTGGATTGTTGCATTATAAAGTTGGAATGTTCCACCAGGATTTATATAAAAATACCAATATCCTTTTCCATCTTCATGGAGGATAGGAGGGCCTGGTTGTAATGCAGAAGTTCCAGGTCCAGGAGTTTTATCTACATTACCAAACCTGAATATTAATCCAAAGGAAACATCTGTTTGGATATTTCCTAAATTTACATTGTATTGAGTCCCGAAAAAACGATGGTGGAATTTACGAACATCAGTTCGTAACGCACCTGAATAGGAATTTGGAATTTGACTGTCCCATCCTTGTGGTGTTGGTGAGCCAATTAAGTTGTGAAAGTTCATTTGCGCCGATTTACCACCCACAGCAGGTCCAATCATCCCCACTTCCAATTCGGTTGTGATACTTGTGTCTTCGGTTGCAGTGGTTAAGGAATTACTGAAATAGGCCCGGCTGGAGTAAGGTCGGTCTCCGTAAGAAACATCCGCCTTTGTTATGTTTGTCGGTGTATAAAATTCCTGCCCAAGCGCAAATCCTTGTAAGTATCTTGTTTTTTCGGAACTAACAATAAATAAATTATTCCAATAACCTAAAATCCTTCGAGTGGGGTTAGACTCTCCGGCTGTCATGTGAAATTCCAATCGAGAACCATTTGTGTAATACCGATCAGAGAATCCTCCGAAAGCATCATTTTCCATAGTTAATCGAAGCTGGTATTGGTTAGGTGGTTCGGGAATGGTTCGCTCAATTTCAGGTGGGATTTCCGCTTTCGGTGGGATCGGTTTTTTCGCCACTTTCTTTGCCTGGGCGCTGATACCCATGTTAAGAACAAAGCTAAGGAGAGATAGGAACCATAGGGCTTTCATGATCCTAGAGAAAATCCCCCTAAAGAATCGGCAAGGAAACTATCTTATTTTCATTCCTCTTCTTCGGGAAATTCGTCCTGAATGGGAGAGATGGGGGAGGTTCTTGGGAACAAACGTTTCAAATATAACTGTGTGGCTTTGTCTTCAGGGAATCGTTTGGCAACCGCTTCAAATTTTTCCTTAGCTTCTGCAAAATTTTCTGAGTGATAGGCTGCTGTTGCTTCTAAATACAAATCTTTTGTGTTTAGTTTTTGTTCCAAAAAGATGGGGTCGTCTCCATTTAGAATTTCGTACACTGAAACTGGTTTCGTTTTTCCTTTGACCCGAACTCGGTCTAAAAATCTATATTCTAGACTTTGAATGTGTTTATCATCGATGGCGTGGATTGCTGCTTCAGTCACTGCAATTTTGGCACCATATATTTTTGTTAGGTTTTGGACACGTGAAGCCAGATTGACTGTATCTGAAATTACTGTTCCTTCTAATCTTTCTTCTGCGCCGATGGTTCCTAACATCAGAGATCCAGCGTGAATGCCGATTCCAATTTGGATGGGAACATATCCTTGTTTATTCCTATGGTAGTTGTATTCTTTTAAATACAATTGCATGTCCACTCCTGCAAAAATAGCATCCGTGATGTTTCTTTCGAAGAGTGCCATGATTGCATCTCCAATGAATTTATCGATGAACCCGTTGTGTTTTTGAATGATTGGACTCATCCTTCCCAAATAAGAATTGATGAAATTAAAATTTTCTTCGGGGCTCATTTGTTCCGATAAGGTTGTGAAAGAACGAATGTCGCTAAAAAGGACAGCCATATATTTTTGGATTTGGTCCCCTAATTTAACATCCAAAATAGTATCTTTTCCTAAATTAGCTAAAAAGTCTTTGGGAACAAAACGTGCGTAAGATTCAGTAAGAATTTTTTGCATTTCAATTGCTTTGGACTGGGCAACTTCTTTCTCCTGTTTCATGATGTTGATTCTATCGGCAAGGGCAATGGAAAGTAGAATGACTTCCGAAGCAGACCCGATGTATAGACCATATTCCGTGAAAAAGTTTACTGGAATTAAGTTTAAGTATTTAAATGTTACAATTAGAGTGGCGACAATTAACACGGTAAAGGCGAGAAGGAAAAAACGTGCCGCCCTAAACTTACGGAAAAAACTAATGACTGCGGATGTAAAAATCAGAATGGGAACAGGGATGGTTAATAATAAACCAATTTTTACTGTGATTTCTGGTGAAAAGAATAAGGTAAATGGGATTTGAATGAGATGGAAGATAAAAAATACTTTCAGTGTTTGATCTAACCATCTTGGTATATTTTCCTTTGTATTTAGGAAACGTTTTGTAAATAAAATGAGTGAAGCAACACAGAATCCGGAAAAAAATACAAATCCATTTCTCTGAAATTCAGGTAAATTGGGCCATAAATATTGGAATCCATGTCCCGTCAGTGTCAGTTGTAATCCTAAAAACCCGAAAATATAAGTTACGTAATATAAATAACTGAGATCCCTTACACTTAAGAAAATAAAAAAATTGTATAAGATCATCACCAACATAACACCATAATACAATCCTAATCCATGTTGGATGTCGGCATAGTGCGAAGAAAAATTCTCCTTCTCCCAAATAGTTAGAGGTACAGAAAGTCCTCCTCCATTGTAAAGTTTGATGTAAATGATTTGGGAAGATTCTCCTGTTAATTCTAAAGGATATATGAAATTTCTATTGTTAATATTTCTTTCTGAGAATGGGAACATCATTCCCGATTTATCTGTTAGTTTGTATTTATTGTTGGATACAGAATAAACTTCTACTAAATCGATATTACTGTAATCGATTTCAAGTACACGATTGATCGGCGTTTTGTTTTTGTTTTCTAAAGAAATTTTGATCCAGTAATAAAAGTTAGTTTGTCCAAAGTTTGGAATTTCTTCTTTGGAAAGTGTAAATTTTTGATTTGTTTCTTCCTTTAATACATCGTCAATTGTGAGAGATTTTGATTTGTCTTCTAGAATCCAAATTTCCCTTCCGATGGATTTTTTATCAAAAATTTCACTGAGGTCTATCGACCAAATAGACTCTGTTAGAAGGAAGAATACAAATATTATCTTTAAAGAGTGTTTAAGGAATGGTCTCATCTGCATCAGACTTTAAGTATAAATACTTTTCCGCAATAAAAGTTCCAAAGGGAACTACGGAAGCCAGTGCCGCGAGTAAAGTTTTTTTGGCCTTCCATTCCAATTCCACTTTGACTTGGAATAATTCTACTAAGTACAAGAGGAATAACAAGCCGTGAACGAGACCAACAATTTTGTTTGGTTCAGGGTTTTGGAAGAGATACTTTAGAGGCATCGTTACGAAGAGGATGGCGAGAAAAGAAAGTCCCTCCAAAAAGGCTAAAATTCGGAATCTGCCCAGTTTGGTTTGGAGTAAAGAAAACATAATCACTTCCTTAGAGATGGTTATTCGTCAGTATCATGGGATTCTTTGGTTTCGTCCTTACTTTCTTCAGTGAGTTACCCTTTCTACTGACTGGAATTCGCAACTTGCTTACCCAATCGGGGTTCGTTATCATGGATTTTTGTCTTCTAAAACAGATTGAGCCCTAAAATTAGTCGACAATTGTTCGGGATTGACTTTTGCCACCAACCCCTATAAACTAAAGATATGCAGTTTCGAATTCTATCCGTTTTACTTTTATGTTTCTCTCTCCCTCTTTGGTCTCAGGAGAGTCCGGTATATTTAGCAGCTATGGCTAAAAAAGACATCACAGGGCCGTCTGTGGGTGTTATGTTCTGGGGTTACGCAAGGGAAGACCAAACAGGGCTCGGAATCCACACCAGGCAGTTTGCTCGTTCGCTTGTGATTCGAGACCAAAACTCCAAAAAACTTTTGGCTTATGTAACTGCCGAGGTTGGAGGGATTCCCTTTGAAATCCAAAGGGATGTGGTCAAAAGGCTTCAGGCTGAAGTGGATCCGGGATTTGGTTATGGGAATGTTCTTATCAATGCATCTCACACCCATAGCGGCCCGGCTGGGCATTTTCATTATTCCGAAGTTTCTTTTTATTCAAAAGAATTTTATGCTGAGTCTTATGCTGTTTTAAGAGATGGGATTTTTGAATCGATTAAGGATGCCTATTTGAAAATGAAACCAGCAGAGTTGACCATTGGAAAGGCTTTTGTGGGAGAAGCGGGAGTCAACAGAAGTCTTTCTGCTTATCTCGCCAATCCAGAACCAGAAAGAAAACAATATTCGGATAATATTGATCGCGAGATGGTACAACTTACAGTATCGGTGGCAGGAATACCCATTGGTCTTGTTAACTGGTATGGTGTCCATCCAACGAATATCACTTTTGACAATCGTTTGATTTCTTCGGACAATAAGGGAATTGCTTCCTTACTTTCTGAAGCAGAAGCCAAAAAACAAGGGTTAAATGGCTTTGTTGCTATTTTTGCGCAAGCAAATGAAGGTGACGTTTCTCCTAACCTAAATCTTGACAATACTGGTCCCGGAAAAGACATTTATGATAGCAGTTTTATCATTGGGAAAAGACAGTTTTTGGCTAGTCAACAAATCCTAAAATCATCCGGCAAACGACTGTCTGGTGGTATTTCTTTTACGCAACGATTCATTGATATGAGTAAACATCCCGTAAGTCCTGAATTTTCTGGCACTGGGAAAATAGAAACTACTTGTCCATCCGCTTATGGTTATGCATTTGCTGCTGGTTCCACAGAAGAAGGAGGGGGACATTTTTTATTCCATGAAGGGATGACAAATAAAAATAGACGGTTCTATATTGATTGGATCGCAAAGTTTATGATACAGTCTCCTTCTGAAGAACTTAGGGAATGTCAAAATCCAAAAGCAGTTTTATTCCCTATGGGAGAAACAAAACCGCTACCTAGTTTACCACAAATTCTTCCTTACGGTTTAACCTTAATTGGTGATTTGACAATTTTAGTGATGCCACATGAAGTTACAACGATGTCTAGCAGACGATTGAAAAAAGAAGTTCAGTCTGTGTTAAAAGATAAATCATCTGATATTGTTCTTTCTGGACTCACAAATGATTTTTCTGGATATATCACAACTCCCGAAGAATATTCTACACAAAACTACGAAGGTGGTCATACATTACACGGGCCACAGAGTTTAAATGCACTAAGACAGGAATTTCATAAGATGTCTTTGGAATTAAAAAATGGAAACCCGATAACGTCCAATGAGATCAAACCATTGGATTTGTCAGATAAGGTTCATCCATTAAAGGTTCCAGGTTCTGATTCTGTTTCTTCCAAACCACAAACTGTCATCCAACCAGGAGCAGAGTTTTACCATAAAGGAGAAGTGGTTACTTGTCGAGTGGAAGCAGTAAATCCTAACGTCGGTTATCCTAAAGTTGCTTCTTATTTATGGGTTGAGGCAAAAGAAAAAGCAGATTGGAATCCTGTTCGCTCCGATTCCGACTTTGATACAAAATTCTTTTACCAAAAACGAGGGCTTTGGGGAAGGGCAGAAGAAAGCCTGGAACTGATTTGGGAAACAAATTCCGATACATTGCCAGGGGAATACCGATTGGTTCACGAGGGAATTTATTTAAATAAAGAGGGGATTCGTTCTCCTTACCGTATAGAATGTCCAAGTTTTCGTATTGGGCAGGCTGGGAATTAAATTACCCTCTAGGAATCGGATCCATTTATTTTTTTGGATCTGATTCCTTTTTCGTTATTAGGGGTCTTTTGGTATCGACCCCTCTCCTCCTTCTAAATCCAATCGGCCAATAAAAACAAGTTGTGGGAAATCCATATCTAGTAGAAATCTTAGGAAAAGAGAACTGAGACGAGGGAAAACCGTATGAGCGAATTTTATAAGGACGAATGGGTTTGGATTACGGGAGCCTCTTCTGGAATTGGAAAAGAACTTGTTAGCCAAGCATACAAACGAAAAGCAAAGGTATTACTTGCTTCCCGAAAAACAAAAACACTTGAGGCCCTTGCCAAAGAACTCCATTTAGAAAAAGGACGTTATGCGGTTGAAAAATTAGATCTAGAAGATTATAAATCTACAGCAGTTTTTGCGAAACGTTGTCTTCAGAAATATGGAATTCCAAAAGTAGTCATCCATAATGGTGGAATTAGCCAAAGATCTTTAACAAAAGAAACAAACTTAATCACTCTCGAAAAAATTATGAACACCAATTTTTATGGGGCCGCGGAAATGACTCGGGCAATGTTACCTCAAATTGTTGGAAAAAAAGAAGTTCATTTTGCAGTGGTTTCTAGTGTGGCGGGAAAATTAGGAAGTCCGCTTCGATCAGCGTATTCAGCCTCCAAATTCGCGTTAGTTGGATTTTTTCATTGTTTACGTTCCGAAGAGGAACGAAATGGAATCTACGTGACTATGGTCTATCCTGGTTTTATCCAAACAAATATTTCTAAAAATGCGTTAACAGGAGACGGATCAACTACTGGGACTATGGATTCAGTAATTGCTGCTGGTTTACCAGTTCAGTTATGTGCACATAGAATTTTACATGCAGTTGCCAACAAACAACGTGAAGTTGTGATCTCTGGAATTAAAGAAAAATTTGGATTGTTTTTGCAAACCATATACCCATCCTTATTTTTTAAAATGATTCAGAAAGCAAAGGTAAGATAAGAAGGAGATTCATTTGAAACGATTTATATATATCATTGGAATCATTTTATTGTTTGGTATGGGTGTTTTTGCAGAATCTTCTGTTTTAGATTACAAAACAAAAAATAAAACGAATGAAAAGGAAAGAACTTACCTTTTAGATCTATTACGTGCCAATCTTTCGAATGAATTCAAACAAGAGTTTGTCTTTGTGGTAGAACATTTTAAGGTTTCGGGAGATTACGCTTGGTTTCGAGGAACTGCCAAACGGAAAGATGGAAAAGAAATTTCTCTTTCAGAAGAAATTCCTTATGATTGTTGTCATGTGGAAGCTTTGTTCAAAAAAACAAATGGGAAGTGGCAAATTTCAGAGTCTGGTGCTTTTAGTTCCGATGTTTGGTGGGATGGAATTCAATCACGTTACCCAAAGGCGGCTAAAGAGATTTTTTTATAATTTAGATTTAAAATCCCTTTGATTCGACTATGCTTCTCGAATACTTAAATGTAAATTCGATTCAAATCCTGAATGAGGCCAAAACTTGGGAAGATGTCAGTCGCGAGTTAGCTCGTATTGATCTTGAAGATCCTGTCAAAGAAGAATTACAAAACAGAATTCAATCTTTTCCGGACAGTTTGTTCGGATATTTTGGCCCTCATATATTAATTCCACATTTTCGATCCAAATACATCAAAAATCCAGAGCTTTTTTTCTTTCTTCTTCCTAAGGGGGTAATTCTTGGTGATCGATTGATACATTTGATTTTGTTTCAAATTGTTCCTGAAACTCAGCCTTCTCTTAATTTGCGACTGTTACATGGCCTCTCTTCTCTTTTACCACAAATTTTAGACGAACTACTTGTTTGTAATACAAAATCTCAAGTGTTGTCTGTGCTGGAACGTGGCGAATCAGAGATGAAACCAAGTTATAAAAATTTAAATCAATCTCAGATTGCTTTTGAATTACAAACCAATTTATCAGATGGATTAAGCCAAATAGAAGCAAAAACGCGATTAAAAACTTTTGGTAAAAATTCCATTGAAAAGGAAAAATCCACACCTATCCTTTGGAAATTTTTTAAAAGTTTTTTTAGTTTATTCGCAATTCTATTATGGGTGGCAACATCTTTGTGTTTTGTGCCAGGTGTGGATATGCCAGAACTTGGGATCGCTATTTTTATTGTAGTGGTCATCAATGGAATTTTTTCTTTTTTTCAAGAATCTAAGTCGGATCATGCAGTCGAAGCCTTACGGAGGTTATTGGCTCAGGAATGTCCCGTCATTCGAGATGGAAATATAATCACTATTCCTGCAGATGAAATTGTTCCTGGTGATCTCATTGTGCTTGCTGAAGGTGACATTGTTCCCGCTGACTGTCGTATCATTGAATCAGAAGATGTTGAGGTTGATAATTCTTCTTTAACGGGTGAGTCCACATCAGCAAGACGTTATAAGTCAGATAATGAAATTGTTTTAGAAGGAAAATTTCTTTGGTTGGAAATGCCAAATATTCTTTTTGCGGGTAGTTCCTTAATCAAAGGTAAATCTAAAGCTGTTGTATTTGGAACAGGGCAATCAACTGAGATTGGTTTGATTGCAAAAATGACTTCCAAAATTAAAAGAGAAGAAAGTCCCTTACAAAAACAATTAAAACAGACGGTAATTTCTATTTCTTTATTTGCATTTGTGATTGGAGTTATCTTTCTTTTTTTGGGTTATTTGGTTGCCGGTCTTAGTTTTGTCCAAGCCTTCATATTTTTTATAGGAATTTTTGTTGCGAACGTTCCGGAAGGACTTTTGCCTACGGTTACTTTGTCTTTAGCACTTGGTGTGTCCAGGATGGCCAAAAGGAATGCAATCTTAAAAGATCTGTCCAGTGTAGAAACATTAGGATGTACAACTGTTATTTGTTCTGATAAAACAGGAACACTCACGCAGAACGAGATGAGAGTGGTTGAAGTTTATTTTGATTCAGAAAACTTAACACCTAAAGATTTAGAATCGAAACAGGGAAATCAAATTATATATAGTTGTGGATATTATTGTAATAACGCGAGTTTACAACCAAATCCATTGGGGGACCCAACAGAACTTGCTTTATTATATTTAGCTGAGAATCAAATCAAAGAAATCAGCGCAAAACGAATTCACACGAATGCTTTTGAATCGGTAAGAAAAAGAATGAGTGTAGTGGTACAAGGAAATAACTCTTCCTACACTGTTTATGCCAAAGGTGGCCCTTCTGAAATATTATCCATTTGTACACATGTGTATGAAAATGGTTCTGTCGTTTTGTTAGATGATACGAGAAAAAATAATTTAAAAAATGTTTCTGATCGTTCGGCAAGCCAAGGTTATCGAGTCCTTTCTTTTGCTTACAAGGGACTTGAGGATTTAAGTATTTTAAAAGATGAGCAAACAACAGTCCTACTTGAATCTGGAATGGTGTATTTAGGGCATTGTTGTTTGGCTGATCCCATTCGGCCCAAAGTTCCCGATGCCATTTCCAAGTGCCATACTGCAGGAATTCGTATTTTAATGATTACTGGAGATCATCCGTTAACTGCCGAGTCTGTTGCTCGTTCGATTGGTATTGGCGGAGAAACACCGGTTGTGATTACCGGAGTGACCATTGATAAAATGAGTGATTCTGCTCTTAAAGAATGGATTCGTAAAGGAGAACCTATTTTTGCAAGAGTTTCCCCTTCACAAAAATTGAGAATAGTTTCCATTTTGCAAGAGTTAGGTGAAATTGTGGCTGTTACAGGAGATGGAGTGAACGATGGACCAGCTTTAAAAAAAGCTGACATTGGAATCGCAATGGGAAAACGAGGGACAGAAGTTGCCAAAGAAGCTGCAAGAATGATTATTGTTGATGATGATTTTGCAACGATTGTGGACGCCATTGAAGAAGGACGGGGAGTTTTTGATAATATCCGTAAATTTTCTGCTTATGTTTTGAACTCAAATCCACAAGAGCTCATTCCTTTTTTACTTTGGGCATTGATTCCAGGATTCCCTCTACTAATGACTGTTATGGGTGTACTTGCGGTGGATGTGGGAACAGATTTGATTCCGGCCATGGGTCTAGGTGCCGAACCACCGGAAAAAGGAATTATGTTAAAGGCTCCTAGGCATCGTAATGAAAAATTAATCTCTATCGGCTTTATTTTGAGGTCTTATTTTGTGGAAGGGATGATCCTTTTCTTTTCTTGTTTAGCCACTTATTTCTATTTTGTATATACTGAGTGTCATGGGATTCTGCCATCTTCTCCGCCAGGTTTGAACATGGCAGAGGCAAACGTCAGTTATCTGCAATCTTTAACAGCTTTCTTTTTTCCGACAATTACGGTACAAATTGCCAATGTCCTTTCTAAGAGATCGAGGACGGAATCCATTTTTCAAATGAATCTTTTTACCAATAAGATCATTTGGCTGGGTATTGGATTTTCGTTTTTACTCTGTGGGATATTCTTTTATACAGATTTAAGTTCTGTTTATTATTTTGCTCCAGTTCCACCCCATGTTTACCTTTTCGCTTTTCATGGAACAGTTGTTATGATACTTTATTCCGAAGTAATCAAATATTTTAGAAGAAAAAAGATCTCTAAATAGTCTTAGAACCATTCCATAGTTTAAAAGCCTGGATTGGATCCAATTGATTCAAAAAGTTTGTTTATTTTAAATTTATAGACTATTTCGGATGGAATGATAATCCTGTACTAAAGTCCAGTTCTGGATCCAATTGCGGATTAGTTAGATTCAAATCTATGTTTCAAACCAATTACAACGATTTACTTTCAAACATTCCTGATTTAGTCTGTGAGTTGGATGCATTGGAAAAAATTAGTTACGCAAATTCTTTCCATAAACATAGATTAGGTTACGAGTGGCATGAAATTCTTGGTCGTTCGGTAGATGATTTTTTTCATCCGGAGGATCAAAAAGATGTTCGAGAAAAAATCTCACACTTACAGATGCCAGGTTCAGAAACCACGGGAATTTGGCGGATCGCTCATAAAAACGGACATTTTTTAACCTTTGAATGCAGAGGAAAATTTCAACCAGATTCCAATGGTAATAGAAGGATCATTGTCATTGCTCGTGACATTACTGAAGAACTTAGGAAAGACTTTAAACTTCATAGAAACTCCGTAGTTTCAAACTCTAGTTCAACCGATTTACAACCAAAACCTGTGGATCTTCATCAAAAGAATTTTTTTGAATTAAAAATGTCTCAGTTTGAATTTTCACAATTGAAACATGCTTTTGATGAACATGCAATCATTGCGATTACAGATAAAAGTGGACAGATTTCTTATGTGAATGGCAGGTTCTGTGAAATTTCTATGTATACAAGAGAAGAACTTGTAGGAAATAACCATCGTTTGTTGAACTCGGGATTCCATTCTCCTGAATTTTTTGATCGTATGTATCATATGATACAAAATGGTTATGTTTGGAAAGGTGAAATTAGAAACCGAACCAAATCTGGATCTATTTATTGGGTGAGCGCTACCATTGTTCCCTTACGTTCTATTGATGGTAGTATCAATCGGTTTTTTGCCTTACATACATTAATCACTCGTACCATTGAATCGGAAGAAAAAGTTTCTCAGTTGTTACAGGAAAAAGAACTACTTTTACAAGAAGTCCACCACCGAATCAAAAATAATTTATTCTCTGTTTATAGTCTTTTGAAAATGCAAGCAAACTTTTCCAATGATGATCATTTGAAAGAACAGTTTGATGAAGCCGCAGGTCGATTGAGAAGTATGATGGCTTTGTATGATCGTTTGTACAGGTCACAAAATCCAAATGCAATTGATCTCAAAGAATACATTCCTAATTTGGTTCGGGAAATTTTAACTACATATCCAAAAATCATTAATTTTGAATTTGTTTCTCCTCTGACGATTGTAGTGAAACCAGATATCGCTAACAATTTGGGAATTATTTTGAATGAACTCATTTGTAATTCAGTGAAACATTCTTTTCGTACGGTGGATTCAGGAAATATTGAAGTTCAGATTCAAAAACTAGAAGATCAAATTTTATTTATTTACACGGACAATGGAGAGCCCTTACCAGAAACGTTTTCTCTGGAAAATTCAGAGGCTGGGTTTGGAATCAAACTAATGAATTTACTAGTTTTGCAGATAAAAGGAAAAGTGAAGGTAACTCCTGGGCAAAAGATTCAGTTTGAGTTAGTTTTTCCCAACAGGTAAGTTTTTCCTGTAGACGGTTCCATCTTCAAATCAGGAACATTCGTACTCTTCCGTATGCTAATCAATGAGATGAAGGATTGTATCCAGTTTATTGAGGCGAAATACCGTGCGGATGAGTTTGTTGACACCGCGGATTTGTAATTGGAGATGCCTCGCTTCCAAAGCCGAATGAAACTTCATCAATTCGCCAATGGTAGCGCTGTCCAAGGACATACTGATCTCGGAAAGATCCAAAACCACATCTTCTTTTGCATTTTTGATGGTAGACATAATTCTTTCCCGGAATCCGCTGAGTCCGTCAAAAGAAAGATCATTGTTCTTGATTTCGATTACAATAGCCAAGGTTTAAAACTATTTTTATTTGATTGGAAATTTTGAAAGAATTTTTCCAAATGGATTTCTTGTTTCTGAATTGTTTTTCAATTCTCTTTGTGATGGAGTTGTGTGATTCCCTATGACAGTCAGCAATCGACAATTAATTTTAATCAAAGAAGCTGCAGAGTTACTCGTGATGGAACATCGACTAACAGCAGAAGATGCGGTAATTGTCATTTCATCAGCTATCAAAAAAGAACTTTCCATTAGGAATACAAATTTTGAGAAATTGGAAAAGGGATCAAAGATCGATCGGACGAGTTTTACAAGAGCAGTTGTCAAATCTGTCCAAGATGCTTTGGAAGCCAACCCATACTGGCGTTCTCACAACTTAGACAAATCCATTGATAATTTTTATAAAGTCCTACACAAACACTGGGACTAATCCCCATTCATCTCACTCATTATTTTTCATACTAGAGTTTGTTTCACAATAATAAGAGTTTGGAATTTGTTTCGTCCTAGAAAATATAATTTGAAAATTTTGTGATTCTTTAGGTAAAAAATCTTCTTTTTCTAAACTCACCGATTCATAATCAATGGATTGATCTTTTTTATCTAAAAGTAAACAGGTGATTCTTGTGGAATTGGCTATTGTATTACTTCGGTTTTGGATTTTCCCAAACATTACAATTTCTTTATACTGGTTTCGTTTGAAATCAATTTGTTTTAATGAAAGTTCTTGTATGGCCTTATGTTCGGGAATGGTTGTGGCCGTTACTGATATATCATAGTGGTCATAGTTAGGTGCCTTTTCGATTAATACTAAAAAACTAGCAGAATCTCCATTCGGAACAATACTTTTTTCTGAATATCCGAATCCAGATGTTAAACTGGTTCCTTCCGCATTTTGTAAATCTACAGTAAATTTTGGCATCAGTAAATTCTGTCCGCTTTTGTTGGTAAACTTTCCTACAACATAAACGTTACCAATAACGTCAGGGAGTGCAGATGTAAATTGGAACTCTCCTTCCGGATTGATTTCGATCGATTCCAAATTGGGATCAATTTGAATCGTAACATTTTTGTCTTGGGACGAGCCAGATCCCGACGTCATATTCTGAAAATATGTGAATACAGAAGAACCTAACACGAGCCAAGCGACAACAATTCCTGTCATTAGATTTTTCCAGTTACCCAAAGATCCTGTCTGTGAATTTTGTTTGGAGGTTCCGTAAACCTTTGGTGGAGGAAGTTCCACTGTACTTCCTGTTGGCAACTTATCAAAACAATCACCACATCGGTAGGTGGTTGCAGACTCTTGGTAAATATTTGTGCTACCGCAGCTTGGACATTGTTTTGAGCTCATATGTCGAATTCAAACAAATAGCAAAAGAAATCCAAGGAGAAAATCATTTTAGAAATATCTTTCTTGTAAGTTTAAATTTACATTCGTTTGTATCTGGTTGCTTTAATGGGGAGTAGGGCATTGGGTAAGGTCTTTGTTTCAATGGTTCGAAATTCACAATTTATGTTACAGCCAGGTAACTTCAAGGTTTCACCTATGGGGATGGGTGAAGGTGGGAGTTCCAAAAAAGTAAAGGAACTGGCATTTTTTGCATTTAGAATTGTGATGAGGTTTTCTCTATGATTTTGATTTTGTAATAACAAAAGATTTTTTTTTCTATCCAGGAGGGGTAAAGCTACAAAAGCAAAGTCGGAGTTATTAAAAACAAGAATTTGATCTTCGATTTTCGTTAATTCTTCTAAGGTATTGGTTTGAAATTTTGAAATTTTTTTCAATTCTTTGGTTTGGTTCCAAAGAGTTACTAAACTATAAATAGAAAGCGCCAAACAGAGTAGGATCCATCGTTTAGAAATTTTGTTTTCTATGTTTGTATTTGTTCGGAGTAACAAAATATATAGAGGGATGAGTCCGAATAAATATCGAGGAGTGTTATGTCCTCCCGTGTTTGGTGAAATGAGTATAATGATAGTCGTGATTGTTAGTAACGATATGTTTCGATAGAACCATTCCTTTCTTTTGAAAGACTTTACTAAGTATATGATAAAGAGAAAGATAATAGGAATTTGCTCTAAAGTAATTTTGAACAAATAGAAAGCGATTTCAGGACGGAATTGGTATTCGGGTTTTTTAAAAAAACGGATTGGAACGAAAGTCCCAAAGGTAAATTGATTTACTATAGAGAAAACAATTCCTGTAATCAAAAAAACGAACCAATATCTTTTCCAGTTATGTTTTTCTGAAAAACAAAATGGAAGAAAGGCTACAGCAAAAATCATTTCTGGTCGCATCCAAACCAAACATAGAGCCAAAAATCCAGATAAGCCAGTACGCCGATTGTGATAGAGATACAAAATCAAAATTTCTAGAAAGAAAAATAAAATGGTTTCATGGATTAGAAAAATATAGATGAATATTGTTGAACCAGATAACAGAAGTATTGCGGAAATTGCATTTTTATTGATTTGATAAAAAAGATAGATGGAAAAGAAAAATAGAACAAATTGTGCGACTTTGATTCCAATAAGACCAAAACTTGCGTACAACGGAGAAAATAAAATTGGATAGAGGTTTGGAAATGTGGAATAAGCAGATCCATTTTGTATGTGAAAAAATAGAGAGGGGAAGGGGAAAAAATGAAAGTTAGGATCTTCTAAATGATTTTGGTAAGGAAGGTGGAAGATTCCCTGATTTGCGAGTTTTATCTGCCACTCTATTAACGCAAAATCAGAGAAAGGTTCTATTTGTTTTGTATAAAATAACAAAAAACCAAAAGCCAAAATTGCCAAACCAAAGAAGAAACCTATTGCTTTTTTTGATTGTTCCATAAGAAATCGAAAACAGGTATATTCTTTCTGAATTCCTAAGATCTGCAATGAAAAAAGATAAAGAACAAACCACAAACTTATCCAAACCTATCAAATTTGGTTTGTACACCTTACTTTTCTTTTCTGTTTTACTTTCCTTTTGCAGAATCATAGATTCTTTTGGGTGGTTTCATTTTTCTTATGGCCATTACCATTTTCCGGTAAACCAAAAGATTCCTTTTTTCCGGCAAGGAGAAAGAGAGTTTTCCGAAATCAATGAATTCGGTTTTCGCATTGGTACTTTAAAAACAGATGTTACATGTTCCTATTTGTTATTAGGTGATTCTCAAACCTTTGGTTCTGGGATATTTAAAAAGGATACTTTCCCCGAAATTTTAAATCGAGAAACGAACTGCCATTGGATAAACGTAAGTATCCCGGGATTCACTTTGGAAAATGAATTTTCTATGTACGAAAAAGTTAGTCCTTCATTCCCATTAAAAGATGTATATTTGTTTGTTTATGGAAATGATATTTATGAAACAGGGGATACACCTGATTATTTACATTTTGTAAACCATCAAAAATGGTATTTCCATGTATTTGCATTTTTTTTCCCTGAATCAAGTAGGTTGTATTTAAAAGGAACTTATTTTGAATCGATACAAAAACGAATGGAAGAAGAACTGAAAAGGGTTTCGCAACTTCCTTATCTTGCTCCGGATACAAAAACAAAACAAGAGGAAGAAATAGATTTCCTTCCACTAAAAACCTTGTTTCAAATTAGTCCTACTTATCTTTCTAATTCCCTTGATACAAAGACGTTTGCGAAAAAAGATTTTGAAAGGTGGAAACGAGTTTTCCTCCGATTAAAACATAAAATTGAAAAGGATGACAAACGTCTAAGAGTTGTTTATATCCCTTTAGAAGTTGAATTTGATAAAACTCGTTACGAGGTTTACCAAAACATTGGATTTAAAATGAATCCTAAATGGTTGGAATTTGATTCGGAATTGGTTCTCGATTTAATCCAACTAACAAAAGAAAATGAAATTCCGTTAATCGACTTGAGAAAATGGATGAGGTATCGAACGGACTTGTTACAAAAAGGTGATATCCATTTGAATGAAGTGGCCACTCGGCTTATCGCTGACATTTTAAAAAAAGAACGTTAACATGTCTCATTATGAGTTGGTGAACTCACTTTGTTCTAGATTTTTGAGAATAGGGCAATCCGGTCTATGGTCACCATGACAATGTTTCACAAGATTTTTAAGAGTGTCTGACATATCTTTTAATTGTTTTAGTTTTAAATCTAATTCGTTTAAGTGTTTTTCAGCAAGTGATTTCACTTGTTTGCTACTTCGTGATTTGTTTTTCCATAACCCGAGTAAACTTTTTATATCATCCAATGGAAAACCAAGTTCTCTGGATCTTTTGATAAAACGTAGGTAGTGGATATCATCCGAACTATAAACCCGGTATCCATTTTCTGTTCTTCCAGCTTCTGCGATGAGACCAATCCCTTCATAATGACGGATGAGTTTGGTGCTGACGCCTGTTTCCTTTGAAAGTTCTCCAATATTCATTTTTTCTCCAAAAAAAAATAGAAAAATAGTAAAAAAATTTGGAATCGACTATTGACCTTCCAATAGTTGGAAGGTATAGACTGGTTTTATGTTAACAAAGGAGTTACCATGAAACTAGCAAAAAATTTAATAAAACTAACAATTTTTCTAACATTACTCAGTTCACAGCAAATGGCTGCACATGGAGAACATAAACCAGGCCCTCATGGTGGTTTGATTTCTATGCCAGGAGCATTTCACACAGAAGTACTTCCTTACCAAAATTTGGGATTTAAAGTGTATCTACTTGATATAAATTTTGAAAATCCTACTTCCAAAAATTCGAAGTTACGAGGTAAGGTTGTATCGAAAGGTAAGGAATTCCCTTTAAAATGTACAAATCACCCGGATCATTTTTATTGTGAAATTCCTAAGGGAAGTTCTGTGAACGAAGGAGAATTGATACTTTCTCCCGAATGGAATTTTCAAAAAGGCGCGGATGTAAAACACAAACTTCCGTTATCTGTTGTGATAGAGGAAAAAAAGGAGCATCATCATGGTTAATTATAAAATTGAAGGAATGACTTGTGGGCATTGTAAAAAAACTGTAGAAAGAGTTTTTGCTGAAAATGGTAAAGAAGCCACAGCCAATGTTGAAGAACAAATTGTATCAGTAAAAGAAACTTTAACCGATTCTGAGTTGAATACACTAAGAGAGCGGTTAGGTGAGGATGGATATTCCCTTGGAAATCTCAAATAATGCCACGGAACGAACATTAGATCTTTTTGGTATGACCTGTGCCAATTGTGCCCTTCGCATCGAGAAGGGCCTTTCCAAAATGGAAGGTGTAACGGATGTTCGGGTGAATTTTGCTCGGGAATCTGTTTTTTTACGAACTGATGATTCGGTCAGCGTAAATTCGCTTTTAGAAAAAGTAGAGTCTCTAGGATATTCTGCACTGGTTCATGATGCAGGCAAACAATCAGAAACAGAAAAAAAACAAAAAGACCAAATTCGGAATTTAAAAATTCGGTTCCTGCTTTCTGCATTTTTTTCCTTACCATTGTTCTACGGGATGGTCACTCATTTTAGTTTTTTAAGTTTTATGCCTATGCCTCATTTTTTGATGGATCGGTATGTTCAAATGTTAATTGCTTTTCCTGTTCAATTTTTAATCGGATTTCCGTTTTATAAGTCTGCTTATCGTGCCTTAAGGAATGGATCGGCAAATATGGATGTCCTTGTTGTGATAGGAACAAGTGCTGCTTACGGATACAGTGTGTTCGGAAAGGAACTGTATTTTGAAACTTCTGCGGTTCTAATCACCTTCATTTTGGGTGGTAAGTGGATTGAACATTTTGCTAAAGGAAAAAGTAGTGATGGAATCAATGCTCTACTCAAACTTCGTCCCGAAAAAGCATCTGTCTTATCCAATGGAATTTGGACAGAGGTACCGAATGAATATTTAAAACAGGGTGACCTTGTGTTAGTAAAAGCTGGGGAAAGGTTCCCGATGGATGGGATCATTTCGGAAGGGAGTAGTTTTGCCGATGAATCGATGTTAACTGGTGAAAGTATGCCGGTGGAAAAAACATTAGGTGATCCAATTTTAGGTGGGACTGTGAATGGGAGTGGTTCTCTGGTTGTGAAAGCAACAAAAGTTGGTAATGATACCACACTTTCACATATCATTCGTTCTGTGGAAGAATCACTCGGTACCAAAGCACCCATCCAAAGGATTGCTGATAGGATTTCAGCATATTTTGTTCCGGTTGTGGTCACTATCAGTTTGATCGATTTTATGGTTTGGTACTTTGTCATTAGTCCAGGAGTCATCACTTCTGCTATTGAAACTAGTATTGCGATCTTAGTGATTGCTTGTCCCTGTGCCTTGGGACTCGCCACACCCATCTCCTTGCTCGTTGGGACAGGACGGGCCGCAAAACGTGGTGTTCTCTTTCGGAGTGCAGAAGCATTGGAATCCGTTGCAAAAATCAATTGGATTGCCTTTGATAAAACAGGAACCCTCACCGAAGGAAAACCTAAGGTAACTGGTGTGACTCAGTTTGGTCTTAATGAATCGGAATTTGATTCCGCATTTCGTAACATTGTAGAAATGGAAAAAACTTCTGACCATCCCTTAGCAAAAGCCATTGTTGCTTATGGAAAAGAAAAAAAATCGTTGAGTGAAACGTCAGAAATGGTTTCTACAAAAACCTATCCTGGGGGTGGGATCCATTCTGAACAAAATGGGAACCAATATGTTGCCGGTAAACAGGAGTTTGTTGAAGAAAATGGTTTTGTCATCCATTCGGAAATCACAAATACCATAAAACCTTGGACTGAAGATGGATCCAGTTTGGTTTTTGTGGGAATTCAGGGAAAGATGGAGGGGATGGTAACCTTTCGAATTGAAGATGGGTTAAGACCTGAAGCAAAAGAAGCCATTTCGGAATTAAAGTCCATTGGTGTAGAACCAATCCTACTTACAGGAGACAATGAGTCTTCTGCCAGAAAAGTTGCTAAGTTAGTGGGAATCAATTCTGTACATTCCGGCCTTCGTCCCGATGATAAAGCAAAAATCATCAGAACCTTGAAAACAAATCAAATCCATTCTGCAATGGTCGGCGATGGAATCAATGATGCACCGGCACTTGCAGCTTCTGATGTCGGTATTGCAATGGGAACGGGATCCGATGTTGCGATTAACACAGCCGATGTTGTGCTTGTGAATGGAGACATCCAAAGGATCGTGGATCTCATCCGGATCGGTAAGGATACTGTGATCAACATCAGACAAAACTTTGGATGGGCACTTGGTTACAACTTACTTGGGATTCCGATTGCTGCATCGGGTTTACTTCTACCTTGGGTGAGTGGGCTTGCGATGGCACTCAGTTCAATATCCGTAGTTTTTAATGCACTTCGGATGAGTCGTTGGAAATAAAATGAAACTGAATCGTTGGTAAAACTTTGGACATTCGATTTATAGATCCACCTTCCAATCTAAAATCTGCTGTGAAAGAATTTTGGATTTGGAAGGGTGTAAATGCGAGAGAACTTCCTTGGATATTGCCATCTTACGAGTGTGAGATGGTATTCCATTTAGGAGCCCCTCCACTTGTGGAAACAGAAAACAAAGAAATTTTTCCGTTACCAAAAATACATATTGTGGGGCCTCAGACTAGAAGGTGGAGGATTCTATCAGAATCAGATTTATCTTTATTTGCTGTGAGATTTTTTGTGGGTGGAATGTATTCGCTTTTTTCCAAACGAGGGGATGAATTACAAAACCAGTTTACAGAAACTGAAAACAAACTAGTATTAGGTGAATATTCGGATTCGAATTTCCCATCCGATGGTCTAATTTCCGATTTCCTCACTACCTTTCTGAAAGACCATCCGGGACAACCTTCAGAAATACCGACATATGTTCGGTTTGCACTTTTGGAACTTACACGTCCTGCGGCTCCCATAAATCATTTATGCAAAAGGATCGGAATTTCTAGAAAACAATTGGATCGTAAATTCAAAGAAATTGTAGGTATGAACCCTTCTGAATACAGAACAGTGCACAGGTTGCTGGATATGGTGAGAAATCCGGAACACTACCGAAAAAACAATCCAGATTTACGTTTTACTGATTTGGCTCAGGAGTTTGAATATTCTGACCAATCTCACTTCAATCGCGATTTCAAACGAATTTCCGGAAGTATTCCCAACGAATGGTTCGCGGAATATAAAAAAATGTCCCATTTTTACAATCATGATTCGTCCTATACTGATAGGATGGGGACATGATTCAGAACATAATTGATTTCGTAGGAAAAACCAAGTCCAACTTAAGGTTACGTACCTTGTGTTCTTCCATTAGCAGAGAAGATAAAGAAACTTTTGATTTGTTATTATCGGATAAAGACTTAAAAGAAGTTTTAGTATCTGAATCACCATTACTTCTAGGCATTGCTGTTGCAGAAGTTTCCGATATTTATTATTTAAAAAAATTACTAGCTCTTGGGCTTGATCCGAATAGATCAGATAACATGGGTTTGTATCCAATTCACAAAGCTACAGAAACCGGAAATGTGGAAGCAGTGGAAGTATTACTTAATTCGGCAGCTGATCCCAATGCAGCTGACCCCAGCGGGGTAACGGCACTTCATATTGCCAATAGTTTTGATGGACTCAGCGAAATTTCAGATCTCCTCATTCGGATGGGGGCAAATATTTACCAAAGAGACAAACTCGGTAAACGTTACTTAATGTAACTTAAAAATTAAATACCAATCGCTTCAGTGGTCATAATCTTCCTTGTCTGAATGGACCACTTCCCGATCTTTGTGAATATGATCGGAACACCTTTTACACCCAACGCAACAAAACTTTTACTCCTTGGATCGGGAGAACTTGGCAAAGAAGTCGCAATCGAGGCAAACCGCCTAGGTGTTCATGTCATTGCAGTCGATCGTTATCCAAACGCACCGGCCATGCTTGTGGCTCAGGAATCTCGTGTCATCAATATGTTAAATCCAAAAGAATTGGAGGCCACCATACGAGAGTTAAAACCTGATTTTGTTGTTCCTGAAATTGAAGCCATTCATACTGAAACATTAGTTCGATTGGAAGCCGAAGGTTTTTGTATCATCCCTAGTGCCAAAGCAGTGAACCTTACCATGAACCGGGAGGGGATTCGTAATTTTGTTTCTAAAGAACTGGGAATCAAAACTTCCCATTTTCTTTTTGCTGATACAGAAGTAGATTTTACCAAAGCGGTAAAAGAGATTGGGTTTCCCTGTGTGGTCAAACCCATTATGAGTTCTTCTGGAAAAGGGCAAAGTTTGGTTCGAAACGAATCCGAAATCCTAAAGGCTTGGGAGTATGGACAAACCGGAGGGAGGACAGGAAAAGGTAAAATGATCATTGAAGAATTTATACCTTTTGATTTTGAAATCACTCTTCTCACCATACGCCATATAGGTGGGACTAAGTTTTTACCACCCATTGGACATAGACAAGTAAACGGAGATTATGTGGAATCGTGGATGCCACAACCCATGACTGAACTTGCATTACGTGCAGCAGAAAAAATTGCAGAAGCAGTCACCACAGGCCTTGGAGGAATGGGAATATTTGGAGTCGAACTTTTTGTCAAAGGTGATGAAGTTTACTTTAGCGAAGTATCTCCGAGACCACATGACACAGGGCTTGTCACTCTTATCTCTCAAAACTATTCTGAATTTTCTCTCCATGCGAGAGCATTACTTGGACTTCCTATCCCTGAACTTATTTTTCAAACACCTGCTGCCAGTTCCGCCATCCTATTGGAAGGAAAAACAACTTCTCCGGTTTATATTGGTTTAGAGGATGCTTTAAAACAAAAAGGAGTGGACATCCGAATTTTTGGGAAACCGGAAATTGACGGAAAACGCCGAATGGGTGTTAGTTTAGCAATTGGAAACACTATCGAAGAAGCTAAAGAAAAAGCAAATCGTGCCCGGGACTACATCCAATTAAAATAATTGATGATATGAAAATAAAAAATCAGTCAGAATCACATTCGATAACGAAGGATATTTGATCCTTTGGATTAATCTTTTTTGATTTCAGGAGCTTTGTAGTTTGTCATCATACTATCGTAGATACTTTCTTCACCAAAAGGTAAAAAGGAATTATCATAATGGAGTGCGAGGAGTGGGTTGTTTCCTTTCCCAAATCCTCTGATGAGTTCCGATTCGATGGAATCAAAATCAGAAAACTCAATGGAATCCATATACTTACCATCATGTAGTAAGTTGAGAAATACCACAAACTTCCCTGCATGTTTTAAAATTTTAAGAGAAAATAACATTTCTCGAAGTTTTAATAGATAAAGTAGGGGGCGTGTGTTCCTTGCCATCACTAACTTCTGTTCGGCTTCACTCACATCACGAAGGGCCAGGCGTAAAAAAGCGCGAGTTTGCGTTTTTTCTTTGTCACGTGATTTCCTTCCCAGTGATTCCAGTTCAGAACGAACGAGCGTTATATTTTTGGTAAGAATTTTATCATAAAGTATGATGAGTTTCGATTGTGTGGAACGAACTGCTAAATAGGCATCTCCATACCGACCTTGGATATGGAGGCTTTTGAATCGCAAATACTCATCGATGATTTCTTTGTATTCTTGTTTTTCTTCCGGACTTCCTAAATGGATGATGCTGGAATCAAGGGAACGTACCAAAAGATAATTTTCTTCAGCTCCAAAGGCTACCTGTAAGTTGCCGTTGGCATAGTTTCCCCCCGCTGTACAGAGACAGAGGCAAGTTAGGAAACAAAAAAGAAAAGTTCGCACAGTACAGTTTCGGAATCTGAAAGCTCCAAAAAAAGTCCATAATTTGACACGTGGTTTTTCCTTGTGATTATGTCTTTGGAATCTTGATTTCTCTGCCGAATCCGGCTCTATTTCTTTTCGATTCTACTCGTCGTTTCCGGTTCTTTTTCGATCCTGGTTCTAACTTGAAGGAAATACCTTCGGAAATGATATGATTAAAATCTCTGGTTTAAACAAACAATTTAATGGCAACGTCTTATTTGATGACTTACAATTCAGCGTCAATCGCGGCGAACGAGTGGGCCTTGTGGGCCGCAATGGACATGGTAAATCCACCCTTGTCCAAATCATCTTAGGAAAATCTGAGCCGGACTCAGGTAACATCACCATCCCTAAAGGATACCGCATTGGTCATTTGGAACAACATTTAGTTTTCACAAAACCAACTGTATTGGAAGAATGTGCCCTTGGCCTTCCTGAAGGGGATGAATACGAAACTTGGAAAGTGGAACGAATTCTTTTTGGTCTTGGATTCTCAGAAAAAGATATGGAAAGAAGCCCGGATGAATTTTCCGGTGGATACCAAATCCGAATGAACTTGGCAAAACTCCTTGTTTCGGCTCCGGATATGTTGATACTCGATGAACCAAACAACTATTTGGATATTGTCACCATACGTTGGTTAGAGGAATTTCTTCGGGAATGGGAAGGGGAAATCATCCTCATCACTCACGATAGAAGTTTTATGGATAGTGTTGTAACACATACCGTTGCAATTCACAGAACGAAAGCCATCAAAGTCCAAGGTGATACGGAAAAGTTATACACACAGATCAACCAAGCAGAAGAGATCTATGAAAAAACTAGGCTGAATGAAGCGAAAAAACGCAAACAAGAAGAGATCTTTATCGCCAAGTTCAAAGCAAAAGCAAGTTTTGCAAGTCGTACCCAATCTCGTGTCAAAAGATTAGAAAAACAAGGGGAGATGAAAGCACTCGACACCATTGAAGATATGGAACTGTATTTTAACAGTGCTCCATTCTCCGCAAATCAGATGTTAAGTGTTGATGAGATTTCCTTTTCTTATGATAAAAAAACTCCCAACTTATTTGAAAACTTTTCTATCAGTGTAGGGCCAGAAGATCGTATTTGTATCATAGGGAAAAACGGGAAAGGAAAGTCTACTTTACTAAAGTTAATTGCAGGAGAGTTAACCCCAGTTTCAGGTGCTGTCAAAAAACATCCAATTTTAAAAGAAGGATACTTTGGCCAAACCAACAAACTGAACATGAACGAAAGTAATACCGTTGTCCAAGAGATCATGAGTGCGGATTCCAATTGTTCGGAAGGGAAGGCAAGGAACATTGCCGGAGGACTTATGTTTTCCGAAGACTTGGCCTTAAAAAAGATTAAGGTTCTCTCAGGGGGAGAAAAGAGCCGGGTGTTACTTGGAAAAATTTTGGTCACACCTTGCCATTTGTTGTATTTGGATGAACCGACAAACCACTTGGATATGCAGTCTTGTGACTCACTCATTGAAGCCATCGATAACTTTGACGGTTCCGTGATTATGGTCACACACAACGAAATGCACTTGCGTGCTGTGGCCACAAAACTAATTGTATTCGATGATGACCGAGTTTTTGTTTATGACGGGGGTTATGACGACTTCCTGAAAGACATTGGCTGGAAGGATGAAACCGTTTGAAATCGATCCTCACTCTGAAACAAGTTTCCAAGTCTTATGACAATGGATTCCAAGCACTAAAGGATGTAAATTGGGAAGTAAAGGAAGGCGAAATCCATGCTCTTCTTGGCCCCAATGGAGCAGGAAAAACCACGTTAATCAATTTGATTTGTGGAATTGTGTCACCAAGCGGTGGTGAGGTGACTGTATCCGGATTTGACATCATTGGAGATTTTAAAAAAACAAGATCTCTCATTGGACTTGTTCCCCAGGAACTCAGTGTCCATGCCTTTGAAACGGTTTGGGCCAGTGTATCTTTTACTCGCGGCCTCTATGGGAAACCTGCCAACCCAAAATACATCGAAGAAGTTTTAAAATCTCTTTCCCTTTGGGACAAAAAAGACCAAAGGATAATGACTTTGTCAGGTGGGATGAAACGAAGAGTTTTAATCGCCAAAGCATTGTCACACGAACCAAAAATCCTATTTTTAGATGAACCGAGTGCCGGTGTGGACGTGGAACTACGTAAGGATATGTGGAAGATTGTAGAATCTCTTAGGAAAAATGGAGTGACCATCATCCTTACCACTCACTATATTGAAGAAGCGGAATCCATCGCCGACCGAATTTCTGTGATCAGGAAAGGTGAGATTTTTCTTACTGAAAACAAAGATCGTCTTATGAAACAACTCGGAACCAAACAACTTCGGATTGAACTGAAAAAAAGTCTAAAACTCATTCCTAAGTCATTAGCCAAATATACATTGGAACTTGTGGATCAAAATTCTGCCCTAGTGTTTACTTATGACCGCTCTGATGATAGTAGCCACATCACCAAACTTCTGGATGATTTGAAAAAATTAAAAATCCAATTTAGTGATTTGAGTACAAAACAAAGTTCATTAGAAGAAATCTTTGTCCAATTGTTACAGGAGGCTGTATGAATTTTTACGCAATCACGTCTATTTATCGATTCGAAATGGCAAGAACCTTTCGTACACTATTACAAAGTATTGCCTCGCCTGTGCTTTCGACTTCTTTATACTTTATCGTATTTGGATCGGCCATTGGATCAAAAATCCAAGAGATAGATGGAATCCATTACGGAAGTTTCATTGTTCCCGGTCTTGTGATGTTGTCTCTACTCACAGAAAGTATATCCAATGCTTCTTTTGGAATTTATTTTCCTAAGTTCAATGGATCCATTTATGAAATCCTTTCGGCACCGGTTACCATGTGGGAAGTTGTGATTGGTTATGTGGGCGCTGCGGCCACAAAATCACTTATGCTCGGTGTGCTTATGCTCATCACAGCATCGTTTTTTGTTCCTATCCGCATTGATCACCCCATCCTAATGGTATTTTTTCTAGTGCTAACTTGTATTAGTTTTAGTTTGTTTGGATTTGTGATAGGAATTTGGGCGGATAGTTTTGAAAAACTCCAAATGATTCCCATGCTTGTCATCACTCCTCTTGTTTTCCTTGGAGGAAGTTTTTATTCCATCCAGATGTTACCACCGTTCTGGCAAAAATTAAGTATGTTTAATCCAGTTTTGTATTTAGTGAGTGGGTTTCGATACAGTTTTTTTGAAAGGGCAGATGTAGCACTTTCTGTCAGTATTTCGATGATCCTTGTGTTTTTGACAGTTTGTTTGACTGTGACTTGGCTTATCTTTCGAACGGGATATAAAATCAAAAACTAAGTCTGAAACAATAAGGAATCCAACTCCTATCCTGTTCATTTGAACCATCTAAGGATTCTAAAAAATCCTTAGATCAATTGATTTTTTGTCTTAGTTTTTTTAAATCTTCCACTAACCTTTGTATATCGCCCGTACCTTTCGCCCGATAGATCCCACGTAGATATCTATCTTTATCAAATAAAAAAATATTCTCTGTATGAACAAACTCATACTTCCCACGTTCTACAGAAAATCCTTCCATTTCAGCACCACAAGTTTCCTTGGCAAAATTTTCAATTTCCGTTTCTTTCCCTGTAAAAAAACTCCAATTTGGGTTTTTGATCTGATAGGTTTTTCTATAGTTTTGTAAAACAGGAACAGTATCTTTTTTCGAATGAATCGAAATAGAAAAAATTTTGAGATTTGGAAATTCAGAAAAATTTGGTTCTATTTGGATTAGATTTCTAGTGATTAAGGGGCAAATCCCGCGACAAGTGGCATAAAAAAATACCACCAAATGTTCGCTTGGTGCCCAATCTTTAGGAAATATTTGTTTTCCAGTATGTTCTGTTAACTCGAAGGAATCTGGAACTTTTTTTAAGTTTTTATCGTTTTCTGGATTTTCCGTCCATACAGGATCAAAATCTTTCCCTGAAAAATAAGGAAGGACACTGGGGTCGGGGGATTGTTCCGCTTTTTTACAATTTGTATTTAACAAACAAAGTGTACAAAAAAATAAAATTAGAATGGAAGGAGAAAATCTATATCGAAGTGTTTGTTGGATTTTTTTTCGAAGAGTTTGCATCTGAATGTTTGGATTCATAAACAGAGAATTCATTGAGGTGTTTCTTTTGCCTCGGGGATTGGTTCACAAAGTTTACTTCCTGGCCTTCCGAAACTTTCACCAGTTTCCATAAAAACATGGTTTAAGTAGATTTGCCCTCTGCGGTTCCATTTTTTTGAAACCTTGGGTTTTCCTGAATCATAGAATGTTTGGTAGGTGGCCATCTGTTCGTTGTCAAAATAATCAACATACTCACCGATGGGTTTACCATTATCAAATTCAGATTTTTGTCTTATTTTTCCATTTTCAAAATAACTGATTTGTTTTCCGTGTTTTTGTCCATACCGAGTGTTTCTTTCTTCGATTAAGGTTCCATTTTCTTTTGTTATCGTATAACGACCGTGAGGAATCCCCTTATAATATTCGGTTTCATAGATCTCTAAAAGAATGGGATTTTTTTGAACGAGGATTCCTGTTAGCGGTTTTCCTTGGAAAAGCAGGAAGTGGTTTGGATCTTCGGAAAGCCCGTTGTCTCCTGCTTCCACACGGAGTGGAGAACAAGAGACAAGATACCATAAACAAAAAGTAAGAGAGAGAGTTCGAAACAATTTTTAATTAGTTAGAAACTGTCCCTGGTGTTCCATGAAAATTTGAACCAATCAAAGTATTTATTCCTGCAGTGGCATCACTAGCAAAATGGTAGTGATAGATTCCACTTGGGAATAGAACTGTGTTTGCTGTATGACCATGGTTGGAATCAAGAGCTGGTCCAACTGTTCCTGGAGCCCCGTCGTCACCTGTTGCGGCAGTGGCATTATCACAATTCAATCCATACACGGGAAAACCATCGATTAACATACCTATCAACTTAGAGTCGTTATTTGTTATATTGAGAGGTTGGGAGTGGTGGTGGTAAACGCCAGAGCTTTGTGGGTGGCCATTGAATGTATCAAATGTTTGGGCTTCTGTTGCCAGTGTATCGCCAGGAGCTGCGGCATTGTTGAAGATCGCAAGTCCATTCACTGTAATTCCTACAGATGCATATCCACTTTGAGTTCCGACGAGTGTTCCTGATTTTGCTGCAGGAGAACTAGGGATAGTGTAAACCAAACACTGGGAGGAAATTTGGTTGTTTCCAGCAGATTTTTGGCCACCAGCAAGGGCTACATACATTGGTGAAGAAGATCCAAAATAAAAACTTTTGTTATTTGGAATGTTTTGAGAGCGGAATACATAGTTGGAACCAGAAACGGAACCTACGGAACATTTAAAGTTATTGCGAATCCAAGCGGGAAGATCTGCAGACATGGAAGAAGTCATCCCAGTGATACAATCTGTATTTGTATCAAGTGTTGCCGTGGAGTTGACAACAGTGGTTCCCGTAAAAGAAGAATTGGCACAAACTTTCGATGCAGCCACAGCTAACAAGAGTAACATTTCTTCATCAGAATCTGATTTTGTTTTACAATGAGAGAAAGAGAGTCCGAGTATTAGGAGGAGGGCAGGGATACGCAAGGTTGAAATTTCCATAGTCCAAACAATCTAGAACCATTCTGAACTTTGTCAAGAAATTCGTGAATAGGAAGTGTCATATTCTCCCTTACGTACAAATCCGAAATTTATTGATTAATAAATTTTTAAAAGTTCCACTTCAAAAACGAGGGTGGAGTTTGCAGGAATGCTTCCGACGGTTTTACTTCCGTATCCTAGTTCTGGTGGGATGATGAGTTTGCGTTTGCCACCGACTCGCATTCCTTTGATTCCTTTGTCCCAACCTTTGACCACTTCCCCAGCACCTAAGTTGAATTCGAAAGGACGGTTGCGGTCACGTGAACTATCAAACTTGGTTCCGTTGGTGAGTTTGCCTACGTAGTGAACTGTCACGTAAGAACCGGAAAATGCTTCTTCTCCTTTTCCCACGACAAGATCGATGATTTGAAAATCCTTTTCTGCTGACAGGACGGGGGAAACCAAAACGAAGAGGAAAAATAAGGCAGATTGGATGAGAGTCTTCATACGTTAGTGAAAGTATCCAAGATTTGGATTCCTTTGCCAATGAAAAAAACTGTCCTCACGGGTATCCCATTTTAGAATCACCATATGTTCCATGAGTTTATTTTTTACTGTCGGGAGTTGGAAGCCTTTCTTTTTAGAAACCAGATCCAAGAATTCAAAGAGGGAGAACACGATAGTTTTTTTGCAGAAGAAATGCTCCGTTACATCCAAGCCGAATCTTTAAAAATTCCGTCAGTGGAAAAACAAAAATACCCCGACCTACCTTGGGATAAAATTGATAGTTTATGGCAAAAGGATTTGGCTCGGGCTTACGACTACATCGACTTAAAGATGTTATACTACATTTGTGCTTATGAGATACCTAAAATCACAAAAACAATTAAATTGGAAACCCGCTAAGTTTAAGCAGCGGTTTTTCCATTGTTTTTAATGATTTCGATATTTTCTTCGAAACGAACTTTTTCCGCATATGTACGTTTTCCGGAAAATTCAATTCCGACAAGTAAATCGCCAGAGGCCTCTTTGTAAGCCCAAGCAATTTTCCCGAAAAAACGAAACGGTGTTTGGAGTTTAAAAACCAATTCTAACAAAATTCCTTTTTGTTTTGGAAGTGTTTCCACCAAATTACTGTTAGTGATTCGAATTTTTAGTCCAGTGGCAGATAAATCCAATACTGGAAATTTTTCCACCGTGGTCATTAAGTTGGCGTCTTTGATCCTTTCGATCATCTCAGCAATTTGTGTTTGGTAATATTTCAAATCTTCGTCGGTGATGGCATTGTCTTTGGTTTGGAGTGCGTAATAACCAATTGGAATAATTTCTTCTAGTTCATTTTTATAAAGAATGGGAAGGATGAGTTCTGACTTTATCTTTTTATCTTTTGAAGCCATTGCTAGTTTTTCCACATGGTCATCAATTTCGTCTTCATAGTTGATGAATCCTTCTTCATCCGAACGGTAACTTTCAGGATTTGTGGCATCTTTAATAAAAAGAATTTTTTGTGTAGATTTAACTACTTCAAATTTCCTTTCCATTCCTGACTTAAAAATATCCATAGTGCCTGCTTCCCCAGACCGAACCATCATTCGTTTGCGGTAATCTTCGAAGTTGACTCGAACGAGGGTAGGAATGTTGAACATATTGGCTTCGATGATGGTTTTGGAACTAACAATGTTGGTAACATTCACAAGTCCATCTTCAGAGATCGTAAAACGTGGGTTTAATCTTTCTTTTTTTGCGATGAGAACTTTGTCTACATGGAGTTGGATTTTGTGAGGTGCAATTTGTTTGACAAAAGTGCAATGAAGTTCTAAATACCGAGCCAAAAGTTTAGAAAGAATAAAACTGGATCCTTGTTGGAGGGGCCACACTTCATTCCAATCGACCACTATCTCCTCACCACCGGGTAATTCCTGTGTTACGGTCATAGACTGGACTTGTCCATTCCAGTTCGCCTTCATTTCCTGATTCATAAGATAGTGTAATATCACATGGTGTTTTTGTTCTTTTCCTGTGATTTGATCCATTGGTCGCATAGCTAAATTCCGAGTTCTATTATATGATAATATGAGACGGAAATAAATTTCCGTTCCAATGGAAAGTAAAGTGAATACTCGTCTCTTTGGCAAGAAAAACGAAAATTTAAAGGAGAAGTAGGTGTTTTTTTTCTGTTAATTCATAACAGAAACGAATCCATGAAAATTGATTTTGTAAGTGAGAATACTCGGGAAGGTACTGAGATAAAAACAGTTCACAACGTTTCTCTCTCTCTAAATATTTTTTTTCCATGACAAGAGTTAGATCGTTTAACGTTTTTTCGTATGTGTCAGAATCCATATAACCTTCTTGTAAGGCTTTTTTTAGAAACATACATTTTTCATTCCATTCTAATGGGGAAAGTACTGAGATTGTATCGATCTCCAACCAAAAATCTTTGAGTGCTCTTTCGAATTTAGGGACTTCCCTCTTTATGTTTTCACATTTATGAAAGAGAGTGCGAAGGTAACTCGTGGCATCGTTTTCAATTTCCGACACATGTCCGTCCCAAAGAGAATGGTATGTTTTAGGAAAAGCAAAGGTAAACATGGGCCCTGGGTAAGGAGACAATAAATCCAATTGGTATGCACCTTTTGCATTCAATTGTAAGGTACCCTTTACTAAGGTTCCATTTACATCGATCTCCAAAGTTTTAATCCCGAGCATACTAATATTCAATTGCGTACGTAGCGAAATTTATTGTAGGCCCATAAGCTTTTTTGGAAAATTTAGGAATTCTCTTTAGCTAAGAAACTTTGTTTGGTGATTCTCCTAAAAATTTGAAAACGGAAATCCACAAACCAATAGTTTTTTGCAACCGAACCCGGCCTGGAAGACCCTGACATTATTGTGCAGTCTTCTCTACCGAACGAATCTCCAAAACATCCCAAACTCCCTAAAGCCAAAGGTTCCAAAAGGGCACTCCTTGTCGAAGGTGGGGGAATGAAAGGTGCATTTTCTGGGGGTGTTCTTTATGCTTGGAATCAGTTCTTACGACCGAATTACTTTGATTTGGTGGTAGGAGTTTCTTCTGGGGCCTGTTCTGCTGCCTATTATGTATCTATGCCCAAAAAAGAACCTGTCAAAAGTGAAATGGCACTTTCTGTTTGGTATAAAGATTTATCTGGTAGAAAACTCATTTCTTTTTTTCATCCCTTTCAGGGGAAAACCTTACTCAATCAAGAGTATTTAATCGATTTTATCTTTCGTAAAAAAGTAAGATTGGAATCAGAATTTTTGGATAGGAAAAATGTTCCTCATTTTGTAGTGGCAGTAAGTAATTTACATACACATTCCATCGAATACATCAAAGCCACATCATCAAATGTTTTTGATTTATTAAAAGCTGCCACTTCTTTGCCGATTGCTACTCGGGGTAAACATCTGTTAGATGGAAAGCTTTATTCCGATGCCGCCATTTTAAACCCACTTCCCATCCAAGACATCATCGAAGCTGGATATAAAGAAATTGTGGTGATTATGAATTCACCCATTCGGCATATTTCGGGCCCACTCACAAGATTGACTAGTTTACTTGCTTTCCCAACAAGGCGCACCATCCGCCGAATGATGCGTAAACTCCATCATTTCCATTTTAATGCTGCAAGAGAATTGGCAGTCAAACCACCTAAAGGTGTGAAAATTATCACGGTGGCACCCGACAAACCTTTGCCAGTCAAACTCACAACAACCATTCGCACAAAACTTTATAAAACAGTCCTTCTGGGTGCAAAAAAAGGAGAAGAAGCCCTACAGAAAATTTTAAAGAAAAATCTTAAAAAACAAAAATAGTTTTAGATCTTACTGATTATTTTTCAGTAAGATCACTGATGATTAACCCGCCATAAGGTTTGTTAAATACTTTTTTAAATTCTCCGCCAATGTACCATTTTCCATTGTGATAGATACTTGTGTAACCAGTGTTATCTGCATTTGGAAACCAAGGTAAAATGGTATTCGTTTTGCTATCAAAGGCACTGACGCAGTTATTTGTAGTAGAACCATTGAGTCCCGAAAACGAACCAGCAACTACAATTTTTCCATCAGGTGAAGGAGTGATCGAATACACAAAGCCATTCGCATAAATCGGATTAGGTGAAATGTAGGATTTTGTGTTTGTGTCATACATAGCGAAGTTATTGAAAGTTGATGCACCGATGAGTGAAAAAATTCCACCTATATAAATTTTACCATCATAGTATGCTTGTGCGGCAACATCGCTACTTGGGTAATCGGAGACAGAAGGCAATGATACTACAAGCCCTGTGTTTGTATCAACGGCCCTGTAATTGGCAATGGTATTGTCACCATTTAAAGAGATATAAATACCACCGATATATACAGCATCATTTAGAACCAAAAGAGAAGTAGCACTGCCTCCTAAGTTAGGATTCCAGTTTGTTAGGGAATAATTTTCTGCGTTGATGGATGCTACTGCATTGCGAGTTTGTCCACTCACGGAACTCATCCCTGTACCTCCAAAAAAGATTTGGGTGTCGTTACTAGCGATGGCTCTGATCTCTATACTGGAGCCAGATACACCTAGGTTGGTTGGGTTTAGTTGGTAGGTAGGTAAATCCAAAATAGCAAAAGCAAGTCTTGGAATTCCGTTTACATGTTCAAAACTTCCACCGACAAAGAGATGGTTGTTTTTTATATGTAAGGATTTAATACCAAAATCAAAGTTAGGTGTGCCTTCGATAGGAGAACCAGTGGATTCTTCAAACACGGCAAAATTTTTCCTATGTTTTGTATTGATTGCTGAATGATTGCCGGCAATGAGGATGGAAGATCCTGTGGAAATTATTTCTCCTCCAGGGAAGTTAATTGCTGAATTTAAGTTTGGATCCCAAATGTTTAAACTCATGTTCGGTAAATCGTAACTAGCAGCGTATTTCCTTTCTTGCCCTTTGGCTGCTGTGAATTCTCCAAGAACATAAATTTTGTTACCTATGATTTCTAAAGTTTGTACAACATTATTGATTAAAAATGAATTTTCTTTGATGGCACCTAATTGGTTATCGACTCCAACAAGATAATTGGCAGGAGTTACTCCAATCGTTGTGAACGCTCCCCCTAGATAAATTGTATTTTCGTATTGGCTGACTTTATATACTTCTAGGTTAGGGTTTGGTGCCCAAGTTGTTTGTGTTCCATTCAAATAGAAAGACATGGCTCGGCCAGTAAATGGCCCAACCACATAAAGGACTGGGTTTCCAGAATGATCAGAACCCAGATGTAAGTCATTGACTTGGCCACCAACTGGTGCTTGTCCTGTGAACGAAGTATCAATAGACCCTGCGTTAGGATATAATTTGACCAACCCTCGTTTCGGTGTTGCCCCAACGTTTTGAAAATGCCCACCCACATACAATGCCGATCCATCGGTAACGATATCAAAAACACTATTATCAAAGGTACCAGTAACAAACTCCGAATTGAGTTTTCCGGAATATCGATTGAGAGAAGCGATGTTGGACTGAGAACCAGACCCCCAACCCGTAAACATTCCACCTACGTATAGGGTGTCACCTAATAATTGTAATGCTGTTATGTTTCTTGAGGGATCTTCTTCTGTTATGAAGTTTGGATCTATTTGGCATCCGTACAAAATATGCGCCACTTGGTTTTGTTTGACACCCTGGACATGGGTGAAGTCTCCCCCGATATAAAATCCACCTGACCCATCGGAAATCGCTGCGTTTGTACTTCCCATCACTTTTAAGTGGGGGCAGAAGCGATTGGGAACCACAGTGCCTGTAACCGGATCCACCATGGAAGAACTTCCAGTAGAAACTGCAACCATCGTGAAATTCCCACCAACAATGATATGGCCACCGTTACTTGTGATACTGGCAATACTGGCAGTCGAATCATTATACACTCCCCATTGGTCTAAAAATGTAAAAGCAGGTAAACAAGAAGAAGACCTGTCGCCTGTCGCATAACGAACGAGAGATGCTATAAAAAAAGATTTAGATCGAACATCACAAGTGTTTTCCAGGTCAGCAGGTTTGCAAAGGGAGAATGTAGTAAAAGAAACTACGCAGATCCAGAGATAAGAAAAAATTCGAAACATGAGAACATGGTTTAGAAATTAATTTCCATGTCTAGTTTTTTGAAAAGAGTTGGTTCATGGAAAAAACCATCAAATTACATTTGGTAGTTGTTTCTTAAGAATTGAGAATTTGAATCAGAATTTTTAACTTTCCATTTAACTTTAGAGCGGTCACTCGTTTAGGTTAGACCTAACGAGTCCACCATTACTTTTTTTGTGTGCAATCGTAAATGCACCACCTAAATAGTAATATCCATTTTTATTCATGGATGTATAAACCACATCGTTGATGGACGACTTCCATGGAGAGAGTGTATTGGTGTTATTATTAAAGACTCCTAAGGAATAATGATTTGAGATACCGTTGAGTGAAGTAAAGGATCCTCCAATGAGGACGTTTCCATCTGGATAGGCTGCCATATGGTATACCATATTTTCCGCGCTCACAGGATTAGGTTGAACGTAGGACTGGGAAGGTAAGTCATAAACGGCTGCGTTATTAAATGTTCCGATACCGCTGATGCTATTAAAAAAACCACCTATATAGATTTTTGTGCCTGCTAAAGTTAGACTGTACACTAGAGTCACGGGGTCATTGTTAGGAGAAGGGATATCCCTCCGTGTACCGTTCGTTTTATCTACGGCTTGGAAGTTATTATAGTTAGTTACTCCATTGATTTCAGAAAAACTTCCACCGATAAAAACAAGATCATTTACGACTAAAATACTCTCTCCACTACTCCCTGACCCAAGATTAGGGTTCCATCCACTAAGGGAAAAGTCACTTGTGTTCAATGCAAAGACTCCGTTTCTTGCTTGAGCGTTCACATTGGCCAAACTGTTTCCTCCTACATATATTTGTGATTCATCGCTTGTGATCGCGCGGATATCGGGAGTGGCTGAAAGGACTGTGTTAATTGGACTTACTTGGTAATGAGGTAAATCCAAAATGGCAAACTTATTTCTTGATTGCCCAGCGATACTGGTGAAAGATCCACCGGCAAACAGTCTGTTACCAATGCGATGGAGGGCTTTGATCGGGAAATCGAAGTTAGGTGTTCCTTCGATCGGAGCCCCTGTCACTTCATCCAAAACGGCAAAATGATTTCGGGCGACAACATTCACTGTGGAACGACTGGAAGTGAAAAGTACGACCCCGTTTCCTGCCGATACAATCCCCGAACCAGGATTAGTGATACCACTATCATACGCTGGATTAAAGGCAGTGACCGATTCATCGGGTAAAGAAAGTGCGGCTGCATAGTTTCTCGGAACAGATTTTATAGAGGTAAAGTCTCCGGTTAAGTATAATGTATTTTCAATGATTTGTAAGGTTGCAACAGGCTGACTGGTACCAATACCGTAATTTGTATTGATGGCAGTACCCGTACCATTATTGACAGAGACTAAATAGTTAGCAGTCGTTCCACCATTGATGGTGGTAAAATCACCACCTAAATATATCGTATTATTATATTGTTGGATGGAGTTGACCTTGGAACCGACATTCGGATTTGGATTCCAAGAGGTTAAAGTTCCATCGGGAAAATAAGATATGGCTCTACTATAAGTTGGCGTTGTCAAATCACCCACAGCATAAATAACGGGACTCCCACTGGCATCGGTTCCGTAATGCAAATCTAAGCAACTACCTCCGTTTATTGCTGTAGTGAAAGAAGGTATGACAAGACCAGTGGACAGAGAAATCTTAGCTAGACCAGTTTTCGTATAACCACCGATATTCGCAAAATCTCCGCAAACATAAAGAGAGTCTCCATCGGTTTCTAAATCGGACACTAGGGCGTTCGGACTTGGCGTGAACGAAGTGTCCAAGGCTCCCGTATATCGATTCACTCGAACCAGATACCCACTATTATCGTCAGGATAATATCCTCCTACATATAGGAAATCTCCCGTCAGAAACAATGTATAAACACTTTTATTATTATCATTGGGAACCGTAAAGTTATGATCCAACTGGCAACCAGGAAGGATATGGGCTATACTAAACTTTTCTATGCCTTGGACTGCATAGAATTCACCGCCAATATAAAATCCACCATTCCCATCTGAGATGGCGATACCAGTAGTCCCCACTACTTTTAAATAAGGGCAATAACGATTGGGAAGTATCTTTCCATTGGTCGTTTCTAAATAAACAACATTCCCGGTAGACGGTCCCACATATTGGAAATCTCCGCCGATGATGATTTGATCGTTATAACTTGTGATGGCATTGACACTAGTAGTGCCTGAACCCATATAAACACCCCAAAGATCTTGGAAATCAAAAGAGGGTAGGCAAGAAGGGGATCTGTCACCTGTGACAAACCGTATGATCGTTGCTTGGAAGTATTCTTTTGTTTTCGCATCACAAGTGTTCGAAAGTTTTGCTGGTTTACAGCCAATGGCCATAGCGATTGACAATGAATAGACGATCAATATTTTTCGCATGGGTTTCATAATCCGTTATTGTACTAAAGTTTTTTATTTTGTCTACTCGTTTGAAAGAAATTTCCTCAAATCGGGGATGGGAGTCTAAGAACTGATGGTTTGGATTTCCCTAATGTTAGTTGGGACAGGTTTTTTCCTAATTTGGTTTTGGGCAAAACTTGTAAAAAATCCAAGAACTGTACTTCCTTTACGCAAAGAAGGAAGTTTTATCCAAGAAAAAAATATAGTGGTTAAGGATTCTTGCATCAGGGAATTTTCCATCCTTTTCAGTGCTGGTTCTTCAAAGTTAGAAAAAGAAGCAATGGATTTGTTACGAGCCGAGTGGGAACCCAAAATTATATCCCAAATAGGATACATTCAATTGTTTGGTTCTGCCGATGTTTCTGGCCATCTGGCAAAAAATCGAAGGTTGGTGAAAGAAAGAGTCCGTAACGTAAATAAGTATTTATTATCTCTTGGAATTTCTAACGATAAAATCAATCAAACTTTTTTAGAACCTATTTACGGCAAAAGTCCGGAACTACGAAGGTTGTTACGATCAGTAAAGATCCAATACAAAATAGAAACATAGAGATGACAGATTCATTCCCGTTGATTCAATTGATTATACACTATGATTCGCACCGAAATTCAAATTCGATTTAATGATATGGATCCTATGCGAAGGGTCAATAACTCTAGTTATTCGACGTATTTAGAGTTAGCAAGGTTAGATTTTTGTAATCGTTATTTACAGGTAACGGAATTAGATGATATTCCTTTTGTTCTGGCACGAGTAGAAATGGATTTAAAAGCATCTGTATTACCGGGAGCATCCATTTTTGTTGAAACTTGGGTCTCAGCCATTGGAACCACCTCTTGGGAATTTTCTTATGAAATTCGAGACAAAAAAACAAATGAACTTTATGTATCTGCAAAAACAGTCCAGGTGTATTTTGATTATAGAGCTAAAACCAAAAAACCGATCCCCCTTAAATTTCTAAAATCTCTCGAAAAGGAACGTTTGTAATTTAGAACAACTCATGTGAATCAAAATGTTTCCATTCCCAATGGTAGGCAGATTTGTCTCCGTATTGGATACATTCTGCTAGCCAATTGGATTCTGTATCTGGTTGTAAAACGGAATAGGTTTCAGAAACCGAACGAATGAGTTCCCCATACTCAGGAAGGATTTCGGGAAGGAGTGGGTCTGTGTTTCTTTCCAGAAGTCTCACGACCGATTGGAGTAGGGCAAAATAAATTCCCTTTCGTAACAGATCAGGAATTCCCTTCGGAAGAGTCACCAGTGCTTCTATTTGTGGAAATAGAGAAAT
Source organism: Leptospira kanakyensis (assembly GCF_004769235.1). Classification (NCBI taxonomy): domain Bacteria; kingdom Pseudomonadati; phylum Spirochaetota; class Leptospiria; order Leptospirales; family Leptospiraceae; genus Leptospira; species Leptospira kanakyensis. Next base: position 213,918 of record NZ_RQFG01000010.1, on the reverse strand, counting down.
TAGTTTTGGGACATGGACATACAAATGGCTTGGCAACCGGTCCTTTATTTCTGTAAGATAAACTTCGTTCCCCATTCTACCCATGACAAATCCAGTTTACCAGATTCGCTTTCAAATTAAAACCATTTGTGAAAAGGAAGGATTTTCTCTTGTGGGATTTACGGAAGCAAAAATCCCAAATTCAGACCGCGAACATTTGGACAAATGGATTCAGGACGAACGGTTCGGGAATATGCATTGGTTTGCCAAAGACCATGCGGTAGGGATTCGAAACGATTTCCAAAATTTGGGCCTTGTTCCCCGTTCTGTGATCTGCCTTGGATTTGTTTATCGGTCAACGGCAGGGGAAGAGATAGTTTCCCAATTGGAATCTAAGGTTTCTCGTTATGCGTTAGGTTCCGATTATCATATCATCCTAAAAGAAAAAGGAAATCGAATTCTAAAAACCCTTCGTTCCGAGTTCCCCAATTTTAAATTCCGACAATCTGTAGATAGTTTACCTGTAGCAGAAAAAATTCTCACTAAAGAATCGGGAATTGTATGGCAGGGAAAAAATACCAACCTCATCCATCCAAAACTTGGGTCTTATTTTTTTCTTTCAACAATTCTCACTGATTTAGAGTTAGGTGGCCCAGAACCAGAAGAAATCATTACTGACCATTGTGGAAGTTGTCGTAAATGTTTGGATGTTTGTCCTACGGGTGCTCTCGAAGAATATCAAATTGATGCAAGAAAATGTATTTCTTATTTAACCATCGAAGATCGGAAAGAAACCGAAGCCACGGATTCTTTTTTAAAATGGGATCGAAAGGGATGGGTGTATGGTTGTGATCTTTGCCAAGAGGTTTGTCCTTGGAATGCCAATATTGCCAAACGAAACAAAGTGGAAACTTTGGAACCAGAATTTTTACCCAGATCTTTCTGGACAGATCCAGGGTTTTTAGAAAAAAAATCTCTCACCAAAGAAGAGTTTGATGATTATTTTAAAGATTCACCAATTGAAAGGATTGGATTTGAAATTTGGAACCGGAATCTAAGACAAAAAAATGAAAAAAAATCAAACTAATACTGGAATTTTTTTGTTAAATTCTCTGTTGCCAGTTTTGGATCTTTGGCAGAACAAATCGCACTGACGACAGCCAGGGAATCGGCTCCTGCTTCGATGATGGCTTCTGCATTGGATTCGTTCACTCCACCAATGGCAACGATAGGGAGATTGGTTTGTGATTTTAACCAAGTAACTCCCGTTAATCCCCAAGCAGGTTTGGTATTGGTTTTTGTATTGGTATCAAATACGGGAGATACTGCCAAATAATCTAATTCTGGTTTTGGGTGCGTTTGGATGAGAGAGTGAAAGTCTTCTTTGGTTTCTAAGGAAAGTCCGATGATGGCATCGTTTCCTAAGATCCGGCGTGTTTCCCACCAAGGTAAATCGGATTGTCCGAGATGGACTCCATCAGCTCCGGCCGCCAAACAAATATCTAAACGGTCATTGATGAGAAGAGGAATGGAAAAAGGTGTAAGGATTTTTTTTAAATGTTTGGCTAGTTCTAAAAACTGTCGGGTGTCTGCTTCTTTTTCCCTGAGTTGGACTAAAGAAACTCCCCCAAGGGCGGCAAGTCGTACCACCTCTTCCAATCTATGGTAGAGGCATAAGGGCCTATCTGTTACCAGATAAACCCCTTGGATTTGAGGTTTATTCCCCATTTAACTTTTGTTTGATGGTATCTGCTCCAATTTCATACAACGCGTCTAAAAAAGCGATTTGGAAACTTCCTGGGGAACTTGTTTTGGATTTTGCCATTTCTCCAGCAATTCCCATAATTGCCATAGCAGAAGTTGCCGCGCGGAATTGGTTGGGTTGGATGGCTGCAAAAGCTCCACAAATAGCAGAAGCCGTACAACCGAGACCAGTCACCTTTGTCATCAGTGGGTCACCGTTTCTCACTTGGGCTTTTTCAGTCCCACTTAAAATATAATCAGTGGCTCCAGAGATAACAACCACCCCACCAGTAACTTTGGAAAGAGATTTTCCCGAATCCACAGCCGATTCAGAAGAATCAGTGGAATCCACTCCTTTTGTTTTTCCAGAAGAGTTGAGTGTTGACAAAATTTCAGAAGCATTCCCACGAACAATGCTTGGACTACCTGCACCAAGGATACGACGAATTGCCATATTACGCAAGTTACTTGCTCCTGCTCCAACCGGATCCAGAACCAATGGTTTGTGAATGGACACTGCTTTTGCGGCTGCCTTTTCCATACTTTGGATCCAAGGTTCAGATAAAGTTCCAATATTGATGACAGTTGCCGAACAGATTGTAACCATTTCTTCGACTTCTTCAATGGCGTGAGCCATAATAGGAGAGGCACCTATGGCAAGGAGGGCATTGGCAGTATTATTCATGACTACATAGTTTGTGATATTATGAACGAGAGGGGACTTAGAACGTAAGGTTTCTAAATCTTCGATAGTATTTTCAATGATTGATTTTGACATGCGGAGGTTTCCTAGGAAAACCTAGGCAATCTTCGTAATGGCGTCTTCTACTTTTTTGATTAAATCCGATTCAGACCATGGTTTGTTTAAGAAGCTGTGTAGATCCACTTCTCCTTTCAATTGATTGAGTGATAACTCATCAATATGACCGGAAATAATTATTTTCTTAATTGCAGGATAGGATTTGTGTACATCGCGAAGGAACTCATCACCACGTTGGTTCGGCATCAGCCAATCCGAAATGATGATGAGGATATCGATTCCTTCTTCTGCCAATTCTTCAATGATAGACCAAGCCTCTTCTGTATTTTGGGCTGTTTCATAACGATACTCGTTCCCAAAATGTTTTTTGAGCTGGGACTTCAGACTCATCAGAATGATTTGTTCGTCATCGACGAAGAGAATGGCCTTGTTCATAGGAATTATTTTCCGTCGTTAGGGCACTCAACTAATTTGTCATGCCCTGGGCAGGAACGTTTTTCTTTTCCTGGGCAAATGGCAAACGACGCAGATGTGATGACAAATAAACTAAATAGAGCGATGGTCAGTTTCATAATAATCCTCTTTTGAAATTAGACGACAGATTGGATGCGAAAGCAAGAACGATTTCTTCAAACTTTTGTTAGAATTTCGTAACCTTTGTCTGTGACAAGGACGGTATGCTCAAATTGGGCAGAAAGTTTTCCGTCTTTGGTGCGGACAGTCCACTTATCGGATTTATCAAAATTCACTTCCCAAGTTCCTAAATTGACCATGGGTTCGACAGTGAAGATCATCCCTGCTTCAATTTTTGCCAGTTTCCGTGGAGAACGAAAATGAGGGACTTGTGGTTCTTCGTGGAAATTGCGTCCCACACCATGACCCATAAGGTCACGAACAATCCCATACCCGAGTGGAGTGAGAAAGTCATCAATTGCGTTTCCGATATCATCGATGCGGTTCCCCGGTTTCACTTGTTCGATTCCGACCCACATTGCTTTTTCGGTATCCGCTACCAGTTTTTCGGCATCAGGAGTGGATTTACCACCCACGATAAAGGTTTTGGAGGTATCTCCAATGTATCCGTCCACAATGGGCGATACGTCTAGATTCACAATGTCGCCATTGGCAAGGACATCTTCTTTTTTCGGAATTCCATGGCAAACGACATGGTTGATGGAGGAGCAAATGGACTTAGGAAAGCCTTTGTATCCGAGAGGGGCCGATCTATGGCCGTTTTTTTTGGTATAGGCTTCGGCGAGATCGTTCAGTTCCAGGGTAGTGACCCCGGCTTTGACAAAGGGCTCTAGATAGACGAGGAGTTCGGCGGCAAATTTTCCCGCCTTCCTCATCGTTTCAATTTCAGATTTGTTTTTAATGTAAATCACGGATTAGAAATCTGTGGATCGAACCGTTGTTCTTTTATTCGCAGAGGTTCTTTCCAGAGCTTTGTCGAGGAGACGGTAGATTTCTTCGTTGATTCCCTCAATCGCGTCTCCAGAAGTCATAAATCCCTTACTTTTGATGTATGCTTTCACTTTAGATGTGACAATTAGGGATTCCTTCGACGTTGTTTCTGTTTGTTCTTCGGACATGGATACCTCGGTTATTTCTTTCTAACTCCGAGGATGCTATCTACGAGGGATTTTTCAATATTTAATTTTTCACTAATTGCCTCGGAAGACCACTGGTAGTTGTCGTGGAGGCTCTGGATGGTGGCTCTTTTTCTCTCGACAAGGGGATTTCCCGAAACTTTTCGGTCGGATTTCCCTGCCGGAACCGGACTTTGCATGGCTCCTTGGACAATGTCCAGGAATTCGGAGAGTTTTTCGAAGGTTTCGTCTGCTTCCCCAAGGAGAGATTCCAAATCATCCTTGGTTTCCCTTGAGGATTCTTTGAGATCTTCCAATCGTTTTTGGAGGGTGAGGATTTGGCGGTGGCGGTCGGAAAGGTCACCTAGCAGCTCTTCGATTTTGTCAAATTTACGTTCTACGGAATCAATCTGTGCTTCCCTTTCCACCAGGAAGGAAGTTCTGTTTTCTGCCTGGCGGATGGTTTCAGTCAGTTCCTTTTCGCGGGCTTCTACCACTTCGATTTCCCGGTCGAGGATGTCGAGACGGGCTTGGAGTTCCCGTGCATTGTGTTTTTGGCCTTCTAAGTTTTCCACTAAAGTGAAAACCGAATCTTGTGACTCTTGTAAGGAAGAAAGGAAGGATTCAATTTTAGATTGTTCGGTTGTGAGTTTGGTTACCCGCGTTTCAATGGAACTCACTTCGTTCAAACTTTGTTCGAAACCTTCCATAGTTTCAGAAACATGGACAAGATTGGATGCAAGGATTTGCACTTGTTTGTCGATGTCTTCCGATTGGAACTGCGCTTCTTTTAAAGTTTCTAATTCGTTTGCGATTTCTTTTCGAAGCTCTGAAAACTCGGAAATTGCCGATTGGTAAAGGTCAATGTCTGGTCGGCCTTTTTCTAGGGCACGGAGGGCTTCTGAGATTTCTTCCACAGCTTTGTTTGATTCCTCTGCAATCTGTTTGGCGGAGGCAAATAAATCGGAATGTTCTTTTACGGTTTCTAACTCACTGGATAAAGTTAAGATATCTTCTTTGAGTGTTTCCATTTCGGATTGGAAACTAGAAAGAGTTTCTTCTTTGGTATCGTTTAGATCATCCAATCCGTTTTTAATTTCGTATTTTAGATCTTGGAACTGCTCCAAACTGTCTTTTAAGAAGTCTTGGCTTTCTTTTGCAATTTCTTTGAAAGACTTTTCGTAATCTCTCTGGTACGTTTCAATTTGTTTTTTGGATTCGTCTTTGGAACGTTTGATACTTTCGTCTAAGTTACGTTTAACGGTATTTAAATGGTTTGAAATTTTTTCTTCAAGTTGGCCGAGTTGGACATTCCCTTTATCAAGGAGTTTTGTCAATTGGTGAGAGATTTTAGAATCAATGGTTTCATTGAGTCTGTCCATTTTCTCTTCTTGTAAATTAAAGAAAGATTCTCCTGATTCTTCTAAATGTTTAAGGATTCTTTCGACTTCACTACGAGCAAGTTTCGCTTCTTCTTCTAAACGAGAGATACTTTCTTTGGTTTTGGACTCGGCGGCCATTTCCAAATTGGATTTTGCTTTTTGGAATTGGTTTTGGAATTCACCGAGTAGATCAGCACCCTCGATATGAATTTCTTTTAATCGGTCTTGGAGTTTTTCGATGCTAAAGTTTTGGTCTTCCCGAATTCTACCAAGTTCGTCTTCCCATTTGCTGACAAATTGTTCCAAGTTCGCATTGGCGATTCGGATTTTTTCAGTCACTATTTCTTCTGATTCTTTGGCTTTTTCTTCAGCAGTTTCTAGAATTTCATGAGCCGATTCACGAAGGGCTGATTTTAACTCTTCTACATACTCATCCACATCTTTGGTTTGTGCAGTGATCGTTTCGTTTAGTTCTTTGACTTGCGAATGAACTGTTTCTAAATCCGATTCCATTTCGCTCTTTTGGAGTTTGAAATCAGAGTTCATTCTTTCTTCGAGTTCTTTTCTTAATTCAAAGAGAGAGGTTTTGATGACAGTTTCTTGGTTGGAACGAACAGAATCCAACTCACGATCAAAATCTTTGAGTTCTTGGAGGGCACTTTTTTTGAGAGAACTTGCTTCTTCTTTTAAGTCTTCTGAGATGCGGTGGAATTCTTCAGAGAAGGCTTCGATTTCACGAATGAGTTCTTGTTTGCGAATGTCTGCTTGGCGAAGGAGTTTGTTCTCTGCTTCCAAATATTTTTCTTGGAATTGGATGATGGTTTGGTTGATTCCGTCAGCTTGTCTTCTGGTTTCATTGATGATGTCATCACGTTTGGAAAGTGTTTCCAGAGACAAGTCTTCGATTTCTCGTTTGATGGCATCTGTCTCTTGAGAAAGTCCCTTCATAAAAGAATCTTTTGTATGAGTGACTTGGTCAAAGATGGAATCAAAACGTTCTTGGATTTTTTTCTCGAGTAGATTTACTTTTTCTTCCAACTTACCAGAAGCACGTTGGTATTTTTCTTCTAACCTTTCATCAAACTTATCGACTTTGTCAGAGAGTAGGGAAGATGTGTCTTCAAACTTAGTGAGACGAACATCCAAATCACCTTGTGCGTATTTCATGGACTCGAGTAACAAATCCATTTCTTTACGTGCGTGGTCGAGTCGTCCGGCAGTTTCACCCACCATCACATCGGCATGGGATAAAAGTTTTTCGCGTGCAGTCTCTGCAATTTTAGAAAGTGAGTTGTCTAGAAAATCAGATTTGGTTTCGAGAAGGCTTTCCAGTTCCACCATCTTTTGTGCGACAGATTGTAAAATTTCATCACTTCTGTGATTGAGTTTGTTTTGGAAAGTATCCAACATGGAGATGGATTCATTATGAAGGGCTTCCATATCTTCCGATACTTCGCGTAACTCTCGTTTGTGGGAGTTGATCTGAGAAAGTCCTTCTTCCATGTTTTGTTTTTCACGACGGACTTGGGAACTTAAATCTTGGATTTGTTCCATCTCACCTGATAAGGAAGAGAGGTAATCTTTACTTGCGCGGATTTTTTCGAATAGGTCACGAGACTCGGAACTTAAACCTTGGATGTCTTCTGCTACTTTGCGAGATTGTTTGACAAGGATATCGAGGTCAATGCCGGCATCTTTCACCAATTGGATTTTTTGGAGTGCGACACCATCAATTTCATCGGTCAATTTGGACGCATAACGTTTGAGTTGGGAGAGTTTGGTGTTGGATTTGTCCAGACGACGTAGCCCAATAGTCACCGCAACACTGGCCAAAAAAGGTAATAAAAAGACTTCTAATCCCATTTTCTCAAAGATCCAATAATAGTATTATGTCGCATGAAGATGGTTGAAGAAAACCAGGCTCGGATTTTTTCCGCAAGCCTTTTTTAATTCAGTGAGAATTCACGGATTTGGAGCCAAAATCGGACAAAAATTTTTGCTTCTTCTGCCTCGAGAGCGGCCAATCGTTCCTTGGCACCCGGGTCGAGTCGGAACATTTCGGCACTCATTTCGGAAAGGTGGCCTTCCTCTTCTAAAATCAGATTGGTTAGGCGGATGGGAGAACCGGTTTTGTCCAAAATCTCGTCGTACGCTTCGTAGACGACCATAGCCCTTTTTTCGATGACCGTAGTGGTGTACAAATAAGCAAGGTAGGTGAATTGTTTTTCATCCGTAAACACTTTGCGAAGGCTACGGCGAACCAGTGTGTCCAGTTTTGCGAAATAAATTCTTGCCGCAGTTCCCCGAACGAGTGCGGAGTTTTGGTATCCTAATTGGAAACTAGGTTTTATGGTGCGGGCAGCTTTTTTGAAAAAGAGGGCATGCCTTGCTTCTTCTGTGGCATGTTTTAAAATCATCTCGGAAGTTTCTTCACTGGATTGGGTGAGGAGGATTTTTCTGGAACCAAGATGTTCTAATAAAGACAGAGTGTTCAGCCAAAGCGCATGGTTGGTTTCATTGGCAACGATATCGGAGAGAACTTTAGGAATGGAATCATTCGAGAGGACAGTAACGGAACCCATAAATCCAAACTGTGAGATCTGTTTCTTTGGGCTAGCTTTTCTTCAATGGGATGTTTAGTTGGGCAATGGTTTCACCGTCCTCATGGTAGATCCGAAATTGGTCAGTCGGTAGGCCCTCACCTTTGAGTAAGATGACACAAAGGGCAATCCCAATTCCTTCTCCTTCGGAATTGTCTCCTCGTTCGATATAATATTCCATAATGTCGTTATAGTTTTGTGCATGTAAAAGAGAGTTCCGAATTTTTTGCATTTCTCCTCTGACCAGTGTGTTGTTGTTTCTCACATCAAATTTGATTTGGTGGTCGTTATGTTCGATTTTGAGGTGAACGTATAAATTCCTTTCTCGTGCGAGTGGTTCAAATGTATTTCCTCGCCCGGATAGGATTAGGCTTTTATACATTCTAACACCTAACTCATAATCGGCGGGTGAGTGGATGTCTAATTGGTTTTCTTGGAAAAAAAGTCTTTTGAAATTGGCTTTAAAACCGTTGAGGATTAAGTCTTTGACAATGGTGAAAAGAATAGCAGATAAATCAGGGATTCCATATTTTTCAGTGAGAGAGTCCAAAACTTTTACCAAATTTTCATCTAACACCTTGGATGCACCGTAGGCATTCCATTCGATGGGTGCTCCGGTTTCGACTAGGTTTTTGATTTGTTCAGGACTAAAGGTTTGCATCAAAAAATATATTGGCTTGGAAAGAGTGGATTGGATTTGGATTTTTCTTCCACAAGCATAGTTTCTAACTCTTTTCTTAGACGTTCTGTAATGGTATCTAGCGTTTTCTTTTTATCTTCTTTATAAGAACTTAAATACTCATTGAACGTAAATGGGGTTCCAAATCTAACCACCGCTCTGTGGGGCCTGGGTTTAAATTCTCCAAATATTTCGTTTTCGTAACGGTATAAAAACTCATAAAGTCTTTCGGCACTTGGTAATTCTTTGATGTAGGCGGTTTGGATGGTGATGAAGTCGTAAGCTTTGGTGGCAGCATTTTTTGCCCAAGTTGCCATTTCAAGGCTTGGAAGTTCTCCGTTGGGATCGGGCATTCCGACAGAGACCATTTCTAAAACACTTAGAATCCTTCTTAGTTTTTCGATGGCATTGGCGTCACCATCCCATTTAGGAATGTTGGCTTTTCTTGCAATGTTATCGAGCATGGCATGGCGCATCCTTCCCAATCGGTAGTCAAAATCATCGGCCCTACTTTCTTCGACAGGGACTCCGTATTCTTTTTCTTCCCTTTCGATCATACGTTTTCCCACTGACAAAAATCTATGAAGGATGTCTTTTCCTGTTTTGGAAATTCCTAACTTCTGTTCCATTTTAGAAATTGTTTGGTCGATGTCCTTTTGCATGGAGTCGATGGAAGCGGTCATTCTGTACTTAACAAAGGTGGGTAAAACCCAAATCTTTGCATCCGGATCTTTTTTTAATGCATCTTCAAGACCCCAAAATCCGAGTTGTGCAACACCTGGTTGGAAGGGAAGTAGGGTGTCATTCATCCCACTTGTGGGTTCTCCTTCTGGGAATAGGGCAAGTTTTCCGCCTTTGGATGCGAGGATTTCTCTAGAGGCTTTGAGGGATTCACGGTCTGGTGCACCGGCTAACACAGAGTAGGCCCCTAGTGATTGGATGAAGTCGCCAACAAACCCAAATCCCCATTCGAATACCTCTCTTGCGGCCATATAGTGAAACCTAGAACCCATAAGGTTTGCTGCATGATAGGCAACCCCAGGTTCCTTGGTTGTAGGATGATTGGAAATATAAAGGAGTCGTTCTTTCTGAAAGGTTTTTAATGTCTTTTGGTCTGTTTCCGAAATTTCGATGGATTCGAGATTATGGAGCATTTTGTTGAGAACAGGAAGAGTCAGATCCGTAAACCATAAAGCTGGAAGATTGAACTTTGCAGGGATAAAGGATTTGATTGACATAGGACGAATGCTGGCAGCTTAATCAAAGGAAGCAAGTACGAATTCACATGGCACTTATAGAAGAACTCAACCAACAAGGCAATTTTCTCTTCCGATGGCGCTCCTACATCCCAGGAGTCATTTTGTTTCTTTCCTTACTGTATCTACCGTATGTCCCTTATTTCCAAGGGAATTACGAGTCCAATTTGTATTGGTTATCTGGTGCATTTTTAGTCAGTTTTGCAGGACTTTTTGTTAGATGTTTTACGATCGGATACACTCCTAAAAATACCTCTGGTAGGAACACAAAACAACAAGTTGCTGATGTGGTGAACCAATCCGGAATTTATTCATTAGTCAGACATCCGTTATATGTAGGGAATTTTCTGATGTATCTTGGCCCGGTTTTTATCCTTCGGGATTTTGCTTTTGCGCTCGTATACATTATGTTTTTCTACTTGTATTACGAACGAATCATTTTTGCAGAAGAATACTTCTTACGTGGTAAATTTGCAAAAGGATATTTGGAATGGGCAGACAAAACTCCTGCTTTCATCCCTCGACTTTCTGGATACAAAAAACCAAATTTGGATTTTTCTTTCCGCAATATTTGGAAACGAGAATATCCAAGTTTGTTTGGAATCATTGTTGTATTCACAGTTTTTGATTTGATCCAAGTTTATTTCCAAGAACCGGCACTTCGTGCTGTCGACATTACTGGAATTTGGAAACCGTTTCATACTTGGTTTTTGGGATTTGGATTTGTGTTCTATGTTGTCACACGTCTCATTGTAAAGACCACCAAACTTCTCGAAGTCGAAGGTAGATAGTTTTTATGAGTCGGTTGTCCAATGGTTGGAAGGTTCCAGAGTCTCTTTTAGATAAAAAAGAACTGATGGAATCTTACCAAAAAACCGTAGAAAGTATGGAAGCGGAAAATCCGCTCACCATCTTTCGGGAACATATGGACAACGGACTTTTGTTTAAGGCGGGTTTACAAGATGCGATGAACCAACTCACAACATTTGCCAATCTTTATATGAGTATCATCGAACTCAAAAACGAAATTAGTAAACAGTCCAAGGAAAATGTTACTTGAACGTCTGTTCGTCGGTGAAACCTTGTCTGGTTTATTCCCTGATCCTTCTTTTCCTTTTCTAAAAACAATCAAAGATTACATTAACGAAGAATTCTCTGAAGGAGATCCTGTTTTTGTTAGTTCTTCCATTCCTTATTTGGATTTGGCATCCAGGATGGAAAAAATTCGAACTCGAATTTATGAAAATCTATCTTTAAAAAAATTCCTTTATCCACTTTTTGAATCGTGGGGGATGGATCCTTTTGATGTTTATGTAGATTTATTTCGTCTGCGCTGCGTTCCGAATGGATTTCACAATCAACCTGGATCCGAATCTGTTCTTTATATCCATAGAGATCCTTGGTATGCCAATCCCGAAAACCAAATCAATATTTGGATTCCCATCACTCTTGTGAATCCAGGGGCTGGATTTACTTTGTATCCATCCTATTTTCAAAATCCCATTGCCAATAATTCCCATTTGTTTGATTACAACCATTGGTTGGAAACAGGTGGATTCCAGGCAACATCTCACTCTCGTTTGGCGGAGAAAATATTTCCTAAACCAAACTTGATGCCAAAGGATCCAAAACAATTTTCTGTTTCTGGGGATTTTGGAGAATACTTTTTATTTTCCTCTCATCATTTGCATGGAACCGAAGAAAATAACCTAGGTTTTTCGCGGTTTAGTATGGAAATTCGTTTTGTTTTGGGTTCGGTCATTCGGAACCATCTCGGCCCAGAAAATACTGACAACCGTTCCACGGGAACCACACTGTATGAGATGAAAAATTTAATGGATGGTAGGATTCTGCCAAGTGAGGTCATTCAAAATTACGTAAACGCCGCTGTTCTAAAGTGAACGATTCTCTGTTCATTGGTTCCGATTTCAAATGATTTATGATTTTAATTGCCTCTTTTTCTCTTGTCTGGTAATCCCCTCGAATCCAATGAAAACTCCTTTGTGCATCTTTCATTGCTTGTAAAAAACGAGTTCGCATGGATTCTCGTTCTTCCCCTAAATCTCGTAATTTGTCCTCTATCCATGGAATATCAATGTCTAGAAATAAAGAGGCATCATATTTTAAACCTAATGCACGTTCTGTGAGCCAAGGGATTTCTGACTCGTAGTATCTTTCTAAGTATACTTTGGTTGTGAGTAGATCCGTATCTAAAATTAAAATTCCATTGGAAGTTTTTGCCGCTTCTACTTCTGAGAAAAGATGGCCTTTGGCAATGGGCAAAAAATCGGATTCGTCCATTGGGCCAACTTTTGATTCCAAATATTCACGAGCAAATTCAGGAATCCAATTGGTTTGGAATTCTTCTGCAAGAATTTTGGCTAAACTGGTTTTCCCAACGGATTCACTTCCCGTGAGAACGATACGTTTTACAAAGTAGGGCCTGATGAGTTCCGGAATCCATTCCCAATGACTTAAAGGAGCCTCTCTGATTTTTGTGGCAGAGACGGGTACTTGGTTTCGATTTAAGTCAATCAGTGTATGATTACACCCAAGCACTTTTGAAAGTGGCTCACCATATTCCTCTGAAGTAAAAAGGATATCCACTTTCTTTTTCGTGTGAGTCTCAATCGTATTTCGCCAGAGATTCCAAAAATCGGGATCTTCCTCTGGATATTGCGGATTTTCATCCTGAACCCAAACAATTCGAATTTTCGGATCGGGAAATAAAGACACCATCCAACTGAAGCGTAAATCTCCAGGAATTTGTTCTCGTTGTAAGGAACAAATCAGGACTGTGAGTTCGTCGCATTTTTTTTTTGCCTCTGTAATGAGATGGATATGTCCTTTGTGAGGAGGATAAAATTTTCCAAGAACTAAGCCATGGGTCATTTTGATTTTTCCAGAGTATCTAGATAAGAATTGATAAAGGCGATTTGTTTTCTCCCATCTAACGGAAAGTTGGTGTCAAACTTTACATGAGAACCAATTCCTAAAAGGTTTTCCAATTCTGTTTTTAGTTCGATTTGCAAAGGGTTCTTTGGAGTCACAAAGTTTGATTCTGGTTTTGTACTTTCACTCACCACTGGTAAATCTAAAAATTCATTCGAAGCGGAAACACGACAAATAAAATTTTCTTTTGTATATTGTTCCATCTGGAATTGGTAAATATGTGGATTTCTGCGGAGAATTCTTGCCACGTCGATTGGGTTTACAGTTTCTCCATTCAGTTTAAAGAAATACACAGGTTTTCTTCCAGATAACAATCGCAGGCGAGGAAAAAAATCACCACAACTGCAACGGCCGTATTGAAACTCTCCTCTGTCTCCTGTTTTGTAGCGGAGTAAAGGAAGGAAAGGATTCCTTCCGCCAGTCACAACAATTTCTCCTATATTTCCAGATGGAAGGACTTCTCCCGTTTCACTAGAAATAATCTCTATATAAATATCATGTGGTAAGACATGCATCCATTCAGGATTTGTTTTACAGGCATAAGCTATGGGGCCAGATTCATTTAAAGAATAGGAATTGATTACAGGGCAGTGAAAGTGTTCCCTTAGTTTCTCTCGTAAACTTGTTGTTAACTCTAAAGCTGTGGAATGAATGGCCTCTGGTTTGTAGTTTAAACTCATCTTCATGGCAGATTCTAATGAATAAGGATCTCCTGTTAGAATTTGTGGAGAAGATTCTTTTATAAATGTTTCTATATCGTTTGGGTTTTTCCAGGAATGGGGGTGGAGATTGATTTTTGCAAACTTGGCACCACCCGCCAAACTATGAGTTGTTGCATAAACAATTGTATTCTCTTGGTAACAGAGTTGGATGGCAAATGTAGATTTTGGATTGTGGATAGGAATCACTCCATATTTTTCTACTGTCCATTCGATAAGAGGCACATAACAACCAATAGCTTTCGGATGGTTTGGCGCAAGGATTGGCTTTCCCGTAGTTCCCGATGTAGGATTGATGACCATTCGTTCTAAGTCCATCCCAATCGGAATGATTTCAGTGATTTTGGATTGGAGGTCTTCTCTTGTGGTGAAAGGAATGGATTCAAAATTCTCTGCAAATTCTATCCCTTTCAATTGGTCTTGGAAAAAAGTAGATAGATATAAATTCTTTCGAACATACTCTATAGCACCTTCTCGTCCTAGATAAGTTTGATTTTTTTTGGAATCATAAAATACTTTTTTAAAATCCTCTACAAAATCAAAATCATCTTTTTGGATTCGGTCACCTATGTTTGCATTCCAAATTGGGGCATGAGGTGATTCTAAAAATCGATTCAATTCCCTCTCCCAACTTTCTGTCACGAGTGGGGTGTTTCGTTTTTTTTTGAAATCACTCACGATTGTATTTGGAGGCAGCTTCTTCCTCTTCTTTTTGTTTCATTTGCCGAAGGATTTCTTTGGCTCTTTCCTGGGCCATCTTAGTTTGTTCTAAGATTCGAATTCTTTCTCTAGAATCAATGGAACGAAATCGATCTTCAAAATAAGATTTTGTTTCGTTAGCCGGTAATAAATCTAATGTATGAAATAAACTTCGAACGAGTTCTTCGGCTCGTTCCGCATCTTTCATCCATTCGGTATAAGGATTCACTAGCGCACAAAGTGTAGGAATTGTTTCCAAAAGATAGGTTCTTAATTTTTTTATATCAATTTCAGGAATTTTGGAATCTGGATCAAACAATACATAGGCGAGGATGGCGTGAGTTGCTTTTATATTTAAATTTGAGTTTATGTTTGTGAGGGAATCGATTGGTTTTTCGAAAATGGGTGTGAGGTTTTCTTTTCTTTTTGTTAACAAAGCATCAAACCACATTGCATCTAGAGACAAAGTTTGTAAGTCCACAGATAAAGTAGGAAAGTTAAGTATTTGTTTAACGTAATATCTGATTTCTAACATAATTTCTTTGTACAAATTCTTTACTGAACTGGATTAAATCTTCCCAATTGGATATGGGGTAAATTTCCCAACCGGATTTTCCCATTTCATTTACGATTGAGTTCCCTTTTGGATTGTAGAGTTGCAAAACCATAGAACCACCGCCTTCTGCTTTTTCTAAGGCATTTTTTGCGATGGACCTTGGGTCTCTTGGAAATTTTTGTGTGAACATAGTATCAATTCCATCATCAGAAATGATGAGGATATGCCTTTTGCGTTTTGGTTTTTCTTTGTAACCTTCCTCTAAGAGATCTAAAGGAAAACAAGTTCCACCACCAAAATATCCCGTGAGAACTTTTAAAATTTCCTTTTCGTTACGAATGAATCCATTTGTAGTTTCATATTCTTTTTCCCCGGACCATAAGGTCACACGAACCGAACTTCCCGTTCTTAATGCCGACAAAGATATAATAGCGCCAGCAAGTGTTAGATAAGACAAACTTGTTTGGGGGTTCGGCATAGATCCAGAACAATCAACAAACAGATCTAAGTCGATTGGATTTGTTCTCACTTCCATGGATTCAACTTCCCCATATAAATCTTCGACGGTGGTATAACCTGGAACTACGATGGGACTTCGGATGGTAGATTCAATCCAATTGATTTGTTCGATAGGAGAACCGGGATCCCAAAGTTCATTTCCTTCTAAGATATTTTCTTTGGCTCCAGGGGTTCGTAACTCAGGAAAAGGAACAAGATGTGGAAGAGCTTTGTCTTTATAAAATCTGTACACAATGTCCGAAATATCTGCTTCAATCCCCATGGCTTTACAGATGGAGGAAAAGTCAGCAGGGCCTAATTCCCTTTTTGTGAGTGAGCCAATTTCCGATGAAAAAATTTCTGATTCTACTTCGATGTCTGTGATTCCGGAAGGTGGAGTCATTCCTTTCCCCGCATCTAAAGTATCTAAGATCGTAGAAAGATTTTGTATGTTAGAACTACCGACTCCATTTTCATCAAAAAAATAGGGAAAACAGATACTTGCAAAATCAAACATTCCTTTTTGCCAATCATTGGGAAAGTTTCGAATCATTCGGCAAACAAGACTTGCGTCGGATTGGATCAAATCATCTACCTTACCATCGGTTAATGTTTCAGAGGGAAGTGCCCATAACAATTCATAGGTTCGCATGTAAAAATTCCAAAACCGATCTTTGTTTTTTCCAATCCTTTGGTAAACTTCCTCCATTCGCAAATGTTGGTAACGTTTTAAGTGGTCATTGATGTATAGGTCTTCATAAACATTCACTATAGTAGATGTTAGATGGCCAAGTCTCGGAAGGGCAAGTCCGGCTAAGTATATGAGTTTGGCTTGGTCTGTTAAGTCCCCAGGACAGTACACGTGATGTCCAATTTCATGACCCATGATTTCTAGAGGATAGTCTTCCAATTTGTATTTTTGGATTTGTTCGACGGAGAGAAGGACTCTATGGTCTAACAAACGAATGGCGGCAAAAGATCCTGTGAGGCCCTCCACTTTTTCTTCTGATGCAGAGAATAGAAATTTAGCAGGTGTTAATTTGACGTAGTCACTCCAAAGTTTGAGTGCCTCGTCCCAACGTTCCTCCCATTTTTTAACAAAATCCATTTACGTAGATCCTAAATAAAACAGATAGAGATTATAGGAATTCTGTAAAGTACAGAGAATGAATTCTTCGGATTCAACGACAGATGCGATCTGCTTTAGATCTAGTTTTTTACTCACAATGAGTTTCCAAAACGAAGATTGGATGGTAACGATTTTTTGTTTTTCGGAGACCAATACTTTTTCTTTGGAAATGATATTGGTGCCGAATTGATCTAAGTATAGGGTAAATTGATTGAGTCCCGAAGTCACAACAAAAGGATCGGATTCAGTCTGTAGGTTCGAATTGAGTTTGGGGACTTCTTGGAATTGGCCACCAAACAAGGTATAACCAGGGATGACTCTAAAAAGGATAGGATCGGTTTCTTTTGGAGGGCCTTTTTTTTTGGGGAAAGGATAGGATAATGTTTCCTCGTCAATTCCCACGATCGATTGGATTTGTTCTTTTAAGGTTAAAGGTAAAATTTTAAATTTTGTTTTGGCCTCTTCTCTGTATTCTGGTTTCCCACTGGCCCAAGCAAAAACGGTCAAAAGGATTTTCCATTCCTCCACGGTAGATGTGAACTTCGAAAAGGATTGGATTCTTTTTAGAAAAATTTCTTTTTTTGATCCTTCCACTTTTACGAGGGCATTGACCAAATAGGAAATACACTCTGTTAGGTTCTCGTTTTTCACAAAATCATAGGAACTTAATGTTTCTAAAAAGAGATGAGTCAGTTGTGGATTTTGTTTGAAAAAGTTTTTGGAAACAAGTGTAACTAAGATTTGGAATAAGGAAAGGACAGTCTCCTCAGTAATTTCCTCCTTTTTCGCAGGAGAGAAGGTCGTAAAAAAAGGAACTAGGTTTTCTGAAAGGATATCTTCTGAAAAATTCGGATTTGTTTTCTTTTCTGTTAAAACCAGATGATTACAAAGGTCTCGATTTTTTAAGAGGATTTCTTTCCAAAATAGTGGGTTCATACATTTGATTCCACCCATTTGAGGTAATTGGTATACCTTTGGTGTAAATATTTTAGTTTTAATACATCATCAAACATATGGCCATACAACTTTCTTTGTTTGGCCATGACCTCAATTTCTTTTTCAATTTCAACTAATCTTTGTTTGGTGTCTTTTGCGGAAAGTCCTTCTAAACCTTCTTCAAACCTTTCCGATAGATTTGAGATCACATCATTTTTATCCAGCCCAAGTCTGTCATATTCACTTAAGGACAAACTAAAAAGTTTTCGAATCCAACTCACTCGGTCGCTGCGATACACTTTGTTCTCAGCATCTTCAAAAAAAGGTGAGTCTGCGTTTTGAACCAATTTGTCATGAAGGACAAATGGTAAAACATGGCTGAGATCATCTAAACTCACTTCGTTTAGGCCGCGAAAGTAGGCGAGGGCTTTTGCATAATTGATACAAGTGAAAATAGCACGAACACTCAGGCCATTTTTGGTTTGTGAACCTAAATCCTTAGTTTTGTCTTTACCGGTTTCCGCAGAACTGAGAACAGAAAAATCAACTGTACTCAGTTTGGCGGTATCTTTGGTTTTATATTCTAATTGTTCTCCCGCATATTCCATAAATTCAAATTGGGAGGTGAAAAATTCCATCCGACGACGAAGTTTTGGAGGAAAAATCACATTTCTGATTTCAGCATTGATGGTTTTAATTTCTGCTTCGGAAAAAACAATTTCTTTAGGAACAAGTGTTTCCGGTTTGTATCCTTCTTCCACTCTTTGGATTAAATCCTTAATGAAACGTGTGTTAAAGTGAGGAGCCTTCACCACAATGTCGATCCGGTCACGAAGGGCTTCGATGACTTGGTAGGTTCCACCTCCTGCATCATCGTTGGCTGTTAAATACCAGGCTGCATCTGGACATTCGTAAATTTGGTCGTAGATTTCAGCATAGTTATCTCCCATAATGGTGAGAAGGGCCGATTGTGTTCTTGTGGGAATCCGATTGTATTCATCAATGATTTTGATTTGCATTCCAAGCCACTTCCTCCAAGCGATTTTGATTTCATCCATGGACTTGGCTTGCATCATATCACTCGGGAGGGGATTTCCAAGTAAATCGGTGATTGTCATTTGGGGTTGTCCATGTTGGATGGCTCGTTTGATTTCTTTGATTGGATAACCGGCAATCACACCCATAAGAATGGCGGAAGCGGTTTTACCACGTCCAGGCCCACCAACTAACAAACATTTACCTCTTACAATGAGGGTAAGCAGGGGAAGTAAAACAAAACTCGAATAACTTTGTGCAGTGGGAAGGGTGACTGTGGATTTAGAATCTCCTAAAGTAAACTTTAAGGGAGGACTGTCATTATATTCAATGTCATAAAATGGATTGATGATGGCAAAGTTAGTAATCCAAAAATAAGCCTTCCGTAGTTTTTCATCTAAACTAGAGGTATGACTTGTTTCCCCAGCAATGGGAAGAGGTCCTTCTTCTAATAAAGAACCAATATCAAATTTTTTACCACTACCTTTATTTTTATTTGGGATGGTGGGTGATTCGGAAATTTTGCCAGGAGGATTTGTCATGGTATTTCTTCCAGTTGCACTTCGGAAAGACAACCTTCAGAAGCAAACAATTTGAATTCAGGAGTCAGGATATGGATATTCTTTGGGTAGTTGGTTTCTTTTTGGAATTTAGGAAGTTTTGATAACGGGATAGAAACCTGAGTTTTATTTTTTTCTTCGAACCGGTAAACAAAAGTTAGCTCATCTTTTGGCATTCTGAGTTCTTTATCTACGTTGATACTTTCACGTAATAAAAATCGTATTTGAAAGGTCGGCAAGGTTTCACCGGGGCAAGCAAAAACGTTTAGGTTTTTGAATTCCCTTGGAAAAAAAAGATTCCCATCCCAAAAATGTGACAGTTTCATTTCTAAGAAAAAATCAAAATCCCCATTTCCGTTTTGTTTCTTTCTCCAAACGGTTTTGGTATCTTTGTCTAAGAGAAGGTGAATGCCTCCAGACCCTGTGTTGTCTTCAATGCGGAAAGGTGGATTTTCTTTGTATTGATTTATACTTTTTTTTGTTCCGGAAAATAGATAATAATTCCCGAAGAGAACAAGAAATATGGCAACAGTTATGGGAAGGACAATGGCAGGTCTCATATGAAAGAAAAACTTATGTTTACTAAAAAAATGGGCTACTTCTTTTTTTATGATCTCAGACGAAAGGAGATCCAATGAAGATAGGAATTTTAGGTGGTACTGGCCTGATTGGCAAAACTTTCATCGAAACTGCCATCCCGTTGGGACATCGTTTTCGCGTTTTTTCTAGAAAAAGTTCTCTTCCTCCCGAACTTTCCTCTTATCCGGAAATCGAATTTGTTTCCTGTATCCTTCCACAATCCGGAGATTTAGAGGGACTTGATGGCATCGTCAATTTAGTTGGCGAACCAATAGCTGGCGTTAGATGGTCGGATGAACGCAAAAAACTAATCGAAACATCGCGTGTCGATTTTACGCGAGGACTTGTCGCTCGTGTGATGGATCTAAAGTCTCCACCCAAAGTTTTTGTAAACGCAAGTGCGGTTGGTTATTATGGAATGTCAGAAGAAGTACATCCTGCCTATTCCGAAACTAAAGAACCAGGGGATGACTTCCTTGCCAAACTTTGTGTAGATTGGGAAAACCAAACTCTTCCATTAAAAAAAGTGGGCATTCGGACTTTGTTACTTAGAACTGGAATCATTCTATCTCCCAAAGGCGGCGCTTTGGAAAAAATGATCCCTCCATTCTTACTTGGGGTAGGTGGTGCGATCGCTTCTGGCAAACAAGGCATGAGTTGGATCCATATAATGGATTTTATTTCTGCAATGTTACACTTAATGCAGTCAGAATCAGAAGCGGGTGCTTATAATCTAGTATCACCAGAACCAGTCAGTAACGAAGAATTTTCAAGAGTACTTGCAAAAACATTACATCGGCCTAACTTTTTTAAGGTTCCTTCCTTCGCCATACAGGCGCTCTACGGCGAAGGATCGGTTGTGATCACCAAAGGACAATACGTGATTCCAGAAAGATTGCTTATGTCCGGTTATGAGTTTCAGTTTCAAAATTTAGAAAAGGCAGTCTCAAATCTTTTGGAAAAACATTGATTTCTTCTTTTCAAAAGACAAGAAGGGTGAGAGACTGGAGCCAACCTTATCTTGGAGTAAGAAATGAACTCAAAAAAAGTCTTAGTCTCTCTCTTCGCACTCTCCTTCGCTTTTGTGATGGTAGCTTGTGGCGATTCCAAACCAAAAGAAGAAGCTCCTGCTGCTGTGGAATCTAGCGCTAGTGCTGATCCTGATCTTGCTAAAGGAGAAGAACTCTACCTTCAAAACTGTTCTTCTTGCCACGGCGAGAAAGGTGCTGGTGACGGAGCTGCTGCTGCTGCCCTCAATCCAAAACCAAGAAACTACAAATCTCCTGCTTCTGAATGGAAGAATGGAAATACTGCAGCTGGTGTGACTAAAACATTGAAAGAAGGAATCAAAGGATCTCCAATGGTTGCTTACGGACATTTAGGTGATGATAACATCCGCATCCTTGCAAAATACGTAGAACACCTTTCTAAAAACTAATCATCTTCTTTTTCGGTTCCATCCACAGGTTGGAACCGAACACTTACCTTTATGAACCAAATCATTAAAAAAGCTGATCGCCCCACCTGTGATTGTGGGACCACTCGTGACGATGAAAATGCACGAAAAGTTGTGAAGTATTCCACTTGGGGAATGATCGCCATGGGACTTGTCGGAATATCAGCTACACCAACAGACGTATACTATGTTTGTAGAAAATGCAAACAACCCTTTGGTCGTTTGTCGAAGGAAGAAAGAAAATCAAAATCGTAATTTTTGTTGACCCGCGTTCTCTGTGGAATTCCCTGGAGGCTAATGATGGAAGAGTTTAAGATTCGGTTGGGATTTGAAAATGGGGGAAACCTCCCTGTGATTCATATTTCTGGTGAGATCACCTCTGAAGCTGAAGAGGAGATTGTAGAATCTTACGAATCCATCCCGGGCGATAAACGTAGTCGCGTCATTCTGAACTTTTCGGAAACTTCCTATATCAATTCTGCAGGAATTGCCACCCTCATTAGTCTCATCACAAAATCTTCTGAGAACCAAGGCAAAATTGAGTTCGCGGGCCTCAATACCCACTTCCGCAAAGTCATGGACATTGTTGGCCTGACTGATTTTGTCCTCATCCACGATTCTCTCAATTCTGCACTCACCCAAGTCTAAATTCTTCTAGATTCCTAACTTCCCTTCCATAAGATAGGAGGGAGAGAGGTCTTTTCATGAGTGAAGTGGAATTCCACATCAAGGGCAAAACATATAAATTACCGGTCATTGTTGGTACCGATGGAAAAGAAGGAATCGACTTAACCGATTTTTATAGAAAAACCGGCCTCGTCACCGTGGATCCAGGTTTATTCAATACCGCACTTGGTTTATCGAAAGTGTCCAGACGTGATCCAGAAAAAGGGGAACTAACTTATCGTGGTTATGACTTAAAAGAACTAGCTTACCAATCCACTTTTGTGGAAACTTCGTTTTTATTAATTTATGGAAATCTCCCCACCAAGCAAGAGTTAAATGACTTCTCTGGTCGTCTTTCAAAACACTCGATGATCCATGAAGACATGTTAAATCTTTTTGATGGGTTCCCAGGTGTTGCCAACCCACTTGCAGTTTTATCTGTGATGGTTACTTCACTTTCTAGTTATTATTTAGAAGAATATGAAGAAAAGTTAGATATGGGTGTGGACTTAATTGCGAGGTTACTTGCAAAAATTCGTACCATTGCTGCTTTCACTTATAAACATGCAGTGGGTCATCCCTTCGTTTATCCATTAGATAAAAATCCATACTGCACTAACTTTCTTTATATGATGCATAAGATGCCTGCGGACAATTATACAGTTCCAGAAGAGTTTGATCGTATATTAAATCAAATGTGGATTTTACATGCGGACCACGAACAAAACGTATCCAACACTGCAGTCCAAGTGGTTGGTTCAACCCAAGCCAATTTATTTGCCTCTATCTCTGCAGGGATCATGGCACAGTGGGGAGCTCGCGAAGGAGGACGTCCTACTGCTGCGATTGGGCTAATCGAAGACATCATCAAAACTAAAACACCTGTTAAAGATTATTTTGAAAGATTCAAACGAGGTGGCCTAAACATCCAAACCAATGGATTTGGACAAAAGGCTTATGATGTCGTGAGTCCTCGTGCACAAGTGGCTCGAGAAATCATTCGCGAATTCTATAAAGGTAGAAAGTTATCGGCAGTGGAAGACATCGCACTTCAAATTGACGAAGTGGTTTGGAACGATGCTTATTTTATGGAGAATCTCCTCTATCCAAATTTAGAGTACTACTCGGGACTCGTATTTCACACATTGGGAATCCCTAAAAATATGTTCTCTGTCATGCAAGTGATTGGAAGACTTCCCGGTTGGCTTGCCCATTGGAGAGAACAAAGGATGAAGGGAGACTTCTCAAAAGTTCGTCCAAAACAGATATATGTGGGCGAAAACCAAAGAAAGTACATCCCTGTTCAGAACCGCCTATAGGACTGTTAAACCTTCCTTCCCAATGAATTTCCGTTTGGTCGGGATCGTTTGGTGTTTGGCACTTGTTTCGTGTATTCCGAAAGAAGTGCCTCCCCAGGTGGAACGGGGAGTTCTGTCGGCTGAGTCGTACTTAAAAGATCAGACAAAAACCATAGAACTTGTGGGTGAATGGGGGTACTATCCTGGACTCCTGATTTCCCCATTGGAACTTTCCTCTGTAGAAACCATCCGAGAGCCACATTTTTTTAAGGTTCCTGGGATCTGGTCGGAATCTTTTTTCCATCGAGGTTTCCTTGCCGGTGATGGTTATGCCACGTTTAGCCTCGAAATCCAACATGGACAAAAAGGGATTCCTCTTTCTTTGAAAGTTCCTGAAATGGAAACCGCCTATAACTTGTTCGTTGATGGTGTTCGATTGGCATCAAACGGTGTGGTAGCAACGTCTTACCAAACAGGAAAACCTGAATATAGACCAAGAATCATCGATTTTATCCCAAAAGAAAACCAAACTTCCATTATCTTACAAATCTCAAACTACCACCACAGAAAAGGTGGGCCTGCTCAAGTTATTACCATTGGTAATACTTCTGAGATTCATCATCAGTATGAATCTGCAATTTTACGGGATATGTTACTAGTTGGTAGTATTTTGTTTATGGGGATCTACCATTTGTTTTTGTTTTGGAACAGGAAAAAAGATCCTTTTACTTATTGGTTTGCCCTGACTTGTCTTCTTGTGGCGCTTCGGGTATTCATTACTGGAAATAAATATTTAATCCAAATATTTCCAAACCTACCTTGGGAAATTCATTTAAAACTCAGTTACCTCAGTTTCTTTTTAATCACTCCTATTTTTACAAGGTATGTTTATCTACTTTTTAAACCTTATTATTCTCGACTAGCTTATGAATTGCTAAAATACATAGGTTTTGCTTTTTGTTTTATTGTTC
The DNA here is from genome assembly GCF_004769235.1 of Leptospira kanakyensis. NCBI lineage: Bacteria > Pseudomonadati > Spirochaetota > Leptospiria > Leptospirales > Leptospiraceae > Leptospira > Leptospira kanakyensis. The sequence goes on along the minus strand of NZ_RQFG01000010.1, from coordinate 189,876 downwards.
TTGTGACGAGGTCATCGTTTTACACGTATTTGATGATACCATTTCAAGTTTTTACATTGATTGGCGTCATTTATACTTTTTTTGTGATCATTCGTGCCATCCGTGATTCTTTTCCTGGTTCCATATATTTTCTCATAAGTTTTACCATCTTTATCACAAGTTTTATCAATGATATTTTAGTGAATAACCTTGTGATTTATGGCCCGCTTACCATCCACTTTGGAATTTTTACAATGTTCTTTGTTCAGTCAGTGTACATTGCTCGAAACTTTTCTAAAGGGTTTGTGGAAGCAGAAAACTTGGCCATAGAACTTTCTGATAAAAACCAAACCCTACAAAAAGTACAAAATCAACTTACTGATTTAAACGAACGATTGGAAACTAGGGTAAGGGATAAAACGGAAGAACTCCAAGGGAAGTTAGATCAAATTGGAAAGGATATGAGACTTGCAAAGTCCATCATCCAAAGTGTTACCAAACTTCCTGAACTTGATCCCCATATTAAAGTTGATATTTTATATAAACCAATTGCAGAAGTTGGTGGTGATATCTATTTTATAAAACGCATTCAGGATTTTTATTATCGATTTTTTCTGGCTGATGCCACTGGCCACGGTTTACAAGCCGCTCTTTATACCATGATGATCCAATCTGAGTTTGAACGAGTTTCTGCAGTAGCTATGCGACCGAATGATTTGTTGTTCTATATGAACCAACATTTTTACGATAAAAATGCAGACCTTCAAATTTATTTTCCTGCCCTCGTGATGGATTTTGATTTCCATCAAGGGATTCTTCGTTATGCGGGAGGTGGAGTTCAAAACCAAATCCATATGAAAAAAAATGGAACCACTTCTATGTTTGAAAACACGGGTCCCATCATTGGAATTTTAGAACACTACCGGTATGGAATTTTTGAAACAAAAGTAGAATCGGGAGATCGAGTCTTTTTATTTACAGACGGGTTATTTGAGGAATTAAACGAATCGGACGGCGTAAAAGCTTGGGGTGATTTATTAGAAGTCATCCAAAATACAGCATCTTTGCCTTTCGAAGAAGTGATCCCTTCCATTAAAACTATGTTATTCCAAAGAATGGATAAATCTTATTGGAAGGACGATTCAACTCTTATTTTGATTGAAACCACCTAGCCGGATGGAGGTGGCAAGTGATTTCAATGAAGCTGATTAAAAATTGATCTAACAAAACAATCTAGATTTGTTAGATCTTAGATCACAATTGGATTTCCTATTTACCAATCTCCAGAAGCTCCGCCACCAGCAGAATCCCCGCCGCCACCAGACCAACTATCACTGGAGGATGATGATGACCAGGAATCGCTTCCGCTAGACCAACTTCCACCATCGTAGAATCCTCCACCGGACCCACCGCCTTTACCAAGTCCAAAAATTCTTTTTAGAAATATTACTAAAAAGAAAAGTATGATTGCGACTATGAGTGCGAAAATACTTCCAAACATAGCAACTAACAAAGGATAAAGAAAGAGAATTCCAATAATGGTGACGACTATACCACCAAAACCAGCGACAAAAAGAGAAATAAACGTTGCGATTCCGCCAACAATTCCTGATGACACTTCATCCGACTCACCACTGCCCGTAGTATTTACATCATCTTCCGATGGAGCATATTCTCCGCGGATTGTGGATATAATTGCATTTACACCGGCTGTCACACCTCCATCCATATCCTTTGCTTTAAAACTGGGAGTGATTTCATTACGAATGATTTGTTTGGCTTGGATATCCGTTAGTGCTCCTTCGAGTCCTCGCCCAACATAAATTCTCATCTTGCGTTCGTTTGGTGCTACAATTAAGAGGACACCGTTGTTTTTAGATTTTTGTCCTAACTTCCATTCATCAAAAATCTGAATGGCTACATCTTCAATGGTTTCATCATGAAGGCTTGGTGTAGTGTACACTGCAATTTGGTTGGAAGTTTCTGTTTCAAATTGTTTGAGACTTTCCTCTAATCGGTTTCTTGTGGCTTCCGATAAAATTCCAGCATGATCCATCACTCGTCTTTCGAGTTTAGGAACAGGAAAAGATTGGATTCCCGAAAATGTAGGGAACAAAAGAAAAACCAAAAACCATTTGTTTGTTAGATTAAGAATTGAATGAAAACGGGAACGAATCAGTGTTTTTTTGATCATCATTACATCAATTTCCCACCGTCACGGATTTCGTTAGAGATTTCGTTTTTATCATCTTTTTCTTTTTGGATATTGTATTTGTTTAACAATTCTCCACAAAATAGAATACTAGAAACAATCCCTTCTTTCTTTTTTCCTGAATTCATTCCTTCAATGATGAGTCTGACTGCTTCGTTCCATTCTGACTTTGGTACAACGCGTGCAATTTCTTTGTCCGGAAAAACTCGGACAAAATGTTCATAAAGTGAAATATAAATTAAAATTCCAGTTCTACTTTTAGTTCTAAATACTTCTTCATCTAAAAAAGCTTCTTTAGCTCTGAGTTCGACAAAGTATTGTTTGGCGCTTCTTGAAACTAAGTTGATTCTAATTTTAGGAAATAATGTTGTGATGCCAAATCCAATGAACGCCCCAATCCATACAGATAAAATGCCGAAGAAGGACTCTCCGCCCCAAACAATGCCATAAAATCTTTGGACTAAGTAAAAACTAGCTCCAAAGATACCACCCATAAGAAAGGCTCCAAACCATGCCCATTCTTTGTAATGGTGAGAAGATTCTGCAAAATAGGGAACGATTTCTGCTGAGGTTTTTGACTCTGCAGCACCAACCGCTGATTTGATTTCATCCAAATCGGACTGAGAGAAATAACGTGTTAGGATACTCATGGGCAAAAGGAAAACAGGAATTTCAGTTCAAATCAATCAAAAAACCTAGATTTTTGAATCGATGACAATTGCCAAACTTACCAAAAATAAATGAAAGATACTAAAAAAGAAAAATCGTTTTGCGAGTATTTTATCCCCAGATAGTTTCAATCGGTAAGCAAAAACCAAAATCAAAACTGTGAGTAGAATGGCAGAAAGTAAAAAAAGAATTCCCATTCGGTCATCGAAAAAATAAAACCCAATCACTGAAGTTGAATAAGCAATCGCATAAAGAAAGATTTGATTTACAGTTTTTTGAATCCCCGAAACCACAGGCATCATCGGAATTCCTGCAAACTCGTAATCATCTTTTAAGAAGATGGCAAGAGCCCAGAAGTGCGCCGGTGTCCAAAGAAAAATCATTAAAAACAAAATCCAAGCTTGGATAGGAAGAGCATTGGCCATGGCTGCATAACCGATTAGCGGGCCAATACATCCAGAAATGCCACCAATCACAATGTTTTGTTCTGTTCTTGGTTTTAACCAGATCGTATATAAAAACACATATAAAAGCAAAGCAGAAAGGGCACAAACGGCCGTTAGAAGGTTGATGTAGTATGTTAAAATTCCGAATGCTAAGATGGCAACGATCACACCTAGAGCCAAGGCAAACCTGGGTGAAATTTCACCAGAAGGAATGGGTCTTTGTTTGGTTCTATACATCACAGCATCTCTTTCCCTTTCAATGTATTGATTGAGAATGAAAGATGCTGAACTCATTAGATAAGTTCCAAGTAAAGTGATTCCAATTTCCCAGAGCGATGGGTATCCAGAAGTTCCCAAATACATACCGGGAAGAACGGTGGCAAGGACGAGTACAGTGACTCTAGGTTTTGTGAGTTGGTTCCACAAACGGAACATTATAAAACCTCTTTTTCCTCAGACCGAAAATGGTAAAAAGCCGCAATAAAACAAAACATAAATACCAGAACACCATTTAGCGTGTGTAATCCGGTGATTAGTTTTGGGAGATGATACAAAACATTCATAGCACCAAGAAGGATTTGAAAAGAAACAAGATAAGTGGCAATTTTTAAGGATTTTTTGACGTTTGTATTCTTTAAATAAAGAATTCCGTAAGCAGAAAGAGAAAGTACGGAAAGTGTCACTAGATAACCAAACAGTCTATGTTCCATTTGGAAACGGATGGTTCCTTCCATCTTTGGGAACCATTCTCCATAACAAGTAGGGAAGTCGGGACAAGCAAGGCCTGCGTAGTGTGAGCTTACCTTCCCACCAAGAAAGAGTTGGTATAAAACGACAAGGATGGTAAAAACAAAAAAGTATTTTCCGGGCCTGTTCCATTCAAACTTAGAAGAAGGAACTTCGGTAATCAACAATCGAACGGTAAGACAAGCCGATAATAAAAGGACGGCGTTGAGTAAGTGCAAGTTAACGGTTGTTGGGTGGAGGAGTTTGGTTACAGTCAATCCACCGAGAATCACTTGTGAAATTAAAAAAATTAGGGATAAGGTTGCTGGGATTCCTAATTGATTCCGAGTCTCTTTGTTTAGTAGAATCCAAACAAAACCAATCCCAACAAGGATACCTAAAATACCAGAATAGTATCTATGTCCCACTTCCATAAAAATCTGAAATGTAAATTCTGGTACAAATTTTCCATGGCACAAAGGCCAATCAGGACATGCGAGTCCAGAATCTGTTGCTCTTACGAGTGGTCCGTAGAGGAGATTGATGAGAATTAATGCGGAGAGAATGGTGTAAAAACGTTTGAGTGTCATACGTCTATCTGTTTCCTCCAGGTTTTGTGATCTGAGTTTGGGGAAAATAAAATTAATCTTGCATCTTTTAAAAATTGTTGGATAAAAAGAGCAGTTTTTCGTATAGACTATAACAGGTAAAATTATGCAAAACACAGACCTTTACAATAAGAGTGGTTACTGGACTTTCCTTATCACACTTGCACTCAATATTCTTTTCTTCGCTTATATTTCCTTTGTTCATCCGGGTACTCCGGAAAACCCAGGAATGGAATCCAAAAGCGTTCAGTCCAAATAGGGTAACAACCAAACCTTCGTGAAAACCAGATTTTTCTTTTTGTTTTGTTTATTGTTTGGGACTCAGGTCTATGCGTATGATCCCCATTCCAATCTAACTCGGGACAACAAACTCCCGAAAGAACTAGAAAATATCGGGTTTTCCGATGTTACGGGCAAGTCTCTCCAGCTCGACATTCCATTCCGCGATGAGTCTGGGAAAACCGTTAAGTTTTCTGATTTTCTCGCGAAAGGGAAACCAGTCCTCCTTTCTCCCGTTTATTTCAAATGCCCCACACTTTGTAATTTTCACCTAAATGGTGTATTCCAGGGTTTGAAGGCTCTCGATTGGTCTCTCGGCAAAGAATACCAATACATTGCGGTATCCATTGATCCGAAAGAAAACGAATCGGTAGCCTTTCCTAAAAAAGGGGCCTATTTGAAGGAATATGGTAGAGAAGGAGCCGAATTGGGACTCCACCTCCTCACGGGAACTCAAGAATCCATCGATGCTCTGACCAAACAGTTGGACTTTCGGTACGCTTGGGATGCGGAAGCAAAACAATACATCCACGCCAGTGGAGTTTATGTTTTGACTCCCGAAGGGAAGGTCTCACGGATTTTTCAAGGGATCCAATTAGAACCAAGGGATCTGAAATTTGCCTTCTTAGAGGCATCTTCTGGGAAGATTGGGAGTTTTGTAGACAAGTTTGCTTTATTTTGCTTTCAATTTGATCCGAGAAAAAATAAATATACGATATACGCATACAGGATGATGCAATTCGGGGGGGCGGTCACCTTACTCCTTCTCGGTGCGTTTTTATACATAAACTGGCGAAAAATAACAAATAACAACCGTCAAGGAGTCACATAGATGTCTTGGAGCAGTCTCATTCCAGCGACCTCGTTCATGCCTATCCAGGCGACGGAAATTGCAAAAGAAGTTGATCTTCTCTACGCGTTTCTGATCATTTCCAGCCTTGTTTCGTTTGTCATCTTGATTGGTGGAATGACATGGTTCCTCATCAAGTTCAAACGTACAAGTTTAGACCAGAAATCCGCATACATTACTCACAATAATTTTGCAGAATTTCTTTGGTCATTCATCCCACTCGTGATTATGATGGGGATTTTCTATTGGGGTATGGTGATTTTCGAAAAACTTAGAACCCCTCCAGAAGACATAGCGGCCGAAATTCATGTCACTGCAGAGCAGTGGGCGTGGACTTATCGTTATGCGAACGGAAAAGAGTTTTATAGCTCTGCAAATGATCCAATGATTGTTCCTGCAGGAAAAGCAACAAAACTCATCCTCACTTCAAAAGATGTCATTCATAGTTTTTACGTCCCTGCTTTCCGAACCAAACAAGATGCGGTTCCTGGAAAACTCACTCAACTTTGGTTCGAACCAAAACAAGCTGGGGAATACATCGTTTTCTGTACAGAATATTGCGGAACCAAACACTCCGGTATGATGATTAAAATCAAAGCGATTCCTTCTGAGGAATATGCGGCTTGGTATCATGCTGAGAAAAAAGGTGCCGACAGTCCTGCCGATCTTGGTAAAACTTTATTTGCTCAAAAAGCTTGTGCGTCTTGCCACTCAATCGATGGAGCAAGAATTGTTGGGCCTACCATGAAAGGACTTTTTGGTTCTAGCCGAAAGTTTGCTGACGGAAGCCAAGCCAAAGCTGATGAAAACTACCTTCGTGAGTCCATCCTTGTTTCTTCTGCAAAAATCGTAGAAGGATACCCACCAGCAATGCCGGTATTCCAAGGACAACTTTCTGACGAAGACGTTGCCAACCTAATTGAATATATCAAATCCATTAAATAAGGAAGAGAGATGAGTTCAGCACATACAAAAACCGAACATGGTCACGCAGACCATAATTATCTGAACCACGGATCTGGAATCTGGTCTTGGATGACCACTCTGGACCACAAACGCATTGGTCTTATGTACTTTGCAACAGTAGCTACCCTTTTCTTAATTGGTGGTTTCTTTGCTTTAGGAATTCGTTTGCACTTAGCAAAATTTGGCGCAGAGCCACTTTTGGATCCAGATACTTATAACAAGTTTATGACCTTCCATGGTGCCATTATGGTATTTATGGTGATCATTCCTGGAATTCCTGCGTTTCTTGGAAACTTTGTCCTTCCCATCCAACTCGGTGCGAAAGACGTTGCTTTCCCAAGACTGAACCTTGCTTCTTACTACATCTTCATTGCAGGAGCTCTGATTGCAGCTTCCTCTATGATTTTTAACCAAGTAGATACAGGTTGGACATTCTATACTCCTTACTCCACTGCAAAGACTTCCAATGGAGTGATTTTGCTTGTTTTGGGTGCCTTTACTATGGGTTTTTCTTCCATCCTTACGGGACTAAACTTCATCGTAACCACTCATAAACTGAGAGCACCTGGAATGACAATGGACAGAATCCCACTGATGATTTGGGCTTTGTATTCCACTTCTATCATTCAGATCCTTGCAACACCAATCCTTGCCATCACTCTCCTTCTCATTGGAGCAGAGAAAACTCTGGGAGTGGGAATCTTTGATCCAGATCTTGGTGGAGATCCAGTTCTTTTCCAACACTTCTTCTGGTTCTACTCTCACCCTGCAGTTTATATCATGATCCTTCCTGCGATGGGAGTGATCTCTGAACTCATCACTGCATTCTCCAAAAAAACAATTTTCGGTTACCGAGCGATTGCTTACTCTTCAGTAGCGATTGCAGCAGTATCCTTCCTTGTTTGGGGACACCATATGTTTGTATCTGGTCAGTCTACACTTGCTGGTATTGTTTTCTCCATCATCACTATGTTTGTTGGGGTTCCGACTGCCATCAAACTCTTCAACTGGATTTCTACAATGTATCGCGGAACGGTTACCTTCGAAGCGCCAATGCTCTTCGCTCTTGGTTTTATGTTCCTCTTTACGATCGGTGGTTTGACAGGGGTATTCCTTGCATCGACTGGTATGGACGTTCACTTCCATGATACTTACTTCGTAGTAGCTCACTTCCATTATGTAATGGTGGGTGGAACTCTTATGGCACTTATGGGCGGTATCTACTACTGGTTCCCAAAAATGTTTGGAAGGATGACTTCTGATCTTGGTGGAAGAATCTCTTGGGTTCTTATCTTCACTGGATTCAACGTAACTTTCTTCCCACAATTTGTTCTCGGTGCTATGGGAATGCCAAGACGATACTTTGACTACCTTCCTGAATACACAAACCTCAACCAAATCTCTACAGTGGGATCTTGGCTGATTGGTCTTGGATTTTTGGTAGGTCTCATCACTATTATTCATGGAATTTTTAAAGGCGAAAAGGCTTCTGACAACCCTTGGGGTGCAAAAACACTCGAATGGCAAACGTCTTCTCCACCTCCACACGAAAACTTTACAACTACTCCAACAGTAACTGCAGGGCCATATGACTTCCGTTAGTTCTTCAAGTGAATTTCAACACCAACACCATTTTAAGAGTGCAGAACACCAATATGCCTCTTCCAAACAAGGAATCTGGTTATTCCTTTGCACAGAAATCCTTATGTTCGGTGGCCTATTCGTAGGTTACCTAATTTACCATTCTCTTTACCCAACCGTTTTTAAAAATGGTTCGGAAACATTAGATTGGAAAATGGGAGCGGTGAACACCGTTGTACTTCTCGTCAGTTCCTTCACTATGGCTGCTGCGATTAACTATGTGCAACGTGGTTTACATAAAATTGCTGCTATCATGCTTGCACTCACAATCGCTTGTGCTGGTGCCTTCATGGTCATCAAATACTTCGAATATAGCCATAAGTTCCATGTAGGAACTGTTCCCGGCAAATTTTCGTTAGTTGATCCTTCTTGTGGTGCAGGTGGAAAACGAGCTGAGTGTGAATCTAAGATTTCTGCTCTTCTTAAAAACCCTGCTGAACTTGAAAAAAACCATGTCAGTGCAGAAGAAGTTTCTCGTTTGAAAGCAGTGATTTCTCAACCAAAATGGGAAATGTTCTACGGTTTTTACTTTGTCATGACTGGTCTTCACGGGGTTCACGTGGTAGCTGGGGCTTTCCTAATCTTCTGGATTTTTATCAAAACTCTAAGAAGAAAGGTTGGACCTGAATATTACACTCCTGTAGAAGGTGTGGGTCTTTTCTGGCACGTTGTGGACTTGGTATGGATTTACCTCTTCCCACTTCTTTATTTAGTAGGATAAAAGGTATTATCGAATGGAATACGTAATCAATTACGGACTTTACTTCATCGCCCTCGTTGCAGTTTTCACTCCAATTCTTGGATTTGGAATCTTTGCTCCAGGGATTGCAAAAGCTACTATTGTAGGATTCATCATCAACTGGTTTGGTCAGTTTTTCCAAACAAATCGTTATGCGAAGTTTACTGAAGAGAACAAAGACAACAAAATATTAAAATTTGTTCTTGGTGATGAAGATCACAAAGAAGACCACGCTTCTGCTTCTATGTGGGTAGAAGATGGTGAAGAGGAAGAAGAACACCACGAACATCATGTGATTTCTATCAAAACATATGTGTATGTTCTTTTGGCTCTTTTCTTTGGAACTTTTGTTACCGTTTGGGTAGCTCAGTATGATTTAGGAAAGTGGAACATGATTGTAGCCATGGCGGTAGCAACTTGTAAGGCCTTCTTCGTGTTAGCTTATTTCATGCACTTAAAGTATGATAATATGTTAAACCGAGTCATTTTTCTTTCTGCATTTGTCTTTTTGGCATTGTTGTTTGCGTTCTCGTTTGGTGATATCATCTCTCGAATCGCGCCAACAACTCAGTTCTAGGTAGAGTCTCTCTTTTTAAAAAAATAGACAAAACCGTTTTAAAGAAGCCCGCCCTTGTGCGGGCTTTTTCGTCTAATGAAGAATCGTGTATCAGTATTTCAAAACGATTCTTTCTAAATTTCTCGATCTAACCCCTGAAAGGAAAATATATAACCAAGATTATATAACCGAATTAGATAGGCACACTCGAATCATCCAGATTCCAGGAAGTATCATCGGCGTATTTGGTATGTTAGGGTTTGCATTTGATACAGATGCCAAACTCCACCCTGAATTCCCTGAGTTATTCTATTTTCGAATTGGATACAGCCTTCTTTGTTTTTCCTATATTGTTTTTATTATCTACAACCATTTTAAAAACAAGTTTTCATCTTGGGAAGGTCTGACCTGGGCCTATTTAACATACGCCTATCTTTTGTTTACTGCTGCTTATTATACCGGTCGGATTGCCGATGATGCTCCCTATGTTTCTGGGTATCAGATGCTTGTGATGATCCTTCCTTTTTTACCACTACCTAGAAAAACTTTATTCATTTATTATCCTATATCCATTTTGATTTTTTTCATTTCTGTTTATGTTTATAAACCAGATCTTTCCACTGCTGCATCAGCATATTCGATGCAAAACTTAGCCATCAGTTATATACTTGGAATTTTCAGTGGCCTCATTATGGAAAGGTATCGTTTCCATTCCTTTTTAAACCACAAACGAATCATCAAAAAGAACGAAGAAATCACTAAAACTGTTGATGAAATTCAGACCCTAAAGTCCCAACAAGACGGAGATTATTTTTTAACTTCACTTTTACTCGAACCATTACTTGGGCACGAAACAGATGGAAATGCTGTAAACATTGAAACTGTGGTCAATCAATACAAAAAGTTTTATTTTAGAAATAAGGAATACCAGTTAGGTGGTGATTACGTTTCTGTTTTTAATTTAATTCTCCAGGGGAAACGTTACAAAGCGTTCATCAATGGAGATGCCATGGGTAAATCGATCCAGGGAGCAGGGGGAGCCATTGTCCTTGGAGCTGTTTATAACTCGATCATCATTCGTTCCAAGATGGATCCAGTTTCCTCCAATCGGTCGCCAGAACGTTGGTTACATGATTGTTATTTGGATTTACAAAAGGTATTTGAAACTTTCGACGGAGCTATGTTGGTATCTGCCGTAGTAGGTTTGTTAGAGGAATCTACAGGAACTTTGTATTTTATTAATTTAGAACACCCTTGGGTGATTTTATACCGAGATGGGAAGGCAAGATTTATCGAAGATGAAATTCATTATTATAAATTAGGGGTGATGGAAGTTCCAACCAATCGATTCATTTCAGTATTCCAATTACAAAAAGGAGATAAAATTATTTGTGGATCGGATGGGAAGGATGATCTGGTAATCTCTGAATCAGGAAGGTACCGCGAAATCAATGAGGATCAAAATTTAATTTTAAATTGTCTGGAAGAGTCCGAAGGAGATGTAAACAATGTAATCTCCATATTAAAAACAAGAGGAAAGTTTTCAGATGATTTAAGTTTGATATCAATGGAATATAACTTAGGATCATTTTCTAAACCTGGAGTCTATTGGGAGGAAGCTAAAAAGTTTATCAAACTAAAACAATATAGCAAAGCATTAGATATACTTTTATCATACAATTCGGCCTTAGAAATTTCCATTAAGGAATTAAAATACATCACTAGATTATATGAAAAAGAGGGAATACTACTTAAGGCAATGGAATATGCGAGTTTGGCCTTGGAGAATTTTCCATCCGATACAAGATGGATGTTCCATACCTCAGTTTTATACAAACGTCTCTATTCTATTTACAAATCAAAATCCTTTTTAGAGGAATCGCAAGAATTAGGTGAAAGGGTGAGGTTGCGGCAACCTGCAAATATTGGAAATTTAATTCATTTAGCGGATGTTTGTCGGTTGAATGGGGATAAGGACCGGGCAAATTATTTGGTGGGTTTGATTAAAACAATGTCCCCGGAACACCCGAAACTAAAAGAAATTATTTCTGTGATTTAGAATTGTTATCTTGCCGAAAGAGACTTTCTTTTGGTGGGTAAAGTGTTTCCTTGGGTTATCTGGACTTAGGATTTCTTTTTGTATTCTCCGGGTGCAAGTCCTGTCGATTTTTTGAATTCCGCATTGAACACTGATTTCGAGCCAAAACCTGTTGCAAATGCGATGGCAATCACCGATAACTCCGGTTTTGTTTTTAGCAATTCTTTGGCCTCTTTGATTCGATAGGAATTCAAATAGGATCGGAAACTCATTCCTAGTTGCGAATTGATTAGTTCCGATGTTTGCTGTAGATTGAGTCCGATGGCAAGAGATGTTTTTTCTAAATCCAAAGTTTCATCTAAATATGGTTTTGTTTCAGACATCCATTTCTCTAGTCGAATCACAAACTCGTTAGTGTTGACCGAATCTAGTTTGGATTTCGTATAACGTGTGTCTTTGGAATTGTTTATGGAGAGAAGTCTTTGTAAAATTTCATTTCTTTCCCCATCCAAATCTTTGTATTTTTGAAGGAGGTTGAATAACAAAAAAAACAAATCGATGGGAAATATGAATATGGACCCATATATGACCGGCAGAGAATAAGGAATGATTCCTAAGTAATAAAAAATAGAAATGTATCCGGAACAAAGGTAACTCCCCCAACAGAGGAGAAAGAATTTTATTTTTTTCTCTCCCATTAAGTAAACCCGAATCCCGGCAGTGAGGATGATGGGAACCGATATCAAATAAATGAGGTTGATGATTCTAGAAAAGATCCTATTTGTTTCGGTGAAAAGGATACTGAAAGAGGATATGAGTCCAACGAGTGCCAGTAGGGTTAAAATGCGATCAACCCAAGGAGTTTTTTGTTTTGTGTTTAAAAATATTCTTACGAACTGAAAAGAAGCGGCGATTCCCAAAGCCAAAAAGAATAAATTAGACCTACTTTGCCACCAGGTTGCACTCGGCCAAAAAGTATGGAAGGAATTCCCGAATTGAGTGTTGAACCACAAAGTCGTTGTTAGTATATAGACTCCATAGTAAAAAAATTCATAAAGCCGAAATGCAAAGAGATAAAACAGGCTGATGAGAAACATAACGGCACAAAATCCCAGAATTAAGTAGATCACTCCGGTTTCTAAAATAATTTTTTTGTGAAAGGCATTCTCATCCATAGAGAAAATAGGAAAAGAAATGAGGGAAACAGATTGAAGTCGTAGGTAAATATAATTTTTATTTGTTAGTTTGAGCCTTGGGATTTGGAAACTAGGATCCAATGCTTCTGGAACGGCCCAAGTGGATTTAGGATACGCATCTCCCGTTTGGAAAGATAAATAGGACGATTCGTCCGGTAAAAAAAGAATCGCATTGTCTAATGCCTTCCACTCTAAAGAAAGGATTTTATCTGGTAAAAAAGCGGGGTCACTAGCTTTGGCACGGAGCCAGATAATATCTTTTGTAAAATGAAAAGAGAGAGAATCTCCTTTTATGTTTTGCCAAGATGTTTGTTTCTCTACATCTTCCAAGGACATCGCCCCTTCTTGATCGCGGAAGGATTCAAATCGATTCGTAATGTTAGTTCTGCTGTGTTTCTCTTCGGAACAGGATAGACCAGCCGTCAAGATCCAAACAAAAAACAAAAATCGAACCCATTTCATTTTGAATCAGTTTTAGATTTTTTTGAAAGCTTACAAGTTTTATTCTAAAAAAGAGTCCTGAAATATAGTTTAGGACGACCCGTTATTTTTTTCGGATATGCTAGATGATTCTATGGAAAGTAGTTTCCGAATCATCCAACAAATTCGATTATTTGTATTTGTATTCTGTTTATCTTCTTATTGTCAGCCGAACGCTTTTAATAATACGGGAGATTATGAAAGTAGATCATTCACTGAAACTGAAATTTTAAAATGTTTTTTAGAAGGGCGTTGTGGCCCTAAAAGCACCTATGGTTTCCAAATCCCACCCGCGCTTGTCTCCGGTCTTTATGCATGGTATCCTCTGGATGGTGATATCAATGATAAGAGTGGAAGTGCTCATCATGGATATTTCCCCGGTGGAATTTGGCCTGTGACTACAGGTCCTTCGTATACTCTCAGTCGCTCCAACCTGCCAAACGGTTCTGCATCCTTCAACGGGACGGATCAGTACTTTGGCAGTGACTTTACTCCTCTTTGCAACGAGGACTTTGCCATTGCTTTATGGATTTTTCCTAACAATGCGACGAACAATCAAATTATGAGTATCCAACAATATATTGGTGGCGATCCAGGGCCCAGACTTTTATTGGATGCAACAGGTCATTTCGAGTTTTCTGCATTTTTTGACTTTTGGGCTAATGAAGATCTTACACTAGGGACATCTTCAACGGTTTTAACTGCAAACGTATGGACTCATATCACTTACGTTCATAATGGAGCCACGCAGCAGGGAACAATTTGGGTCAATGGAGTGGGTGTGGGTGTTACCTCTGATCTTACTCCCAATGCTTCGCAAGTCACCGGATGCATTACGGGTAGTTCATCGCGTCCATGGCGTACAGGAAAACCACTAAACATCGGTTTTGGTTTTGATAACCCTCGTTTTTATTCAGGAAGGATGGATGATGTTTGGTTTTTCAAAGGACGTCAGCTGAGTGCAAGTGACATCTCCACTTTGATGAGCCTTCCTTAGCTAATCATTTGTTTGAATGGTGATAGGGTCATATTACTTTTTTAGTATAATGATTCTATTTTGAATTTCTAAAGTTTTGAAACCATAATGATTCAGAATCCAATCGAATGCCGTCGTAGTATAGAAAAAGGTATGTGTTTGGTCGTTTTTATAATACCATTTTTCAAAATTGATACTGTCATCATAGGGGTGGGTTAGGATATATAACGACCCATTTTGTTTTAGTAATCCCTTTAGTTTTTGAAACTCTAGTTTTGGGGAATGAAAATGTTCCACCACTTCTGTCAGAGTGATATAATCATAGGTTTCTAATAGATTTTTGTCATAAGGATGGAAAAAGGGATCATAAATACGAATCGAATAACCGTTTTGTTTTAAAAGATACTCAATCGCGGAATGTGGTCCCGCACCAAAATCCAATCCATCCTCATCTGGTTTCTGAAATTGAAGGACTTTATCGACGATGGGTTTTAGAAAGTTTTGGTATTTTATATCATAGATGTCATTGTTATGTTCTAGATATCTTTTGTTTTCTTCCTCTTTTGTAGGTAAAAAACTTTTTTCCATAAATATGGACAAACAATGTGTGCAACGTAAATAATCTCGGAATTTGTTTTTGTAGAAAGGGATTGAAGGAGATTCACACAGGGGACAATTCATAGAAAACTGTTTCCAATTTTCTATGAATTAGGAATTTTTCAATCGATATTCAACGGGAGAGTGTTTTGTGAATTGGTTCTTCCAATTCCCATTCGATAGAAATATTCATTGAAACTAGGGATTAACCTTTTGCATAAAGATTGATTTTGGGCAAAGTCTTGCCATATTGAATCTTTTTAAAGTTGTCTCTGATGATAAATAAGGATTTGGTTTTCCTGATGAGATCAAAGTATGTGTGGAAGTATTTTTTACCGAATCGAAATCCGTACAAACAGCAATAGCGGATGCTGGTTGGAGAGTTAGTTTACTGGTAATTGGAGTTTTTGCAGTATATGTATGTTGATAATTTCCTTTTTTAAATGAAGTATAAAATTTTGATTGTACTTCAAAATTACCAGGTGCAAACAAAAATGGAGTGTTCTTAATATCGTATTTGTTTCCATCACCATCAGTTACAAGTATTTCCGTAACATACCCATTAAAAACAATGAGTCCTTTAGTATTTTTTAACTTCGAACGGTCTAATTCAAATTGTTTATAAGTTGGCGTTTCCGTTTTTTCCTTATAATTTTCATTCACTTCCAATTTGATGTTTTCACTTGGCGATTTGTAAATAAACAAAGCATCATTGGCATGATCGATTAGAAATAAAACTGGGGAAAATAAGAAAGTTAATAAATTCAAATAAGCGTAAGTATTGAATTTCTTTTCAATTATGACAGTTTTCGGCTCAAATCCATCCTTCTCGATTCTATAGGTAAACTTTTTATCGGATTTATATGGATACTCTATTTGGTGAAAGGTCTCACTCACTTTTTCATCATCTAAGTAAATACTTGATTCTAAAGGATCAGCATACACTTGTATTGGAACGTGAGTGGTTGTTTTGAACATTGAAGCACAACCTATTGTCAGTAAGGTTGTCGTAAATAATGCTAATTTTGCGATATTCTTTAGTCTAGTGGTCATAGAAACTGAAACTAGTTGTAAGCAAATTTGATGCAAATTCTTTTCTCGACCATTGTTTATCCTTATCTATCTTACTTTGATTCAAAGACTAATCGGGTAAGATTTAATCAAAAATCATTCTATTTTTTGGAATCGGCGTCCGACAATTAGAGTAATAGAGATACCGGAACGCCCATGCAAAATATAGATTATTCAAGAAAGCTTAGATCCGGCCGACCTTTTGAGGGCGAAGTTCCCTCTTATTCTCCCCAAACGCAAGTTTCTTTTGGAAGCACTCAGAAACCGAAATCAGCATTCATCCTTCTTGTTGGTGGAATTTTGCTTTTTACTTCAGGTATGGTGGTGGGAATCCAACTCGGGCAAAAGGAAACCAAATTTAAAGAAAACTCGGAAACTTCTTTTTCGAATGTAGGTTCTCATAAATTACCATCACCAAAGTTGACCGAATCTAAGGAAGATGGAGGAAACCAAGAAGAAACAAGTTCTGAAGGAACTGATTCTCCTTCAGGATCTCCGTTTCCGGCCACTTTGAAATTCCCTCCGAAAAATGACCAAATCAACTACATGGTACAAATTGGGGATTTCACACCGGAAGAAGCAGTGGCAGTCGGAAAACAACTCATTGATGCAAATCCTAGCTTAAGAGGAAGGATTTTCCGTACCTCTACGGGTAAACTTTTCGCTGGGTATTTCTATCGTTTGGATGATGCGAAGGAAACCTTGGAAGCCGTAAAATCAAAACTCCCAAGCTTAACGGACGCCCAGGTAAAAACCATTCGATTCTAAAACTATTTTTGCCAACTTTCTTGACATTCGTCAATTTTCAGGTATACTCATGGCAAGAGTATTTACGGAAGTTATTATACTTACTTGGCTACAAAAAAACTAAACGAAAAAACTAAAGAGCCTAAATTCAAGGTGGGGGACTACGTTGTATACCCTATCCATGGAGTAGGTGAAGTCACAGAAGTTGCAAAAAAGCTGATTCTGGGAAAGAAAAAAGACTGTTACAGTTTGGAAATTCAAGGTTCCAAAATGAAGGTCTCTATCCCTGTGGATCGGGCAATGGATGTGGGTATCCGGTCGATCATTGATAAAAAAGAGATCAAAAAAGTTCTCACTCTCCTAAAAAAGGATGAGGTCGACACGGAAGAGGACTGGAAGGTCCGTTACCAGAACAATATGAACAAGATCAAATCTGGTTCCATTTTCGAGGTGGCTGATGTTTGCCGTAATCTTTACAGACGTGCCTATGGCAAAGAACTTTCCATTATGGAAAGAAAGCTCTATGAGAGCGCCTATAATTTAGTAAAGATGGAAATTGCACTTAGTAAAGGTGTACCCCAAGAAGAAGCAGGAAATATCGTCTCGGACGTATTAGCGGCTTCGGTTCAGGGAATGGCTCCACCACCGCCTCCAAAAGAATTGGATGATGATCTAGATTTAGAATAAACTTCCGTTTTACTCAACTCTTTTATAAGGATTGAGTTATGAAACACTTACTTTCAGCCCTTGGGACAATTTTTGTCTCTTCGGTGTCGTTTTTCTTCTTATATTCGGAATCGCAAAACCTCGTTTTGGCGGGGGTACTTGCTGGAATCATTCTCCTTTATTCCCTAATCCTCGTGTTAGGTGAGAGAAAACTATTCCCTGAAATCAAAGCTGATCTTGTACTTTGTGCCAGTGTAGGAGCACTTCTTGGTTTGTCCATTGCGGCCTTCCCTGTCAGTCTCTTGAACGATTACGGATATAAATCCATCGCTATTTTTGTAGCGGTTCTTTTTTTCTTAACAGGAATCAAAACCGGAGTGGCTTTCGCTAAAAAACCAGGACTTGGTATTTTTGGTGGCGGAAGTGGGGCTGCGGGTTCTAGTTTTCAAATTCCTGGTTTAGATACTGCCAATACCCAAATCAAAGATAAAATTCTGGATACCTCTGTTGTGATTGATGGTCGTATTTTAGATATCGCTGATACTCATTTTCTAGATGGTCCACTCATCCTTCCAAACTTTGTGTTACGTGAGATCCAACTCATCTCCGATTCTTCTGACCCAATCAAACGGGCTCGCGGAAGACGTGGTCTTGAGATGTTAAACAAACTCCAAAGAAAAGGTTCTATCGAAGTTAAAATCACTTATACTGATTATTCAGATACAAGAGAAGTGGATGCAAAACTTGTCAAACTAGCACGTGATACTGGTGGAGCTGTTGTTACTAACGACTTCAACTTAAACAAAGTGGCTGAGTTACAAGGGGTTCGCGTTCTTAACTTGAACAATCTTGCCAATGCACTCAAACCAGTGGTTCTTCCTGGTGAAGAGTTTCAAATTTCCGTCATCAAAGAAGGAAAAGACGAAAACCAAGGGATTGGTTATTTGGAAGATGGAACCATGGTTGTGATTGAAAACGGTGGTCACTTGGTAGGAAAGGATGTACGTGTGGTTGTCACAAGTATCATCCAAACTGCTGCTGGTAAAATGATTTTTACAAAAGTGCAAAACGGTAACAATAACTACAACAAATCGTAATTTATTTTTAGTAGTCTAACGGATATGAAACTCTTACGTTTTTTAATTTCACGCGAAGGTATCATATCCGTTTTTTGTTATTCGCTCACTGCTGTATTTTCCTTCCTTTCGTTTGCTCCCTTAAATCTTCCATTTTTTGTTTGGGTGGCTCCCTTTGGACTTTTTCTCATTGAAAAACGAAATCGGGGGGAATGGAAAAAACTCATCTATCACGGTTTTGGTTTTTCGATTCTTTTTTATTTAGTATCCTTCCATTGGGTTTACCAT
Organism: Leptospira kanakyensis; assembly: GCF_004769235.1. Lineage (NCBI taxonomy): Bacteria > Pseudomonadati > Spirochaetota > Leptospiria > Leptospirales > Leptospiraceae > Leptospira > Leptospira kanakyensis. The sequence goes on along the minus strand of NZ_RQFG01000010.1, from coordinate 171,070 downwards.
ATGACCACTGTTTTTGGTGGTTTTGATTGGTATTTGGCAGTTCCCATTTTTATTGGTTCTGCCATTCTCCTTAATTTTAAATTTCCTGTTTATCTTTTGTTATTTTCCTTTTTGGCAAAACGAGTGGGAAAATTTTTCCCCGTCATTGCATCTATATCCATTCTATTTGCGGAATTTTTTACACCCCAAGTGTTTCCTTGGTATTTTGGAAATGTTGTGGCAGAAAATCAAATTTTGGCACAAAACGCGGAGTATGCGAGCGCATACGGACTATCCGCATTTCTCTTTTTTGTTTCTTATTATTTGTTTTCATTCAGAAAACCAAAAACATTATTTCGTGTACTGACGAACTTTCTCTCGAAACATAAAGGATACCAAAAACAATTTTTATTTGGCGGTCTCAGTTTAGTTTTGGTTCTCGTTTTGTTTTTCGGGAATGGTTATTATTTATTTCAAAAATGGTCAAAGGTTAAGCCGATTGCTGAACGTGATGTTCTTGTGATCCAACCGAATGCACCATTAGAATTTCGCGATGGAAGAAATCCCGTTGAAGAGATTCGCAATTTAATGGCAAGGATCGATTCTTTGGTTGAGAGGGAATTGGAAACAAAACCTGCAGATCTTGTTGTTTTGCCTGAGTCAGGAATTCCTTTTTTCACAACTCACGATACGGAAATCACTCGCTATAGCCGTATCTATTGGCATCAGTTTGAATCATTGATGGCCATCTTAAGTTTACGGCATGGAACTAATTTGTTTTATAATGAATTGGATGCGGATCTAAGTTCAGATGCCCTTCCTGGTCGTATATCCCGAAAAGACATTCGGATGTATAATTCTTCTGTTTTGATGAATCCAAATGGAGAAAGAAGGAACAGTTATCAAAAAGTTTTTTTACTGATCTTTGGGGAATACATGCCGTTCGAATGGATGTATGCTTTGTCTGGCCAAACCGGACAGTTTGCACCGGGGACAAGTTTCAATTTGATTCCCTATTATGAACCAAGAAAAACTCACACCTCGCAGACGAAAAACCTTCATTTTGAAGATACAGTAACCATAGGCCCGGCAGCTGTTCGTGAATACTATTCCAAAGACAAAATAGAAGAAAAACAAATCGGAAGTTTTTTACCTTTGATTTGTTATGAAGTCATCATCTCCGAGTTTGTTAGAAAGTTTTCGGGTGATCCTGATTTTATAGTCAATGTCACGAATGACAAATGGTATGGTAACTCAGTTGAGACATACCAACACCATACCTTAGGTCGACTTCGTGCGATAGAATTTCGTAAGTGGATAGTTCGTTCTACTAATTCCGGTACGTCCGTATTTACAGACCATCTTGGTCGTAATATAGATAATGATTTTACTCCTATAGAAACAGCTGCTGTGATTCGAAAAAAAGTACAAGTGATTCCTGGCGAAATGACTTTTTACCGGTTGTATGGGAATTTACTTTCTTATTTGTACATGGGCATTGTAGGACTCGTGTTTTTCTTTTATGTTAAAAGGAATTCTTAAATTTCTATTTGATAGTCGATTTTATATTGCTCTCTATATTTCTGTAGTCTCCCACATAACATTAATTATCTATTCGTTCAATCATTCCGACTCTCCCTACCAAAAAACTTTTTGTGGCCCCCCTTGGATTTACGAACAGGAAGAAGAAAAAGAACTCAGTTTTCAAATGAGTTTTGGAAATTCGATGAGTGAAACGGGAAATTCAGATTCTAGCGGCGAACCTGGTGAAGGTGAAGAGGGAGAAGATGGCGACGGAAACGGATTTTCGAAGGGCAAATACAAAGGGAGTCAATGGGAAGAATTAGTCAAAGATTTAGAAGGGACGTCCTCTTTACGCAAACAATTCAAAAATGATTACGACCAAATCAATGAGAACTCAGGTGTTGCGGATTCCTATATCAAAAGAAACCGTGATTATGAAGATATCATTGTTAAGGATGTTCTCCCAACAGTAAAAGGGATTCGTGATCCTTTTCGCGTAGATATAGAAACGGCCGAGGACAATTTATTTGTCCACAAAGAACGAAACCGAATCATTGAAGAGTTTCGAAAAGGAGAGGAGTCATCTCCACCGATTACGATGCGAGTTTCCAAAGAAGGAGAGGCGGAACCAAAATCTCCGTTATCCATGTCCAAAGAAGATCGGACTCGTTATTTAGATAAAACACTCAAACAGAAAAAAGAAAAACAATTGGATGAGTTTATCTCCCGTTATATGGGTTATGATCCAGACAAAGGAGACTTGAGTCAGTTTGTTCGCGATTTGTATTATGAAAACTTACAAAGATTAGCTTATCCTTTTAGTGGTGATCCCAGTTATTTTGCCATTGATTATTTTCAAGAGAACTTAAACAAAGAAGACTTCCTTCGCCAAATGATGGCGGCTTTGTCCCAAAATCTTGGAACTAGTACCGGTACAGAAATCCTTTTTACCATCGAAAATATTTATGAAATTCAAGGCCGTGCTCTTGAACAATACTTCCAAGCTAAAGAATATTTGAAACTGGCAACACCGGAACAAAAACAAACTTTACGTTATGAAACTCTACGACGAGTGGAAACAAAATATAAGAAACTTTTACAAGATAAAAAATTATTCACGAACAAAGATGTAGAAGAAGCATATTCTAAAAAACGAATTGATATTTTAGAAACAATGATTTCAAAAACACCAAAAGGGTATCGCCTGAAAGATGGGTACTTTGAAAAAGGACGTGTCCTTTGGGAATCCGGTGTTCTACGGAAGGATAGTAAACTCCAAACGGAAGCCATCAAAACTTGGAACCGAATTCCGGGACTACCATCTAACGGGGACTTTTTAAATGAAAAAGCTTATGAGAACATAGAACTATTGTTAAGAGATTTGGGAAACGTTACTGATGCAGAAAGGATATCCGCTCATACAAAAGACCAAATTGAATATATTTTACGCACAAGACTCGGTGAATCCATGATGAAGAAAAAAGAAAGAGAAGATAAACTGCTTTGGCCTAAATCTAAGAAACCAGTCGAACCCAATCAAAACTAACCAACTATAGCGGCAGTTTGGTGGTTTAAAGTAATTGTTTTTGTATTCGGCTGGGTTAGATTTTTAAATTTTCCAGACCGTTTTCGTGGAATTCGGTTGCCCACTTGTCATGAAAAGGAGTTTCCTTTTCAATTCGTTCTTCGATTGCCATTTGAGAAATGGCAGTTTCCCCGTAGTGGCGGAGGAAATCTCTATGTGCCAGTCTTTCAATCAGAGCTTGCCAGAATACTTCGTCCTCGTAGTCTTCTAAAATATCAACGAGTCCACTTTCTTCCTCAAATTCACGAGTTAAATATGGTTCCCCGTTGTTTTGGTCGATTTGGACAATATTCCCTAGACCCGCGTGATCGGCCTGCGCAAAAACATGACGCACCACATCGGCAAACCGAGAGTCTGTATCTGGTTCGTCTTCTGAGCGATCCTTGGCTTGCAAGGTGGAAATGACCCAATCTCCCATGTATACTAACTTGAGCAGGGTTTCGTATTGTTCTAGGGACAGTTCCATTTGCATTTAGGATCAGGTTCGGTCATGAGGTTGGGAAGAAAAGAGTTTTTTTTTAGCGAAGACTTTGTTCGATTTAACGAAAATTCAGTCTTCGAGGAGGATTTCTTTGTTACGAAGGGGTCTGTATTTATCTCGCACAATGGCAGTTATGTCATCAATGGCGATAAGAACTTCTTGGTTGGGATCATTATTTTCATAAGGCAAATAAAAGAATCCAAGGATTCGAATGGAGCTCTTTTGTAGAAAAACTCGATCATTTTGATCAAAATTTTTGGATATGGAAACGGTGATGGATTTCCATCCTCTATAATTCAAAGAAGTTAAGTTGAGTTGTCTCACTTCTGCATCTTGTGATTCTATGATCAGTGTTAGGTTCCCGTTGGATTGTGAAGAATAAATGGGAATGGTGATTTCTTTGATGAAAGCATTCACTTCAATGGGTTTTGGGAAATATAAAGAAAAAGGGAAATTGGCATCTTTGGGAATTCTTAAGACCAGGGCTTGTTTGGATCCAGGGATGGGAGCAGTAAAATTGGTAGAAAGAGTGATTTCCGGAAGTTTAGTTCCTTTTTCCAATTTTGTACGTAAGTTTTCCACATTGTAATTGGATAATTCAAAGTTTTCGAGAAGAATCTCCCTCCAAATCCCGGCCTCAGCCAGAATCGGAACCATTCCATATAGGAAAAGAAAAAGTGTAAGTTTCCCGAAGTTTCTCAGTGCAATCATGTTGACAATAATTCCTTAGAAGGGGGATATATATGTTTTATCTGTAAAAAGGAGACTTATACAAATGCAGGCGCACAAATATCTTTTGGCCATACTGACAATATCTTTCGCAGGCCAAATTTCAGCACAGGTTGCTGCACCAAAAGCCACTACTTCCACAAAAGACCAGGCAATCAAAAAAACAGAATCCACTTCTACTCAAGCCAAAGACGGTGTTGATAAAGTTGAGACAACTGTAAAAGACATATTGGGTGACAAAAAAGAATCAGGAACTTCTACTTCTGATGCATCTGCTCTTTTCATTACAAGTAAAACTACTTTTTCATTAGATGCAAAAGACGAATCTTCCACAATCGATTTTATTGAGTGGAAACCTAAAAACGGCGAATACAGAAAGTTTACACAACCAATTCGTATTGCTGAAGAAGGTCTTACTGAAGTATATTACCGTTCCGTTGACAAAGTGGGAAACGCAGAAACTCCTAAAATTTTAGTGGTTCATGTGGATAACACAGCTCCAAGAGTGAGTTTAGTTCCTCAAGAACAGTTTTTTGTTTTAGACGGAGTTCCTTTTGCTTCTAAAAACAATACATACACTCTTGTAGCAGAAGACCAACAAACTGGTGTTGAAAAAATTCAATTCAGTATCAACCAAGAAGCTGCTAAAGCTTATGCTGATCCAATCAAATTGGAAAACGGTGGAGCAAACGTAGTAAAGTATTCTGCAACTGATAAATCAGGAAACTCTTCTCCTGAATCTTCACTAATCATTACTGTAGATGATGTAAAACCAACAGTAGAAATCGTTCCTTCTTTTCCACTTGTTGACATCAATGGAAAAAATTTCCAAAGAAAAGGGAATGTATTCTATGTGAATGCTACTGATAAAGAATCTGGAATCAAAAAAGTTTTAGTAAAAGTTGATGAAGAAGAATACAAACCATACGTAGAAGCAATTGCTATCGAAACGCAAGGTGACCATGTGATCAAAGCAATGGCTGTTGATAATGTTGGAAACCAATCTGACGTGGTGGAAGTAAAACTCACTGTAGACTTAACTCCTCCAACTTCAACAATCCAAAAATCAACTGAAGCACCAAAGGCAGACACAACTCCTACTCCGGCAGAAACTACACCTGCTAAGTAAGTTTACCAAAAAATATAGAACCGCTACCTAGCGGATAGAAACCCCTTTCATTATGAGAGGGGTTTTCTTTTTATCCTTTGTTTTTCCCAAATTTTGTGTGAGTTGTGGTTCCCTTGATTTTTTTTCGGAAATCATGGCGGTTTGCAAATCTTGCGCAAAACAAAACTATCTACCGCAAAAACAAATTCTGAACCAAAAACAAACAAATCCTCCCTCAGATCGATTTGTTTTTTACGACCAGACTTTCCATCTACAGAAGAGGGGAAGTTTTGAAAAGTCACTCTTCCAATCTTTAAAGTTTGAAAATGAAAGGTTACTTTCCGAATATTTTTGTTTGGGACATAGAACCATTTTAAAATTTTTGAAAGATGATCCGCCCGATCTAATCGCTCTCGTTCCTTCTTCCCCTAAATCCAGTCCCAGGCCCTACCATGCTTCCGATGCCCTTCTCAAAAAATGGAAAAAACTTTGGAAAATCAGGAGAGATACTAATTTGCGTAAGATTTCAGCGGACAAACAATCCTCTTTAGGGTTTGAGAATCGTTTTTTTCATGCAAAAAAGGCATTCGAATTCACAAAAAGTGATAGAATCATGGAAGGACTTCATGTTCTAATCGTAGATGATATATTTACGACAGGTGCCACTGTAAACGAAATTGCTAGGTTGTACAAACAAGCTGGTGTTCGGAAGGTAACTTGCGTAGTTTTACTGTTAAGTGGGGGTGATTGAATCGAATGGATGTTCAAGTCAAGGATGACATAAGGATTATAAAGTTTTCTGGGGCCATCCTCAAGGTTGATTCCGATGAAATTGAAAAAGAACTTTCTAAACTCACACAAAGCTCTGTTAAAAAAATCATTCTAGATTTAACCAAAGTACATCATATTTGTTCTACGGCTCTTGGTATTTTTGTCGCCACCAAACGTAAGTTAAAGCCAATGAATGGTGATATCAAGGTCATCGTTGTTGACGAAGATTTGATCCAACTCTTTGAAATTACTATGCTCGACAAGGTGTTTGAAATTTTTCCAGATTTATCTGCTGCTATGGAAGGATTCCAACTCGACGAGGAAGATTCCCACTGACAAAAAAGACTTTAGCATTTGCTTCCGGAAGTGAACACAAATGGAAGGAAATGCAGATGTTACTTGCACCTTTCGGGTATGAAGTAGTTCTCCCAAAAGATTTAGGAATATCTTTTTCCCCAGAAGAAACGGAAAACTCATTTACTGGGAATTCTTTTATCAAATCAAAAGAACTCTTTCGTCTAACAGGACTTCCGTCTTTTGCGGATGATTCGGGAATTTCGGTTCCCGCTCTTGGTGGAGAACCAGGGGTTTATTCTGCAAGATTCGGTGGTCCAGGCCTTACAGACAGGGAACGGGCAGAATTTCTTTTACAAAAGTTAGGTGGAAATACAAATCGTGAGGCATACTATTCCTGCGTAGTGAGTTATGTTGATTCAGGTAACGCCGTTTCATTTGAAGGCCGGGTTGATGGTATCATTAGTGCTGACTATGACATTGAAGGAAAATATGGATTTGGATATGATCCTATTTTTTTCTATCCTCCTTTCCACAAACGGTTTTCTGAGGTTCCTGAATCAGAAAAAAATACAGTGTCCCATCGTAAAAAAGCAATGGAACTTTTTTTAGATTGGCTTTCTAATCAAAAATAACAAAAGTTAGATTGTATCGCGAACAAATGTCGCAAGTCATTATGAAATTTTTCCATTCCCTATTATTTTTTGTTTTTTTGATTTCTTTCATTGGAACAAAACTTGAAGCACAAGTAGTTTGTGTAGGGGCCGAATGTTCCAACATTCCAATGGAATTTAAAATACTAGGGAATTTTGCAGAACCAGTTTTTGATCGTGTGTATACGAATGGGTTCCTTCGTTCCATGGGGGACAATGCGGTATTACAAAATTTGAATTCAAACAAGTCAGGTGGCTCTAATGTGAATCGATACCGGTTGGGACTCGGGTATACGGTCTCTCGCGGTCAAGAGAAAGCAGGTGATTTTTATTATGAAAATTCAGAACTTAGAACTTTGCCAAAGGCAGGAGTGGCTGCCTCACCTTCATTCAGTTATACTGTGAATTTAGGAGAGTGGTTGAATGGATCTTCTGCGAAACAGTGGAATCTCACCACACATTTTTTCCCTTATGAGTTTGGTGCGGCCAATATCCCTTTTGTAAAAATTCGTAACACGGATGTGAATGGAAGGGTATTTAATTATGGGGTTGTACTTCGATATTTTCCTGTTGATTCTGGATTTTCAGTTGGGATGGGGGTCTTTCAAACCAACCAGGATATTTATCTCAGTTCTTATGACAGAAGGCCTACCCAGTTTAGAATTGATGGAGACAAACGGAGATGGATTGGCCAAAACGATTTGTTTTATCAATCCAGAATTACATCTGTTTCTTTAGATTTAAAATACAACTATACGATTGGATTTTTATCCATCATTCCTGGAATTGGCGTTGTTTATAATCATGGTTATACGGCCATACAAGTGACTCGGTTTGCCGCCATTTCTACAATGGAAAATCCTGACGACTTTGTTTCTAATCCTAGCGCCATCGGTATCAGACTTGCGACAAGATACAATCACAGATCAGGATTTGGTTATGGAAGTTTGGGTTTTAAGATTGGTCAGGGTGATTATAGTTTGGTAACGGAACTAATGGCAGGGAAGGAGATACAATCGATCAACCTTTCCCTGCAAAAACAATTTTAAGTTGTGATTACCGCACCACCAGTCAGACGTTTGTAGAAATCGTTTCCTTCTCGTTCCAAAAATTCTTCGTAGTTTCCTTTGAAGTCTTTGATTCCTTCTGGTGTCACTTCGATGATTCTTGTACAAAGTGAAGAAATAAACTCCCTATCGTGAGAAACTAAAATGACTGTTCCCTCAAACAAGGATAAGGCGTAGTTGAGTGCTTCAATGGTTTCTAAATCCAAGTGGTTGGTTGGTTCGTCGAGTGCGATGACGTTATCACAAGCAAGGATCATCTTTCCAATGATCATTCGTGATTTTTCCCCACCGGAAAGAACCGTAGTCGATTTGTTAGCCATGTCTCCAGAAAAAAGCATTCGTCCGAGGATGGCTCGAATTTCTTGTACTTCAGTTCCTTGTGGAGAGTTACGTAACAACCATTCCACGAGAGTGTCCGCATCCGGTTCCATCGCCTCACGATGGTCTTGTGGGAAAAAGGAAGTTTCTACGGAATCTCCCCATTTCACCTGACCAGAATCTGGTTCTAATTTTTTGAGTAACATTTTCAGGAGAGTGGTTTTTCCAACACCGTTGGTTCCAACAATTCCGACCTTTTCCCCTTTGGTGATGGAAGTGCTAAACTCTTTGATCACGGGTTTTTCATCATAAGATTTGGAGATGTTGATTGCTTCGAATACATCTTTTCCTAAAGTTCGTTTTGCTTTGAAACGAATGTAAGGTGCCACTCTGGAAGATGGTTTTACATCCACCATTTCTCCTTTGATTTTTTCGATCATCTTTTGGCGCGAAGTGGCTTGTTTTGATTTACTGGCGTTTGCAGAGAATCTGGAAACAAACTCTTGTAAGTCGGCAATTTTTTCTTTTGCACGTTTACTATCACTCATGAGTTGTTCGCGAGTTTGTTCTGCTGCGATCATAAAGTCATCGTAGTTACCTGGGAACATACGGATGGTATTGTAATCCAAATCGGCAATATGAGTGGCAACGGAGTTGATGAAGTGACGGTCGTGGGAAATCACAATGACCACACCTTCATAATTTGTCAGAAGTTCTTCCAACCAGTGGATGGTTTTGATATCCAAGTGGTTCGTTGGTTCATCCAGAAGGAGGACGTCTGGTTTTAAAAATAATACTTGGGCCAGAAGGACTCGGAGTTTGAATCCACCGGTGAGGAAGTTTAAAGGGCGGTTGTGAGCCGAGGTAGGAATTCCAAGACCTTCCAAAAGTTCTCCAGCCACAGATTCGGCTTCGTATCCACCCATATCGGCAAATATTTCTTCGATTTCGGAGATTCGCATTCCGTCTTCATCGGTCATCTCTTCTTTGGAGTAGATGGCATCTCGCTCCGACATGACATTCCAAAGTTCAGGATTTCCCCGTAGGACGGTGCCAAGAACGGTCTCATTTTCGTATTCGTAGTGGTCCTGTTTGAGGTATCCGACCTTCATGTCCTTGTCTACGACGACAGAACCGGCTGTAGGTTGCAAAATACCCGCTAAAACCTTCATAAAGGTCGATTTTCCGGAACCATTGGCTCCGATCAGACCGTAACGGCATTCCGGTTTGAATTTAATGGAGACGTTTTCGAAAAGAGGTTTTTTCCCGAAGGAGACTGTAATGCCGCTAGCTTGGATCATAGGTCAATTTTCTAAGGGAATCGGAGGTTTCAACCGACATTTCGTATGGTATGGCACGGATTCTCATCATCATTCTCCTCCTTTTCGGGAATGGGCTCATTAGCTCACAAAGTGTAAAAAATGGAATCCAGGTTTTGGAGGGGGACCTCCTAAATACCGGCCATCTCCTCCGAACAGACAAACAAGTATTCCGCATCAGCGGTGGTGTTTTGCAGGAAGAGTTGGCTTATTTGGCAGGGAAAAAGATACGGATGTTATGCGATGTGCAATCCGAAACCTGTAATCCCATTCGTTATGAAGTAGAACCATTTGAATCGGGAAAAACACCTGACTGGAGTTTGAAAAAAATCCCTCGTTATGTGACGGGAGGTCTTTTTTCTTTTAACCCGCAGTGTACTCCCGATGGAAAAATTTTGTTTTGGACTGCCCTTGTTCGCGAAGGGGGGAGATCCACCCAAAAAATTTGGGCCGCAAAACGAGACCAATACGGATTTTGGATGCAAGGGGAACAACTTCCTACACCGCTGAACAATAAATTTCCCTCCGCTGTGATTTCGGCTCTTCCCGGTGGGAACGAACTTTTTGTTTTTGGTAATTTTGGTGAAGAAGAGATGTTGGACAACCTAAAACGAGAGATGATGTATAAATCTCAAATTGCATCGAGAGAAGCGCAAAATCCAAAAGAGTTTCATATTGTTTTAACAAAGTTAGAAACGGAATATAAAGAACGAACTGATAAAATTCAAAATCGTGCTCCTTTATACAAAACACATAAAACTGAGTCAGGTTGGTCTATGCCCACTCCTATCAATTTTCCCAGTTTTTATAATTGGTATCGAAAATCAGACAATCCCAACCAACAAGTATTTGGTGGCTCTGCTCTTGCTTCCAGTGGTCGGACTCTGCTTTATTCTGCCCAACAAAAGAAAAATTTTGGTAAGTTGGATTTGTATGTAAGTTTACAAAATGATTCTGGTGTATTTGAAGAAGGGATCAATTTAGGAAATACTTTGAATACCGGTGAAGAAGAAATGGCACCTTTTCTTGCCCCAGATGACAAAACCTTATATTTCTCTTCGTCTGGAAGAAAAGAAGGGATTTCCATTTTTATTACAAGAAGGTTGAACGATTCTTGGACTTCATGGTCAGAACCGCAAGAGTTATCTTCCAACCTAAGAGGTGTTAACTTTTTTAGCATTCCTGCGGTTGGGAACTGGGCTTATGTTTCCCGTGAAGGGGAATTGTATATGGCTGCCATTCCTCATCATTTCCAACCAGAACCTGTGGTTGTGATCAAAGGAAAAGTGGTAGATGAAGAAGGGAAACCTCTTTCAGCTTTTGTGCAGTATGAATCTTTAACTAGAAAAAAATCCATCGGCTCTACTGTGAGTGATCCAACCACTGGTGAATTTAGCATCATCCTTCCTTATGAAGAAAACTACGGCTTTTATGGAGAAAAAGAAGGATACCTTCCTGTCTCACAAAACCTCAATTTGGTGGGAAAAGAAAAAGAAGACAAAGAAAAAACAGTCCTCCTTGTTCTGCCCAAATTGAAAAAAGGAAACCAAATTGTGATGAACAATTTGTTTTTTGCCTTCCGTTCTGCCGAACTCACCAAAGAATCCGAACCAGAACTAGACAGATTGGCAGGGATTTTACGGAAATCGGCCAATTTGAAAATCTTAATTGAAGGTCACACAGACAATGTGGGAACCAAATCGGCCAACCAAAAGTTGTCTCTGGAAAGAGCAAATTCGGTTGCTAATTATTTAAAGTCTAAACATAAAATAGAAGAATCACGGATTGCTGTGATGGGACATGGGCCCTCGGTTCCATTAGCGGACAATCAGACCGAAGAAGGTCGCGGGACAAACCGAAGGGTAGTCTTTAAAATTTCGGAAGAGTAACCAGTGGACATTAAAAATATAAATATACCCAAAGTCAATGTAGACACCCAAAAGATGATGGGAGCTGTGGATGGACTCGTAGACAAAATTCCATCGCAAGTCCAAGACCTACTCAAAAAAATCGCCATCTCACTCTTTGTATTTTTTCTCATTATGGCGATTTATGTGGGTTGGACCAATGGTTGGGAAAATGCCAAACCACAAGGGATGCAACTGGCTCAAGATACAAGAAGTTTGTTTCTTTTGGAAATTGAAAGGGATTACAATCGGAAACGGAAAGATGTTCGTATGTCCGATCCTGAAGATTTAAAATACGAATCCAACCGTAGGATGCAATTTGATTTTATCAGTGAAAGGGAATCCAATGGGTACAGTCACGATACAATTCCTGAAGAACAAGATTTTTTAGGAAAAGAATACGACTTCAGAAATAGAAAGGCAGAAGATACATCGGTTCCTCCCATCTACACTCCGTCAGGTGATGGTTTGATTCCCGCTCCTATTGATGTCCAACCGATGCAACCCAAAGAGGATTCAAAGTCTGCCACTGGTTCCGATTCTGAGTCAGACCTTCGTATGCAAAGGATGCTCGATCGGGTTTCGGATTTAGAAAAAAAAGTGAAGGCAAAAAACGAAGAAAAGAATTTGGAAACTTTAAAGTTACCAAAACCACCTGAATCGAATGAAGGTCTTGGAAAACCTAGAAGTTTGGAACGAATTCCAAAAAATCTACGATGAAGGTTTTGTATTTTTGTTTGGAGCTGTTCTTGAGAATTTCTTTATTCTTTTTACTCATGATTGTTAGCGCCACTTCTAAAATTCAGGCTGAAACGACAGAATTATTTTTACCCTTTCCCGAAACTTGGAACCAAGACTCCGGTACCGATAAAAAAGAAAATTCTGTAACGAACAATTCCAATGGGTTATCTAGTGATGATTCGGGTTCCAACACAAATTCTAAAACACTTACTTCTGTTTCCAATCCAAACAACGCCGAGTCAGGTTCAAATGTTGCCGTTGTAGAAAATCAAGCGTCCGTTACAACAAAGTCAAAACCAGCAGATAAAAAGAAAAAAAAGAAGGAAGTGATCGATCCTTCCCAGGCGTCTTTCCAAAAAGGAAAGGCCTATTTGACAAGAGACCAAAAGAAGTCCGCCGAATCCGAGTTTGCTGATTCCTATGGCAAAGAAGGGGATGCGGCAAAGTTTTCCAGAGTGGAAAACACAAATCTTTTCGGTTTGGATGGAAAGGACAAAGAATCTTCGGGTCTTGTCGAAAAACAAGAAGACCCCGACCTTAAAATCAAAACACAATTTGAACTGGCACGTTCTTTGGATCGCATCGGAAATTCCGATTCAGAAGAAAAGGCATATAAAGAATATTTAAAACTTGTGACTGAATTTCCAAAACATCCTGAACTCACACCTAGGTCGCATTATGCGATGGCAATTCTTCTCATTCGTAAAAAGGAATTTCGTTCGGCGGCACACCAATTGGTGAATATCATCAAAAATTTTAAAGAATCCTCAGAGTTCCTTCCAGCTCATCATTACTTGGGAAAAGTGTATGAAAGTAGTTGGGAGGAAAGAGACTTGGAACGTGCTTTAAAATACTACCAACTCTATATGAATGGAGTGGAAGGAAAAAATCCCGTGCCTGGATATGATTTTAGAAAAGAAACCCGCGATCGACTGCGGGTTTTAGGTTCTTCGATTTAAAAAATATATTTTAAGCGATTGCGACGTTTACTTCAATTCTTCCAAACTTAGAATATAAGTTGATGGAGAGTGTTGGTTTTTTGTTGAACCGAACGGAAGTGTTGTTTGTTTCTTGGATGTTAGGTGTTGTAATTTCTACCGATTGGCCTGCAGAGGTAAAAATGTTCATAGCATTACCGGTAGTCATGTTGGCAATCTCACCGAGGATGTCTTTGTATTCGTTTTTTACGTCTTCATCAGAAAGACCAGGAACTAGTTTCCGGGACACTTTGTACGCCGCATCTAGATTCATACTATAAACGACTTCACCACTGAATGAACCCACCACACCGATGATGATTGCAATTTCATGGCTCGGTGCAGGAGAATCCTTGATTCCGATTTTGCCTCGGATGAGATCCTGTTGTAACACATCGCGAAAAACGATGGTGGCTGCTTCCAGGAACGGGTTGATGAAGTCGGCTTTAATTTGCATTTATTCTAAAGAGAGAAGGCCTTTTTTCTCTACGTTGTATTCTGCTGCTATGGACTGGTTTATTTCAAGAAAAAAGCTAAGAAGTTGCCTTTGTTTCAAAAAATCTGCAGCCTGATCCGCTGGTTTTTTGGCTGTGGTTTGTCCGTAAGTTAGGTCTCCAAATTCCACATAGACCTGTTTGTCATTGTCAGAGAAAGGGCCTACTACCGTTTTTTTGCCAAAAGGATCATTTGCGAGGGTTTCCCAAAATTTTGCAGAGTTCGCCAAACGGTAGCTATTGCCACGATTGGAAGTTACCAGTTTTAAGTCAGACAAAGAAACATTAGATACGGTCTCAATGGGTTGGAGGGTTTCTGTCGCAATGGCTTCCAGAGCATTCGGTTCGGAAGTTTTAGCGGCGATTCGTCCTTTCCAAGCCTCTACTTCTTTTCTTTTGCGATCAAATTTCATTTTGGAAAGTAGGAGAGGTTTTCTTGATTCAAAACTAACAAAGTTTCCAGAAGGATCTTTGGAAAGAGAACCATCCTTTTTTTCCTTCTCATATTCTTTGGTAAGTTCTTCGTCAGTAATTTTGATCTTAGATTCTACTGCATTCAAAAGGTTGACTTCGGATATCGCAACCACTCGGAAAGAGATTTTGGCACGTTTGGCTTCGTCTTCTAACTCTGCTTCATTCTCTGTTGGAGCCAGTGGTTGTTCTAGAAAGTTTGGATAGAGTGCATATCCCGTAGCCGTATCAATGCGGTAATTCATTGGAGCAGAACGGTAAATTTGTTGGTAAATTTCGGAGAGGGAACGAGAATCTTCTTCTCCGTACCCAGCTTGAGAAACCGATTCTTTATGAACTTCTCTTGCTTGTTTGGACATCTCACGTTTGATGCTGATTTCCGATACTTGGAAACCCACAGCAGTGGCAATGTCATTGGCGATAAAGATTTCCTTAACCGTGGAGAAAGCACAAGAATTCAAAAGTTCGGGATTTTGCGCCGTTTCTCTGCCGTATTGTTGGTACCGGTAATAACAATCACGTTTAGCAGCATTGAAGTAGTCTACCGGGATGCTTCGGCCAGCAATTGTCCCTGCTTTGGTAGAATTTTGGCCTGTGATGGCGCCCACAAGGCTTTGTTCGGCGTCCCCAGGCAAAAAGGTGATGATCAGGGTTCCGACTAAAATGAATAAAAAGACAGCAATAATCGCACGATAGATTTTTTCTTTGAGGGTAGAGGGTTCTTCTTCGAACATAAAGGAAGCGTTTCCGTTTCCGAAGCCCTTGTAAAGAAAAAATGTGATCAAGGGAATCGTCGTTTGGCAAGATAATATAGGTAGTATGTTGTTTGCTGCCTTTGCTATGATCTTTGTGGGTGTCCTATGTTTTTTATACGTAGCCCTATCCCCGCAAAAATCCAAACCCGCAGCCTACCCGACACGGAAACCCCAAAATTCGGGTCAATATCGAATGCCTTCTGCACCCTCTGTTTCACCGCAATTGGATGAAAGGATCCGAAGGGAACGAGCGATTTCCGATGACAGACATCTTTCCTATTCTTTGCCTGAAGAGGTCACTCCTTCGGTAGTCCAAAAATCTGAAGTTTTACTTCCCACTGGGGATGGAAATTTGGAACAGGAACCACCGCCTCCGAAAGAAAGCAGGTTCCAAATTGAGGGAACTTTGTTTTTGGATTATTCCGGTAAACTGACGTTTGGTGAAGAGTCAACGGACATCGATGTGATGGAAGATGGACTAAAGAATTTCAAACGGATTGGCTCAGGATCATTACGCGAAGAAAATGGGAAGTTTTTGTTTCATTCCGGAAACGTTACTTATACATACACACCAGAAGAATTAGAACAAGTGGTTCTCCACAACCAAGGGATTGTTTTTCTATTAAAGGAAACAAAAGCACCCAAACCAGTATTTTTCACAAAAGACATCGATACGTTCAAAGACTTTTTAAAACAAGCCGCTTTAGTTTAGATACACTCACAATACAAACACTGATTTGACAAATTGTTTAATATCGAATTTAGTTTTTGGAAACTTCTCTCGTAATCAATTCAATTTGTTTCTCTCCCGTTCGTAGTTGAATGTACCTTTCCAATTGAGTTTTTTCTTTTGAGGTGGGGAGTTTTGTCCATTCCGAATCAAAAAGATTTATATCCACGTATGAGTTTTGATTCATATCGAACTTTTTGGTTTTTGTAAAACTAGCAGAAATTAGACTCGGGAAAAAAATCTGAATCTCTTTTGAGATCATCTCCGTATTCCCTTGGCCGAAATCCATTTGTTTTTTGTAGACTTCGGAAAGGATTTCAAATTTTAATTTATCTACATTTGTCGTGGATATGTCTTGGTGTAGGACAAGTTTTGTATTTGTTAGATTATAGTATTTTAATTTCTTTTGTAATTCTTTTTCTTGGGTCTCATCGATTTTGGGGCCAATGATGGTGAGTTCAATGGTCGGATCTTTCTTGTATATAATTTCTTTTTCCAAAACGCGCCGGTGATCAACCATGATTTCATTACGAATGAATTCTTCTGCTTTTCCTTTAAAGTAGGAAGTCCTAACAATTTGATAGGCAGTGAAGATGGATGGAATGAGTAGGATGAGGGTAAATAAACCTAAATAAATTTTTACTTTTCTTTCTTTGTCTTTGTACAAACCCCAACTTACTTTTGGAAACTCCATGTACCGCACAAAAATGAAAGTAGTGATGGCAATGAAGATGGAATTGATTAGATAAAGATAAGTGGCACCAAAAAAATAAGACCAGTTACCTTGCGAGAGCCCATAACCTGCCGTACAAAGTGGGGGCATAAGGGCGGTTGCAATCGCAACACCGGCAATGGCAGTTCCTTTTTCTTTTCTCGTATTGGCAATGATTCCTGTGGCACCACCAAAGATTGCAATGAGAGCGTCATAAATGGTTGGTGAGGTTCTTGCGAGTAGTTCCGACTGTGCTTCGTTAATGGGTGATAAGGAAAAGTAAATAAAGGAAGTGGCAATGCTCGCAAGTGTAGCCACACTCAATGTGCGGAGGAACTTTTTTAAATTGTCAAAGTCGTTGGTGGCGGCGGCAAATCCAATCCCTACAATGGGTCCCATCAGAGGAGAAACGAGCATGGCACCAATGATGACAGCGGTGGAGTTAACATTGAGTCCGATGCTTGCAATAAAAATAGCAAATATCAAAGTCCAGAGGTTGGATCCTTTTAATTCGGCTCCTTTTTGGACAGACTCGATTGTCCCCGTTTTGTCCAGATCATCAAAGAGATGGAATCTTGGTGCTAACCATTGAAATATAGAAACAATCGGATTCGTTTTGGATGCCATAATCCCTTAGACATCCGACTGTTTCTATTTGTTTTAAAGAATCTAAACCCCGCCTACCATTACATGTTTGGTGATTAGATAATCACCCACAGATTCGATAGAGAGATCCTTTCCAAATCCTGATTGTTTGAATCCACCATGAGGAGTTTCGGATGCAAGCGGTAAGTGATCGTTCACCCAAACCGTTCCAAATTCAAACTGTTTGGCAACTCGCATAGCACGCGCTATATCCTTTGTCCAAATGGAAGAGGCAAGGCCATAGTTGACATCGTTTGCAAGCCGAATCCCTTCATCTTCTTTATCGTAAGATTGGATGGTGAGAACCGGTCCAAAAATTTCGTTTTGCACTACGTCATAGTTTTGTTTGACATCAGTGATGACAGTCGGTGCAAAAAAGTATCCTTTGCCTAGGCCCTTCGGTATGACACCACCGGTAAGAATTTTTGCCCCTTGTTTTTTGGCACGATCCATAAACCCGAGGACACGTTCGCGGTGGATGGCAGAGATGAGTGGGCCCATTTCTGTTTTATCATTAAAAGGATCACCCATGTTTACTGCTTTCATTGCATCCACAACAGAGTCGGTGATTTTTTTCTGTAAGGCTTTGGGAACAATGATTCTTGTGGCAGCAGTGCAGTCTTGTCCTGAATTGCAAGTGGCACCAAACGCTGCTTTGGCGGCAAAAAGATTTACATCCACATCATCAAAAACTAGAAGTGGGGCTTTTCCTCCGAGCTCCAAATGCACTCGTTTTAAGGAATCAGAAGCCGACTTCATGATGTTTTTTCCCGTTCCCGTGGATCCGGTAAGAGAAACCATTCTGACTAGGGGGTGGTCAACAATCGCTTGGCCTGTGGCATTTCCACCGGTGACAATATTAATCACACCATCAGGGATTCCTGCTTTTTTTGTTAGCTCGGCTAACATAAGAGAGGTGATGGGAGTTCCTGGAGCTGGTTTTAAAATAACAGTGCAACCTGCGGCAAGTGCGGGTCCAAATTTCCAAACGGCCATAAGAAGAGGGTAGTTCCAAGGAGCAATTTGCCCCACCACACCCACAGGTTCTCTGCGTAAAATGGATGTGTATCCTGGTTGGTATTCGTTGGCACGACTTCCATGAACATCACGAGCTGCCGTTGCAAAAAACCGAATGTTATCCACAGCAAAAGGAATGTCTCCGGCAAGGCTTAAGTTTTTATAAGGTTTTCCTGCGTTGAGAGATTCGGCTTTTGCAAACTCTTTGGTTTTTTCTTCTAAAAGATCGGCAAGTTTCCAAATGGCTTTGGATCGTTCGCCTGGAGTAATCCCTGACCATCTTCCATCATAAAATGCTTTGTGAGCTGCCTTGGCAGCTTTGTCTACATCGGCCACACTCGCATCAATTACCTTGGCAATTTTTTTGCCCGTGGCAGGATCTTCGATGTCCATGAGTTTCCCGCCGCTTGTGTTTGTCCACTTTCCATCAATCCAAAGTTTATATTCTTTCATGCCGTATTAAATTTCCTTTAGTGATTTTGTTATGATACTTAGGCCTTCTTTGACAATGGACTCTTCTGCGGTAATGGGAACAAGGATTCTGATTACGTTTCCATACACACCACAAGAAAGTAAAACAAGTCCATGTTCTAATGCTTTGGCGGTTAGTTTTTTTGCTAAATCGGCAGATGGTTTGTTTGCGTCCCCATTTTCTACTAGTTCAAACGCAACCATAGCACCTAATCCGCGTATTTCGCCAATATGAGGATAGGTTTTTTTGATTTCGTTTAGTTCGCTTACCAATAGTTTTCCGAGTTTGACTGATTTTTCTAAAATCCCTTCTTCTTCGATGAGATCCATCACAGCAATTCCTGCTGCACAAGCGACTGGGTTTCCGGCATAGGTTCCGCCGAGTCCCCCAGGTTCTACTGCATCCATAATCGAAGTTTTTCCGATCACGGCAGAAAGAGGCATCCCGGCTGCGAGTGATTTTGCAGTCGTGATGAGGTCTGGTTTGATTCCTGAATGTTCGATCGCAAACAGTTTTCCTGTTCTTGCAAACCCTGACTGTACTTCATCAGCAATGAGAAGGATTCCATGTTCATCACAAATGGCTCTGAGTTTTTTTAAAAAACTTGGAGAGGCAATATAGAATCCACCTTCACCTTGCACGGGTTCGATGGCAATGGCCGCCACTCGAGAAGGATCAATGTCTGCTTTGAACAAATTGTTTAGGGCTTTGATAGAGTCGTCTTCTGTCACACCATGGTATTCCATAGGAAAAGGAATGTGGTAAACATCGCTTGCAAAGGGGCCAAAACCTTTTTTATAAGGAACTACTTTTCCTGTGAGAGCCAGGGCCATCATGGTTCTTCCATGAAATCCACCGAGAAAACTAATGATCCCTGGTCGTCCCGTAGCGGCTCTTGCAATTTTTACGGCGTTTTCTAGAGCTTCGGCACCGGAAGAGAAAAGGATGGTTTTTGCTCCTCCCTCAATCGGTGCTTTGGCATTTAGTTTTTCTGCAAGAACGATATAAGGTTCATAAGGCATAATTTGAAAGGCAGTGTGAAGCACTTGGTCCACTTGTTTATGGATGGCAGCGACTACTTTCGGATGGCAATGGCCAGTGTTTTGGACACCAATTCCACCCCCAAAGTCAATGAACCGTTTTCCTTCAATATCCCAAATTTCTGCATTCTTTGCTTTTTCGGCAAACACTGGATAGGCGGTTGTAACACCTCGCGGTACGTTTGCAAGTCTTCTTTCCCAAAGGGTTTGGTTGCTTTGTTTTTGATTGCCCGTCATGTGATTCCTCCGAGGCAGAGATATTTGGTTACTGTATAATCATCGAGTCCGTATTTAGAGCCTTCTCGTCCCATTCCAGAGAATTTGACACCACCGAAGGGAACTTGTTCTGAAGAAATGAGTCCTTCGTTAATTCCCACCATTCCGTATTCCAGTTGTTCGGCGACTCTAAAAAGTCTAGCCATGTCTTTTGTATACAAATAAGAAGCGAGTCCAAAGTCTGTGTCGTTGGCCAATTGGACAGCTTCTTCTTCGGTTTGGAAGGTTTGGATACAAGAGACTGGACCAAAGGTTTCTTCTTTTGTGACAACCATGGAAGAGTTTACGGGATAAAGCACAGTCGGTTCAAAAAAATTACCACCGAGGGTATGTTCTTTTCCGCCAGTGAGAATTTTTGCTCCTTTGGAAACCGCATCGGAAATATGAGATTTTACTTTTTCGAGAGCCGCATCGTTTATGAGTGGGCCTTGTTGTGCGTTCGGTTCCATTCCATTGGCAACCACTAGCTCCTTGGCTTTGTCTGCCAATTTTTTTGCAAACACTTCAGCGACGGATGCCTGGACAAGAAAACGATTCACACAAACGCAAGTTTGTCCTGTATTTCTATATTTAGAAAGCATGGCACCTTTCACGGCCTCATCCATGTCGGCATCTTCAAAAACAATAAATGGTGCATTCCCACCTAACTCGAGTGAGAGTTTTTTTAAGGTAGCAGCTGATTTTTCCATCAAATAAATTCCTGTATTTGTGGAACCTGTAAAACTCAGTTTACGAACTTCTTTACTTTCTAAAATGGTTTTACCAATTTTGATTGGATCACCAACTAACACGTTCCAGACGCCTTTAGGAAGTCCCGCTCTTTCCGCAAGAACTGCCATGGCTAGTGCAGAGTAGGGTGTGAGTTCTGCTGGTTTCGACACCACAGTGCAACCTGCGGCGAGTGCCGGAGCTACTTTTCTTGCAAGCATGGCTGCTGGAAAATTCCAAGGTGTGATGGTTCCCACTACACCAATGGGTTCTTTTAAAACAAGAATCCTTGTGTCCTTTCTATGAGAAGGAATGATATCACCATAAGAACGTTTTGCTTCTTCTCCGAACCATTCTATGTACGATGCAGCATAAGCTATCTCTCCCCTAGCTTCTGTTAGTGGCTTTCCTTGTTCTTGTGTCATGATGAGAGCCAAATCTTCTTGGTTGTCCATCATGAGTTGGAACCATTTGCGTAAAATTCCTGCTCTTTCTTTTGCAGGTCGTGATTTCCAATCAGCAAGTGCTAGTTTCGCAGAACGAATTGCGTTCGCTGTATCTTTTTCTTCGGAGTGAGGGATGTTTCCGATGATTTCGCCGTTTGCGGGGTTATGTACTAAAATTTCTTTTTTGTTTTCTGCAGGGCACCATACCCCACCGATGAAGTTTTCTTGTCGGAAAAGGTCTTTATCTTTGATATATTTCATACGAAACCTGTGCTTTCATCGAAATCCCACCGCAGAAAAATTCCTACCTTTTTTTTGAAAACCTAGGAAGTGGTTGCTTAATTTTGAATTCTTGGTATCTAATTCCTGACATAAGTAAAACCAGGAGCACATAGGTTTATGAAATTCGATTCATACAAACGAGTGATTTCTTCTGTTGCAGTTCTCTCAATCGCATTTGCGGTTGCCTGCGGCAAAAAAGAAACAAAGGTTTCCGAAATCGGACAAGGCGAAGGAGAAGTTTCCATCGTTGCTTGGCCGGGGTACATTGAACGTGGTGAAACAGACAAAGGATATGACTGGGTCACTGAATTTGAAAAAAGTTCTGGCTGTAAAGTAAATGTAAAAACTGCCGCTACATCTGACGAGATGGTAGCACTCATGAATGAAGGTGGATTTGATCTTGTGACTGCATCTGGTGATGCATCGTTACGATTGGTTGCTGGTGGAAAGGTTCAAGAAATCAATACAGACCTTATCCCTAGTTGGAAAAACGTAGACTCTCGTTTGCAAAATGCTCCTTGGCATACAGTGGAAGGAAAACATTACGGTGTTCCTTACCAATGGGGTCCAAACGTTCTTATGTACAATACTAAAGTTTTCAAAAAAGCACCAACTAGTTGGAATGTTGTTTTTGAAGAACAAGTATTGGCTGATGGAAAATCAAACAAAGGTCGCGTACAAGCATTTGATGGTCCAATCTACATTGCAGATGCTGCTTTATATTTAAAACAAGCTAAACCAGAACTTGGAATCCAAGATCCTTATGAATTGGATGAGAAACAATATGCAGCCGTCATTGAATTATTAAAAAAACAAAGACAACTCGTTCCAAAGTATTGGCATGATGCGATGGTACAAGTGGATGACTTTAAAAAAGAAGGACTTGTTGCTTCTTCTACATGGCCATTCCAAGTGAACTTACTTGTCAGTGAAAAACAACCGGTAGCTTCTATCGTTCCGAAAGAGGGTGCGACTGGTTGGGCAGACAGCACAATGCTTCATAAAGATTCAAAACACGTAAACTGTGCATACAAATGGTTAGAACATTCACTTTCTCCAAAAGTACAAGGAGACCTTGCTTCTTGGTTTGGATCAGTGCCTTCTGTTCCTTCTGCTTGTAAAGGAAACGCTCTTCTTGGAGACACAGGTTGTGCGGTTAACGGATTCAATAACTTTGAAAAAATCTCTTTCTGGAGAACTCCAAAAGAAGATTGTTCCGGTGGAAGAAAATGTATACCTTACAAAAAATGGGCTGAAGACTATATTTCCATCATTGGAAGTAAATAAGATCCTAACATTATAAAAGTTCTGAAGGAGAAGGAATGGACCAAGTTTACGATGTTGAATTTCAAAATGTAACAAGGAAATTCGACCAATTTATAGCGGTGGATGATGTCTCCTTCGGGATTAGAAAAGGTGAATTCTTTTCGATGTTAGGCCCTTCCGGGTCGGGAAAAACAACCTGTCTCCGTATGGTGGCAGGGTTTCAGGATACGACTTCAGGAAGGGTTCTTTTGGAAGGTGTTGATGTCACTGGCATCCCGCCTTACAAAAGAAATGTGAACACAGTCTTTCAAGACTATGCTTTATTCCCCCACATGACGGTTGCGGAAAATGTTGGGTATGGATTAAAAATCAAAAAAACAAATACAAACGAAATCAATCAAAGAGTATCGGAGATGCTTGCTATGGTTCGATTGCCCGATGTGGGAAATCGTAAACCTTCTGAATTATCAGGAGGGCAAAGGCAAAGGATTGCTTTGGCAAGGGCCCTCATCAATCGTCCAGGGGTATTACTTCTCGATGAACCTCTTGGTGCACTTGATTTAAAACTCAGAGAAGAGATGCAATTGGAACTCAAGGCCATCCAAAAAGAAGTAGGGATTACTTTTATCTTTGTCACTCACGACCAAGAAGAAGCACTTTCGATGTCGGATCGAATTGCCGTCTTTAACAAAGGTAAGGTGGAGCAAATTGCGACACCAGAAGAATTGTATGACAGGCCAAAAACCGAATTCGTTGCCAACTTTGTAGGGACTTCTAATATCCTTTCTGTGGAAGAAACCAAAAGGCTCACGGGTCAAAATGGAAAAGGTATGATTCGTCCAGAACGAGTC
Source organism: Leptospira kanakyensis (assembly GCF_004769235.1). Taxonomy (NCBI): domain Bacteria; kingdom Pseudomonadati; phylum Spirochaetota; class Leptospiria; order Leptospirales; family Leptospiraceae; genus Leptospira; species Leptospira kanakyensis. The sequence goes on along the minus strand of NZ_RQFG01000010.1, from coordinate 147,452 downwards.
CATGTATTTGCTAACGCAAAAGAAGACAATCACTCCACAGGATATAGAACCTTTAAAGCAATTCTCAAAAGCCAAGTGTATTCGGGAGCCACATCCAAAATGCATTTTGAAACTCCGAATGGATCTCGTATCATTGCTTCCACTCAAAATCTAAAAATATCGGCAGAGAACATTGCTGTTGGTTCCGAAGTCCTTGTAGGTTGGAAAGATTCTGACATGCATTTACTTTAAGGATTTGTAAATGACTAGTACCTTTGATAAGTTTTTTACCTTTTTATTCTATCGGAAAGGCCTTGCGATCTTTTTATTACTCGCACCCCTTCTCATTTGGCTTGGGGTTGTGTACTTGGGTTCGCTTTTCACTCTCCTCATCCAAAGTTTTTTCTCCATTGATTCTTTCTCAGGAGTGATCAAACGAGAATTTACTTTAGAATCTTATTATGATCTGTTTCGCCAAAGTACGAATTGGGATATCATCATTCGTACGACAACCATGGCTTTTACTGTTACGATTGTGAGTGCCATCATTGCCTTTCCGATTGCTTATTATATGGCGATGTATGCTGGTCCTAAACTAAAACCCATTTTATATTTGGGAGTGATGTTACCTCTTTGGTCGAGTTATCTTGTGAAAGTTTACTCCTGGAAACTGATTATGGCAAAAGAAGGAATCCTTACATGGATTTTGAACGAACTTGGGCTTCTGCATGTGCTCGATGTGATTCTTTCCATTCCTGTGATTGGTGGAACTTCTTTGTCATTCTCTTACATTGGAATGTTTCTTGTTTTTGTTTATATCTGGCTTCCTTATATGATCCTTCCGATCCAAGCATCATTAGAACGAATTCCTAAATCCTTACTTGAGGCATCCTCCGATTTGGGCGGTGGGCCTTCTCAAACCTTTCGAAAAGTGATATTGCCATTAGCATTTCCGGGAGTGGTGGCGGGTTCTATTTTTACCTTCTCACTCACATTAGGTGACTATATCATCCCTACCATCATTGGAAACTCCAGTTATTTTATTGGGATGGCGGTTTATACACACCAAGGAACAGCAGGTAACATCCCTTTGGCGGCTGCTTTTTCTGTAATCCCCATCATCATTATGATGGTTTACCTCATGATCGCAAAACGATTAGGAGCCTTTGATGCCCTCTAAATGGAATCTCGGAACCATCGGACTAAAAGTTGCCACCACCCTTGGGTTCCTCTTTATTCATATCCCTCTCTTTATCATCATCATGTATGCTTTTTCTACAGATGAAAAAACATTCCAATTTCCGTTACCAGGATTTACACTCAAGTGGTTTGGGGTAGCTTGGGAAAGAAATGATATTTGGGAAGCCATTATCCTTTCTTCACAAGTTGCTACCATTTCAACAATTATGGCTATCATCCTTGGAACCTTGGCTTGCCTTGCTGTGTATCGTAGTAAGTTTTTTGGAAGAGAAGTGATTTCCTTTCTTGTGATTCTGCCGATTGCTTTGCCGGGAATTGTGACAGGGATTTCTCTTCGGTCTGCCATGTCTCTTTTTGGAATTCCGTTTAGCACTTGGACCATTGTGATTGCCCATGCCACTTTTTGTATTGTGACAGTGTATAATAATGTTTTAGCAAGACTTCGCAGAAGTTCTCATTCTATGGTAGAGGCATCCATGGACTTAGGTGCTAACCCATGGCAAACATTCCGATTTGTGATTTTGCCAAATATCGCTACAGCGTTGTTAGCTGGCGGAATGTTATCCTTTGCATTATCCTTTGATGAAGTGATTGTGACTACGTTTACGGCGGGCCAACAATCCACAGTTCCCATTTGGATGTTAACAGAATTCATTCGTCCGAGACAAAGGCCAGTCACAAATGTGGTTGCGGTATTTGTGATTCTTGTCACAACATTGCCGATTCTTGCCGCTTATTACTTAACCAAAGAAGATGAGGGTGGGAAAAAATAATCCCACTCAAACGGCTTGCATAAAAACAGGTTTTGATTATTAGATTTTGACATTTATCAAAGGAATTTCACTTTCCCAAACGGGAGAAGATGGTAGAATTCTTGTATGGAAAAATTGATTCAAAAACTGATCATCCCCATCGATGGTTCTCCTAGTTCTGCCAAAGCGTTAGAATTTGGTTTAGCAATCGCAAAAGCAAGTAATGCAAAATGTTATATCGTGGAAGTGATTGAGGATTTTGGTCCTTTACCAGGGTATTACGATGCAGCACCTGCGGGCAAAGACCGCGTGAAATGGATCTCTGAGCAACGTTTTGAAAAAATACATCCCATTTTGGATGAGACAACCGTAAAATGGGAACGTGTGATTCTAGAAGGATATCCTGCTGAAGAAATATGCAAACTTGCTGAAAAAGAAAATGCAGACTTAATTGTGATTGGAAGCCGAGGTCATGGAATTTTAGGAAGATTCATTATGGGAAGTGTATCTGATCGTGTTGTGCACTATGCACCATGTTCAGTAACTATAGTTAGGTGAACTTGACATAAATTTGTCAATTCCTTGTTAATTTAGTTGCGCTGAATTCTATCCTATCGGAATCTACGGACGAACCCTAGAACAGATTTCCGGTTGATTCATATGAAGGTTTTTGAAAAAGAAGAATTCCCCGCAGTTTTACCTCTCGATAAACGATACACTCGAACCTATTTCCAAGACGATAGTTTTGTTTCGAACATACGACGTGCTCTTCCTCGGATGATCACTGCAGTTGTCATGGAAGAACATGTTTTTCCTAAACTTAAACCTGAAGAAATTGACTTTCTGCTACAATACTACGCAAAAAGACAAGATACTAGTGGATCACATTACCAACTCAAAACCATTCCGTATCGAATTCGTAAAGAATCTGCTGAAAGAATTTTAGCAGAAGCGGATATCGATGATACACAAAAGGATTTTATTAGTACATTCTACCATTTTGATTCAGATTTACAGAGTTATGTTTTAAACGATAAAGTCACCGAATCCGATGAAATTCGAATCCTTCAAATTATCAAACGTAGGGACTACTATGTTGGGAATGTAGAGAAGTCAAAAATCTCCGCAATCTTCGAACCCTTTGAAGAAATTCCTAAAAAAGATACTTTTTTTGCAAATCTTTATGTTCCTCCTAGTCATAAATTTTTTTCACCACCCAATCTAAAACATATTTCAGGTATGCAGATTGTAGAAGCTGCCAGACAATTTGGAATTTCTTGTAATCACATGTATGGAAAAGTTCCCTTTGAAGGTGTCACCTTTTTATTGTTATATTTAAATTCGGAATTTTTCCAATATGCGAAGATGAATATGCCGATCAAACTTCGTGCCATTGCAAAAGAGTTAAAATATAGCAAATCAGGGTATTGGAATTATTCGAAGTTGGAAATCACTGCCTATCAGGAAAATCAAGAAATCACTCGCATTGAAATGGCTGCTAGTATCTTGCCCTTAAAAGTATACAAACGCTTAAAAAGCACGCAGGAAGAAGTGTATGAAATTGATCCGAGGTTTCGAATTTTGGATCAATTTAAAAACAATATTTCGGTTAGGGAAAACGGACGTAATATTGTCTCCACAATTGAAAATATTTCCAGTTCCGGATTTATGGTGCGGTGTTCTGGAATCCATCCGGGTGATTTAGCCAATAGCGGGCAACTTGAATTTTTTATGCATTTCGATATTGTCGGTTTCGTTCACGGAACTTGTATTTTATTATGGGTTAAAGAAGACGATAATAATGAAGACACCTTTTTTGCTGGGTTTCGTTTTGAATCCATTTCTGAACTCGACCGTGCAAATGTAAAGGAAGCAATCAATCGTTACGGACGATTGATCGAAGAAAGGGAAATCCAATGAGCGGAAAAAAAGTAGCATTAGTGACAGGTGGAACTTCGGGACTAGGAAGATCCATTGTTCTTGAATTTGCAAACGCTGGTTATGTGGTTGGGTTTTGCGGAAGAAGGAAACAAGAAGGCGAAGAAACGTTGGCCCTGCTTGAAAAACAAGGTGGGACAGGAATGTTTGTTAGATGTGATGTCACACAATCGGAAGCAGTTCGTAATTTTGTTGAATCAATTGTTTCTAAATATGGATCCATTGATGTTGCGGTCAATAATGCAGGTATCTCTGGAGTTCTGAAAGCAACGGCAGATTATCCATTAGATATTTTTGATTCTGTGATGGACGTAAACTTAAAAGGGACCTTTCTTTCCATGCAATTTGAATTAAAACAATTCCTAAGCCAAGGGAAAGGTGGTGTCATCATCAACGTTTCTTCTGCATTGGGTGTTCGAGGAAAAGAAAAAGCGGGTCCTTATTCCATGACAAAACACGGGATCATCGGACTCACAAAGTCTGCTGCCTTAGAGTACGGATCTGCCGGGATTCGTGTGGTGGCCCTATGCCCTGGTGGGATTCAAACAGAAATGGACGATGTATTTTATGCAAATGTTCCTAACCCCGAAGAGGTAAAAAAGGAAAGGATGAAATCTTACGCTCTTGGTAGAATGGCAACTCCAGAAGAAGTTGCCAAAACTTGTGTCTGGTTGTCTACTGATGGGGCAGCATTTATCACAGGAGCTGTCATACCGGTTGACGGTGGTAAAACAGCTAGATAAGGAATTTCATTGTTTACTGTAGGAAAATATAAAGCGATTAAGGAACTTCATTTAGGGAAAAGAAGTTCCGTGTATACAGGGGAGGCTGCCACTGGTAGTCCCGTTGTGATCAAACTACTCAATCGTGATTATCCTGATAACCAAGAAATTACTCGGTTTAAAAGTGAATTTGAAATCCTAAGATCCATCGATTCTCCATATACACTTAGACCTTTAGATTTAGAATCCTATCAAAACACCGTTGCAATTGTTTTCCCTCATGTAGGATTTACCGATCTCGCCAAATTACAGTTAAGTGGTAAATATAGTAATATTGCAACATTCTTAAATATTGCAATCGAAGTTTGTAAGGCACTCATCGACATTCATAAAGCAAAAATTGTTCATAATGACATCAAAGCACAAAATATAATTTATAATCCTGATACCGGCGCATTAAAGATTATCGACTTTGGTTCGGCCACTCTATTAACACATCGAAATTTTTATCTTCCTATGAACCAAAATTTAACCGGTACCTTGGCTCATATATCTCCGGAACAAACGGGACGGATGAATCGAACAGTAGATTATCGAACTGATTTTTATTCATTCGGAGTCACCTTATACCAGTTAATCACTGGGGATCTTCCTTTTTTATATACAGATAGTTTGGAAATGGTTCACGCCCATTTGGCAAAAACTCCGCTGTCTCCGCAAGAGAGAACAGGTGCTCCAAAAATTATCTCTGATTTGATTATGAAACTTTTGGAAAAAAATCCAGAAGATCGTTACCAAACAGCAACTGGTTTACTTTCTGATTTATCGGCGATGCAATCGGTTCTTTTGGAAAATGGACGTGAATCCTTACATCAGTTCCAAATGGAACTTGCCAAAAATGATAAATCTTCCAGATTCCAAATTCCCAAAAAACTATACGGAAGAGAAGACCAACTCCGCATCTTCGAAGAAAAGTTTTTGGATGCTACGGAAGGAAAAATAGAAATTTTCCTTATCTCTGGACGTTCAGGAATTGGAAAGTCCGCACTGATTAACGAAATTCAAAAACCGGTGACTCGGGAAAAAGCTTATTTTACCTCAGGTAAATTTGATTTATATAAAAAATCCATTCCTTACCGTGCGATTAACTTAGCTTTACAAGGTCTAGTACGCCAGTTACTTTCTGAAAGTGAGTCTTCAGTAAAAGAATGGAACCGAGTTCTGAACCATGCACTTGGTGCTAATGCAAAACTAATCATTGATGTGGTACCCGAATTATCACAGCTGTTAGGTGAAAAACAAGCTCCACCAGAGTTGGATAGTTTAGAAACGGAAAACAGGTTCCATTTGGTTTTCAGAAAGTTTTTGCGTACAATTTGTACCAAGGATCATCCTGTTGTATTATTCTTGGATGATTTACAATGGGCAGACTCTTCCAGTATTTTACTTTTGAAAGAAGTACTCACAGATCCTGAAATTTCACATTTTTTTATTATTTTATCTTATCGTGATAATGAAGTATTCCCGACAGATCCATTTTTTCGTTTGTTGGAAGAACTTGGAGAATACCAAATCCCTGTTACCGAAATTCGTTTAGAGCCATTACGAGAACGAGATGTCGCTATGCTCGTTTCCGAAACTTTAGTGGTTCCTGAGTCTGAAATTAGGCCCATTGCAGAAGTTCTTTGGAAAAAAACAAAAGGGAATCCATTCCATGTAAATGAAATGTTTAAGAATCTTTATGAAAGATCTTACATCTATTTTACTGATGATCATTGGTCTTGGGATAAAGATAAAATTGATGCCGTTAACATTTCAGATAACGTTATCGATTTAATTATAGATAAAATCAATCTCCAATCTGCAGAACTCATCGAAGCATTAAAACTTACCGCCTGTATTGGTAACTGGTTTCGGCATGATATATATGCAACCATTGCTGAAAGACCTTACCATAAAGCATCAATGGATTTGGTAGCTCTTGCCAATGAAGAATTCCTAATTTTAGGAATGGAAGATGCAAACTTCACTCATGATAAAATTAGGGAAGCAATTTACAAAATCATTTCCCCAGAAGAAAAGTCGCAGCTCCATTATAAAATTGGAAAAACTTACCTTTCCATTCTGTATAAGTATAAACTCGACGATCATTTATTTACAATTGTAAACCAATTGAATTTGGGTGCTTCCCAAATGAAGGGCAGTGAAGAATTGGCTGAGTTACGAATTTTAAACGAAAAGGCTGGTTTTAAAGCATTAAATTCTTCTGCCTACGATGCTGCTTTTACTTTTTTTGATCGAATGGTCGGACTTATGACAGATGCTGAATGGAATTCTGAGTATGAAAATACTTTGAAACTTCATTTGGCTTATGCAAGGTCAGCTTACCTTTCTAAAAACTTTGAAGCAGCTGAAAAAAGTTTTAATTACATTCTACATTTTGTTCGTAATGACTTAGATAAAATTTTGGTTTATGAACTCCAATCTTCTATGCTTGTGACTCAAAACAAGATGAAGGAGGTATTGGAAACCCTGAAACAAGCTTTGAAACTTGTAGGTGTTAGGTTGCCAAAAAAAGCCACCCCACTTTCGCCTCTACGCGAAATTCTAAAGTTCAAGTTTAAATTAGGGCGAAGATCCATTGAAAGTTTAGAACAACTTCCGGTATCGGAAGATCCAAAGTATCTGGCAATCATGCGAATTCTGAATGCTTGTATTGCTCCCTCTTTTCTCGCAGAACCAAATTTATTCCCTGTCATCGTTTTAAAATTAGTCAATCATACTTTAAAATACGGATTATGCGAAATCAGTGCTTTCGGGTTTTGTGCCATGGGAATCATTCAGGGTTCTGGTCTCGGGAACTATGAAGATGGACTTAAGTTTGGCCAGTTAGGTGTAAGGTTACTTGATTCACTTGATGCTAGAACGTTTAGATGCCGAACCTTGTTTATGTTTGCTTGTATGATTGCACCATGGAAAAATCATGCAAGAGATGGCCGTTCCATATTTTGGGATAGTTTCCTTGCGGGAATGGAAACAGGGGATTTACAATACTCCGCTTATTCTTTGAATAATATCCACTTCCAAGGTTTGTTATTTAGAGAAAACTTGGAAGATTTATATAAAAGCCAACTGCGTTATGATGCATCACTTTTAAGTTTACGTCAAAATCATGCTTACCAAGTACACCGGTTGAACTTACAATTAGTGGAAAATATGAGGGGTGAGTCGGCCGATCCAATGAATTTGGAAGGTAGATATTTTTCCGAATCGGAAACTGTTTCAGAATGGTTAACCACAGGAAATGCAAATGCTCTTTTCGATTATAATTTATGTAAGTTGCGAATTGAATATTTCCTGGGTGATAAACAAAAAGCGTATGAATATTCATTAAAACTGGATTCTTTAGAAGGTGCTATGTTTGGAATGATGTTTGTTCCCGAACATGTATTTTTTGGAGCTTTGGTTGCTTTTTCTTTGATCGTTGACGATGTAACTCCACAGGGAACAACGAAGGTAAATCTAAAGAAAAGATTACTTGGATTTGAAAAACGGATGAAGGTATGGGCAAAAAGTTCACCTGAAAATTTTGTCCATAAATACGAAATTATATCTGCTTTGATTCTTTATTTGGCCAATGAAAAAACGCAAGCCGTAATCGCTTGTAAGGCGGCCATTTCTTCCGCAAGGGAATCTAACTTTATCTTAGAAGAAGCCATTGCAAATGAATTTTTGGTTCGAATGTGGAAGGAAACCGGATTTGAGCAGTATAGTAACCTACATTTGGTGGAAGCACATTACCGTTATGGAAAATATGGATTTTTATCCAAGGTGAAACAACTTGAGGCAAATCATATTGCCTTAAAAAAATATATTGGAAGAAACTTTCGAACGGATTCTACAGATAGCCTTTCCTTGTTTAGTACGACTAAAGATATTTTTGGAGATGTAGGTTCTTCTCTTGATATCAATACGGTCATCAAAGCCTCTCAAACCATTTCCGGAGAAATCCAACTCAATCGTCTTCTGGAAAAGATGATGAAAATTTTGATCGAAAATGCTGGTGCGGAAAGAGGATACTTTATTCTAAAATCTGATTCTGGTTGGCAAGTATTGGCAGAATCTGAAGCCGAAAAAGAATCTGTTTTTGTTTATTCAGAATCTCCCTTTGCCATTGATTTTTTAGAGCCAGTGGCCTATGTAAATCAAAACAAAATTCCTTCACAAATCATTGGTTATGTGGTGAGAACCGGTCTTGTTGTGATTTGTGGGGATGCAGCAAGAGAAGGTGATTTTAAGAATGATCCTTATGTCAAATCCACCCTGCCTAAATCTTTACTTTGTTATCCCATTTTAAGTCATGGAACTGTGGTTGGGATTGTTTATTTGGAAAATAATCTAACAACGGATGCTTTCACTCCTGGACGAGTGGAAATACTTAAAATTTTATCTTCGCAGATCGCGGTTTCAATTGAGAATTCACTTCTTTATACCAATTTGGAACAAAAGGTAGATGAAAGAACCAAAGAATTGAATTTTGCCCTAACGGAAGTTAAGGGTTTGAAAGAACAACAAGACGGAGACTACTTTTTAGCCTCTTTACTCATTGAACCGCTAACTCAGAACCTAGCAAGTTCTTCTAATATGAAAATTCAGTTCCTTACGGAACAAAAGAAAAAATTTTCTTATAAACAATGGAGTTCTGAAATTGGTGGGGATTTATGTGTGTCTTCTTCCATCCAATTACAAAATAAAAAATACATTGTTGTATTAAATGGTGATGCAATGGGTAAATCCATGCAAGGGGCGAGTGGTGCCCTTGTGATTGGATCTGTATTTGAAGCCATTATCAAAAGGAATGGGCAGTCTGAGGAAGTTCGTGATATCACTCCTGAAAAATGGGTGAGCAATGCTTATATAGAACTACATAACACGTTGGTTACCTTTGATGGATCCATGTTGATTTCTATGTTTCTTTGTTTGATCGATGATGAAACTGGATTTTTTTATTTTCTAAATGCAGAACATCCAAGGCCAGTCATTTATCGAAATGATCGAACTTCCTTTTTACCGCATAACTATGTTTGTGCGAAACTTGGATTGCTCGCATCTAAAAAAGCGCTCCAAATTAATACCTTCCAACTAGAAAAAGGTGATGTTTTACTCATTGGTTCTGACGGTCGCGATGATATTTTGATCGGATCTGAAGTGGAAATGGAAGTCAATGAGGATGATGAATTGTTCCTAAAAACAACTTTGGAGGGACAAGGGGATTTGGAATCCATTCGGGATGCTATTAAAAGCCATGGAGAATTGATCGATGATCTCTCGCTCATTCGAGTGGAATATACGGGAGAAGGATCACCCATTCATGTTCCGACAAACCATCCAAAACATTTTGTTTACCTTCGTGCTTTGACCTTATACAAACAAAAAAAATGGCCGGAAGTCGAACGTATAATTTCCAGCAATTTTGATTCCATCCACGATGCTCCACTTTCGGTTCAAAAAATTTATTTATATACGGAACATAGAATGTCTGCGTTCCCTTTAGAATTTGCACTAGGATATGCCCAAAAAAATCCATCGGACAGCCTAACACTATTTTATATTGCGGAAGCCTTGTTTAAAAATGGAGATTTTTCTGCTGCCTTCGATTATTCTGAAAGAGTGAAACTCAGACGCCCCTACCATAAAGAAAACAATATTTTATTTGCTCGACTCTTAGAACTTCGGCGAAAATAAATCATCTTATGTTATCCGTCGGGAACGACATCGTCGAAAACCATAGAATTCGTGAACTCCTAGAGAAACACGGGGATCGGTTTTTAAAGCGAGTTTTTACCGAAGAAGAAGTGGAATACTGCCACAAACACAAGGATCCAGTCCCCTTTCTCGCAGGCCGGTTTGCCTGTAAAGAAGCTGTGATCAAGGCCCTGAACCTAAATCCAGGGGAAGTCGCAGATATGCGCGAGATTGAACTCGCAGGGACAAATTTTGGTAAAAAAACGCTAGTCATCCATGGGAAAACTGAGAAGTTTTTCCGAGAGAAAGGATTTACTAGCAGTTCCGTATCCATCAGCCATGCTGACCACTACGCAACGGCAGTTGTCGTTTTTTACAAGGAGCCCAGATGATCGTTAGTGATAAAATGAAGGCAGTTCTGGTTCATTACAACCATGCCCTTTCTTTATATAAGTCGCGAAAGTTCGCAGAAGCAAAAGAAGAGTTCAAAAAAGGACTCGCGATTCATCCAGAAGATGGCCCTTCAAAACTATACATTGAAAGATGTGATGATTACATCGCAGATCCCCCACCAGAAGATTGGGACGGGGTATACAACATGAAAACTAAATAGGAACTATGTCAAAAAAAGAAATGCAAACAACCATCACCGAACACGGAGTTATTGCTACTATCCTCGGAAAAGAAACAGCATTTAGCGGAACTTTAGCCTTCAAAAAACCTTTACAAATTTCTGGAGACTTTACTGGAGAAATCATCTCTGATGGTTATCTTGTGATTAGTGAAGGTGCGCGTGTGAAAGCAAACATCAAAGCAGGAACTGTTGTTGTTGGTGGGACTATCATTGGAAACGTAACAGCAACTCAAAGATTAGAAATGTTATCTACTGGAAAAGTTCAAGGTAACATTCGTACCGCAAAACTACAAATTGCCGATGGTGTTGTGTTTGACGGAAATTGCGAAATGCTAAGCAGCGAAGAAACTTAGTTTGTGGCAATTCCATCCTTATAGCTTACTTTTATTTTTAGCATTCGGCTTCAATCTTGTATTGGGGCTATTCGTTTTAAAATCCTTCCGCCTAGACCTTGTTAAATACTTACTCATTTTAGTTTTCGGTTCCATGATGTGGACCGGATTCTATGGTCTCGATTTTGTATTCATTAGTCCTGACTTACATAGATCCTTTATTTCGTTATTATACATCGGAGTTTCCCTTGCCAACCTGGGAATGGTTCTTGTTTCTTTGGAGTTTACGCAAAACAAACATTTGTTGACAAAAAAGTTTTGGGTTTTGCTCACAATCCAACCACTTTTAACATTGGCAGTTTGTGTATTAGATCCAATCTTTAAAACTTTAACACTCGATACTTATTTGGTAAATATCAATGGAAGGATCCAGTGGGTTCAGGAAACCAATACAGGTGGGTTTGTTGTTTCTTATTTTTTTTCTTTTTTTTGGTCAGTGTTTGTTGGATATTTATTAATCAAAGGTATCTTTGTATCCAAGTCCACCGAACGCAGAAGATATATGCTCATTCTGTTTTCCTATTTATTTATTTGGGTAACAGCAATTTTACATAAGTCTGGATTTAGGCCTCTGCCAGGACTCAATATCACTGCGGTGATGAGCACCATACAAGTAATTTTGATTTTTTTTGCCATTGGATATTATCGAATGTTCGATCTTGTGCCATTGGTGCGCGGGGAAATTGTAGACGAGTTAGACGAAGCAGTTGTCATTCTCGATTTTAATCATCGTATTGTAGATTGGAATATGGCAGCAGAACATTTATTCCAAATTGCTTCTAAAAATTCTAGTTTACTCTCTCATAAATATTTTTTTGCTTCAGCCCCTGGCATTATCTCTAAACTCGATCACCTATCTGATAAAAAAACTCTCACTAAGTGGATTTGGGAAAAAGATGGAAAGTATTGGGAAGTTACCGCCAAACAGATCCGAGACGCAAATCGAAAAAAAATTGGAATGGTTCTTGTTTTTAGGGACAATACAGAACAAAGAAATTTAGAAAAACAAATGTCTAATGTCAACCGTGAACTAATGGTTGCGAATGGAACCAAAGACAGGTTTTTATCGATTATTTCCCACGACTTACGTGGACCCTTAGCTGGGATTAAAATGTTACTGAAAGTTTTGAATGAAGATATGAAAAAAAAAGAGGACGCGCTCGCAGGAATGACACAGTCTCTTGTTGATGCTACTGAATCAGTTTTTTCTTTATTAGAGAATCTTTTAGAATGGTCTAAGTTACAAAGAGGGGAAGAACAGTTTCGCCCGCATTACTACCGTTTGGATAATATTGTCAGAGAATGTTTGGAACTATTTGTTCTCAGTGCCTCGAATAAAGGCATTCAATTAGAAGTAGAAATTCCTTCTCATGCAATGGTTTTTTGTGATGATCGAATGATCATCACAGTGGTTAGAAATTTAGTTTCGAATGCTTTGAAGTTTAGTCATAACAATAGCCAAATTCTCATCCAAGCCACTGATGTTGGTGGAGATTGGCAAGTTTCTGTGATCGACTCAGGCGTAGGGATGTCTCGGGCAATCCTAGACAAACTGTTCAAAGTGGGAGAGGTTATAAAATCGACTGGTACCCAAGGGGAAACAGGAAACGGAATAGGGCTTTTGCTCTGTCATGAATTTGTCTCCGTGAACGGTGGGATTTTGTTTGCTGATAGTGATGGGGTTTCTGGTTCCCGGTTTGTGTTTACCATTCCCAAAAAGATGAAAGAGGAGATCATTTCATGAAAAAAACAATTTTAGTTACAGGTGCTACTGATGGCATCGGGCGGGTCTGTGTTCATTCATTTGCAAAAAATCAAGACGAATTAATTTTAGTTGGTCGTAATGCAGATAAGTTAGCGGCTCTTGTTTATTCATTAGAAGTTACAGGAGCAGTGGTTCATTCTTATGTGGCTGATTTATCTTCTGCAAAAGAAACTTTTTTACTAACCGAAACGATTCGTAAGAATCACCCAAAAATTGATGTTTTACTCAACAATGCCGGTGCTTATTTTGATAAACATACTCTTACCAAAGAAGGCCTTGAAGCTACGTTTGCATTAAATCATTTGAATTATTTTATTATGGCTCTTGGTTTACTCCCTTCATTAAAAAAAGCAGGTGAAGCTAGAATTGTCAATGTAGCATCACGTGCCCACATGGGTGTGTCTCTTGATTTTAGTGATTTGTTAGGTGATAAGGATTATTCTGGTTGGAAACAATACCAAAGATCAAAACTCATGAACATTTATTTTACATATGAACTTGCGGAACGTTTGAACCAAACAAAAATTACTGTCAATTGCCTCCATCCAGGATTTGTTAAAACCAAGTTTGGTCAAAATAACGAAGGTTTAGCGAAAGTATTATTAACGTTTGCTCAAAATCTTTTTGCAATTTCGGAAGAAAAAGGTGCAAAAACATCTATTTTCCTTGTAACTGATCCTTCTGTATCTTCTGTTTCTGGTAAATATTTTGTAAAAAGTAAAATCACAAAAAGTTCAGATCCATCCTACGATATACAGGCCCGAAGGAATTTATGGTCATATACGGAAGATCTTTTGAAACACAAATTTAGTTTTAAATTTCCTGGTTTTTAGATATGGGTTTTAAACACCAAACGAATCCAATCCAAATCCCCGTTCCTGGTGGAAAAACAATTTCCGAACATTTTGGAATTCCTTCAACGGGTAATTCTGATATATCGATCGCTCATATGGTAGCGCCTAGTGGTTGGGGTGAACCTTTTCAAACACCTAACTTCGATGAGTGGACACTTATGGTTCGTGGTAAAAAACAAATTGAAGTGGGTGAAAAAATTGTAATCCTCTCTGCTGGTGAATCCATTTTGATAGAAAAGGGAACCAAGGTTCGGTATTCCAATCCTTTTCCCGAAGAAGCAGAATACTGGTCTGTCTGCAAACCTGCCTTTGCTTTGGACTTGGTCAATCGAGAAGAAACCTCTACAGGTAATTGACTTATGGGATCTACGGAGAAACCAAATGCGGATTTAAGTTTCTTAAAAAAAGAAATGAAACGCGCCCTATTTGGTAAAGGTTCTCTTATCATCGAGCAGTATACGCTAGGTGATTCATTTTATTTTATAGAATCTGGGATCGTAGAAGTTTGGAAGTATTTGGATGAAACTAAAGAAGAAATACTTGTTATTGGTGACTTAGTATCTGGCGATTATTTCGGAGAAATTGCACTGATTGATTCCGCTCCTCGCACCGTAAATATCTCTGCAAAAGAAGATTCTGTTCTTTATGAACTTACTCGGGAAGATTTCCATCGTTTGATCCAAACAAGTCCCGATATGACCTTAACTCTTTTGAAATTGTTAACTGCAAGAATTCGGAACGCAGAACAAAGAGAAAACCAAGTCCTCATTCAGAAAAATAAAGAACTTCGCCTTCAAAACGAAACTTTGGAAGAGATGGTAAAAGAAAGAACTGCTAAGTTAACACAATCTTTAAAAATCATCCAAGAAGATTTGGAAACTGCTAAAACCATCCAAAGAAATATTTTACCACTGGGTCTTAAGTATGTAGCACATTTAGATTTTGGATCACGATTCGAACCTATGTCAGAAGTTGGTGGGGATATTTTTGATGTGGTTCGTTTAGAAAAAAACAAAATTCGATTATTTTTAGCCGATGCCATTGGTCACGGTGTCCAGGCTGCCCTCATCACTATGGCGATAAAAGCTGAGTATGATCATATTAAACACAATACTCAGAATCCAGCAGATGTTCTTTATGCCTTAAATCAAATTTTTATGGATCGGTATGGTAAAAAATCCAACCAATTCACCGCAGTCATAGTCGATTTGAACATGGAAGAAAGCCAATTGACTTATTCTTCAGCAGGTCACAATGAACCATATATAGTGACAAAAGATGGAATCATCCCTCTGGCAGAATCAGGGGTAATGCTCGGTCTCGAGAAAGATGTGGAATATTCCAATCATTCTTTAGCTTTTGGATTAGGGGATCGATTGTTTATGATTTCTGATGGTTATTTGGAACAGGAAAACGGAGAGGGGATCCTCCTTGGAGAATCCAAATTACTTTCCAGTTTTGCATCGGCAAAGAGTTTGGATCTTAGTTTAGCAGATACAATCAATTTGCTGATGGATGATTTTCATTCATTTCGAGGAGATGCCTCTATGATGGATGATGTTACGATTCTTGGAATCGGTACGACGTATTAGTTAGGAGTTTCTTTTGGGTTTAATCATTGCTTATATTTTGTTTCTTTTGAATTTGTTATCGATCATACCAACGATGTATCCCTTGTATATTTGGAAGTTGGTAACAACTGGTTCTGCGAGAAGGTTAGGTGATAGGCTTCTATTAAAAGTGGGAGAAATCTGGATCGAAAATAACTATCGAATTTCCAGAATCTTGTATGGTGTCCAATTTGAAGTGGTCGGTGATGCTTATAAAGATTTGAAACCAGATGGACGTTATATGATTATCTGTAACCACCAATCTTGGTCTGATATCTATATCATTCAGTCTGTTTTAAATCGAAAAATCCCACTCATTCGTTTTTTCATCAAAGATTCACTAAAATATGTTCCAATTCTTGGGCATGCTTGGCTTGCTCTTGATTTCCCTTTTGTAAAAAGAAGTACCAAGGAACAGTTGAAAAAAAATCCAGAACTTGCTACCAAAGATTTAGAAAATGTAAAAAACGTTTGTGCGAAATTTGCCGGTATGCCTTTTTCTATTTTGAATTTTCTCGAA
Source organism: Leptospira kanakyensis (assembly GCF_004769235.1). Taxonomy (NCBI): domain Bacteria; kingdom Pseudomonadati; phylum Spirochaetota; class Leptospiria; order Leptospirales; family Leptospiraceae; genus Leptospira; species Leptospira kanakyensis. The sequence continues at coordinate 131,341 of NZ_RQFG01000010.1, read as the reverse complement.
GGCCATCGTAGGACTCCAGAACGGGTTCAGAAATTACTGAAAAAAAATCCTTACAAACATTTACTCAGGCCCCACAGTGGTGGGATCTCCGTTGTGTCCACAACACTAAAGAATTCGCTTGATGCTTTTATCGATTTAACGATAGTTTATCCTACAGAAAATCCTAGTTTTTTAGAGTTGATGCAAGGTAAAATTCGCAAACTAAAAGTGTTTGTGGATGTGATTCCCGCATCCCTAGTACCTGTGGAAGAGAACGAACAGTTTGCACCTATGTCTAAAAAAATGAAACGATGGGTGGATGAAAGATGGGCTTTAAAAGATGTTTTGATCGAGAAGGAGAAACAACCAAAATGAAATATTTCTTAATCTATGTATCTGTTTTTTCTTTATTTTTTTCCTGTAGAACATTTGAACCAGTTTCCTATGAACCTCCCGTCAAGCCGGAATTAGTTGGAGTTTATGCACCCAATACCGAATTACAAAAATCCATTTTACTTGCCATTGGAAAAGTAAAAGGGTTGGAGTCATTGGACGTGGACACTGATGGAAACATCTATGGTGGAGACAAGGATGGGCGTATCATTCGTATCACTCTTAAAGGTGAAATCAAAGCCATCGCCAATACGTCAGGACGTCCTTTGGGAATTCAGTTTGATAAACAGGGAAACCTCATCATCGCTGATGCCTATCGTGGCCTCCTGTCATTAGATAAGTCAGGAAAAATAACTGTCCTTGTTTCGGAATACAAAGGAAAACCATTTAAATTTACAGATGATGTAGACATTGCCCAAGATGGAAAAATTTACTTTTCCGATGCTTCTGTTTATGAACAAAAAGAATACCTTTATGATCTTTTAGAAGCACGGCCTTATGGACGAGTTTTTGTTTACGATCCTAAAACCAAAGAAACCGAACTGCTTGCGGACGAATTGTACTTTGCCAATGGAATTGCATTGTCCAAAAATGAAGATTATCTGCTAGTGAATGAAACCTACCGTTACAAGATCACCAAACTTTGGTTAAAGGGTGCAAAAAAAGGCCAAAAAGAAACGGTGATAGAGAATCTCCCTGGTTTTCCAGACAATATCACTCGTAATGAAAACGGAGAGTTTTGGGTGGCTCTTTTTACAGTGAGAAATGACAGGATGGACAATATGCATCCTTCTCCCGTAGTCAAAAGAATGATTTCCTTTTTGCCAAAATTCCTTTGGCCTAAGGCAGAACCTTATGGTTACGCACTCAAAATAGATGGGAACGGCAAGGTACTTATGACCTTACAAGACCCTGGCGGAGAACATTTAAAAGAAGTTACGAGTGTATTGGAAAAGAAAAGACAGTTGTATATCGGAAGTTTATACAACGATCGTGTGGGAATCTACGTATTACCTTAAAGTTAAGGTGTGCAGGCTTGGTCGTATTCTACAGCACCAAGACTGATCGCTCCATCAACCCCTGGCCTTGTACCAATTCCATTATAGCTATCTGTCAATAGAGCATTGGTAGATTTAGTGATCAAACAGGAAGTTGCCGTTGTTGGGGTGTAGTTAGCAATCACTCCAAAATTCGAAGCTAATTCAGGATCTATGTTGAGGTTGTTCCCGAAGTTTGCTGGAATTCCAAGGGGTAAGGTACAAACGAGAGTACCAGGAACTCCACCAGCACAAAAACTATAGTTTTGCGCATTTTGAATCACTAAGTTTACGCAATTATGTAGAACATTATATTTAACGGCAGTTTGTAGGCCAATACCAGCATTATAGATACAAGCGGTGGATGCCGAATTATTGTTTAACATCAAAATATTATTCTGAATGTCAATAGAGGCAGAACCTGCACCGATAAATAAGGGCGTTTCGTTACTGGTTCCTGTCCCACTACTGACTGTATTGTGGTAAACTCTGAGACCTGAAAATACTGATTTAAATTCCAATCCCCTTGCATTCACATCACTAGTTCCATTTTGGATCCAATTGTTGGCAATGAGCGCATTTTGAGGGGTATTTAAAGAAATTCCAGCAGTTGTTGTAGCTGTAGAATTTGTACCCTCTGACCTTCCTATGCGGATATAATTCCCAGTAATACTCGAAGTTGCACTTGCGTTTGCTGAATAGATTCCATTGAGAGTTGCCGTGGCTCCAGTAGAAGACACATTTCCATCTTGGATGGAATTACTTTCAATGATTTGCGTTCCGCCGCCTGTTGCATAAATTCCTATAGCCGTTGCAACGGCTGCACTCATGGCAGTTCCAAATCTGATTACATTTCTTCGTACAGTCTGTCCGCCACTTAAATACAATCCGTAGGTACCAGTCAACGCGTCACTGGATGTAATTTGATTTCCTTGTGTAGGTGAACCTATTTGGATGGAAGTGGTTGCTTGGATTCTTAAACCAATAGAAGTACCTCCTGCACCGCCAGTGATTATATTGCCTGATAAGGTACCTGTTAAACCGGTTCCTGAATTGATATCAAATCCTATACTGAAAAGACTCGTTGTCTTATTTAAGTTTTTACTTGTGATCAAATTCCCAATGATATTGGTGACTGTCATGGCAGCGGTTCCAGCATAACGAATCCCTCTAGAATTTACACCTGAGCCTGTAGGAGTTCCTCCGGAAATGGAATTAACTAAAATAACCGGTGCAATGGGTACTGACGTAGACATGTATACACCAACGGAGTCGCAGTTGGCTGCCGTACAATTTCCTCCAAGAATCACATTTTGGATCAAATAGGGGTTACTATTGATGGCATGAACTCCGGACACACCATTGATTCCGACTCCTCCATCAATATCATTATTGATGAGACGGACATTGTTTGTGGAGTCTAAAAAAACTCCTGCCATATAGGGTGCAGTATCTGGTCCAGATTGGATACGAAATCCCGATATGGTAACATTACTAGTAACTGTTGCATCTCCAATAATAGAGGCACATGGTGAAGTGATGGTTGCTATGGAACAACCTGCTGGTGTTGTGTCCATCAGTATCACTGAGCCATGTAAATTTGGTCTCCAAACTCCAAAACTAGTTGTCGGTTGATAACCACCGTAAAGTGAAATTCCTGAAACAAGATGGATGGCGCCACCGGAGAACGTAGGGTCATAAGAACCATCTTCCACGAGTACGGCACAGTCACCAGAGGCACAGCCTAGAAAGTCATCGATGGCAGCCTGAATATTTCTTTTGGGAGCTACATCCGTACCTGGATTGGTATCTAAACCAGAAGCCGAAACATAACGAATGGCAGATGGAACCAAGTATAGTATATTTACCGTAGAAGAAAGTGGTGTTCCGCCGACATTAAAACAATTTAGAGTTAAGACTCTGTGTCCAGTGATCCAGGAATCTGTAGCAGCGGGCGAAACAATGAGTGTGTCATTCGTGATTGTGGTTGTTGTCACTGAAAATTGAATTGGTATACTCAATACTGTGTTTAATGTTCCTGTTGAGGTTATACAACTGCCGGCATTCACTTCATCCGAAAATTGTAATCGTAAACTTTCCGTTGGTTGCAGGACTCCCCCATTGGAAGGATTAAAACTGAGAACACTAAAACAATTGGCAGTGATGGAGATGGTTCCCGTAACAGTGCCACCAGAAGCAGAAAGGACACACTGATGGTTCGCGGGAGTTCCCACAATTTGCAAACTATAAGTATTGTTCGTTATGATATTCGTGGGGAATCTATGTAATCCATTGGTTGAAATGGTGAGTAGTTCCGAATTATTATTTCTAATACTCAGTGTGCCAGAAGCGATCCCCACAGCAGTGACTTCGATCGGAAAGGCAGTTGAATTACAAGCGATGATGATGTCTGTGACATTGGCACCAGAGATGGTTCCTGACCCGTTGGTAGTGAGACAGTTCTGAACTGGATGGTTTGGTTGGGTGGTAACAGAAACGTTATAAGTGGTTCCATCCAGATAGGTTTGCGTGAAAGCAAAAGAGCCCGATGCAACCGCTACGTTCAGTGTGGATCCATCGACAGAGTTTGTGAGAACAAGGCCAGTGATTCCATCAAGGCCAGTGATGGTGCCACCAACAGTGTATCGTAAAGGATCACAATTCACGATGATCGAGTTGATATTTCCATAAGCGACCACACCCATCCCACCGCTAACAGAACAAGTCTGAGTCGGGAGAGTCGGTTGTGTGTTTACTGTTACATTGAAATTATTTCCGGTACTAAGAGCGGTTTTAAAGTCAAAAGATCCGTCGGCATTGACAACGATACTTTCTGTTCCAGAATTCAAATCCAAAACAAGGCCAGTTCCAAGGAGGCCGGAAACGGAAACCGAAACGTAGTAGGGCCCAGTCGAAGCCGGGTTGACCAAACTTCGCAATTGGATGAAGTCAGTGACTGATTGTAAAAAACCTTTAGACAAACTAGGGATACAGGCCTGGAATAAAAAGATGGGAATGAGAATGGCATTCCTTAGAATGTTAGCAGACTTGTTCATACTCTCTACTTTATACAACAATTGAAAGAAGCGGAGAATGTCATTTTTTTTCCGTCTAAATGATAAATATAGGGGATAATCCGTGGAATTTAGTTTTTATGATTACATTGGGCTTTCTGGTATCATGGTATTTACGATGTCCGGAGCTTTGGCTGCTTTGGAACATAAAGACCACCATCATGATCTTTTCAGTGTGTTCTTCACTGGTTTTATTACGGCAATTGGCGGAGGGACTTTAAGAGACATCACTCTTGGAAATTATCCTGTTTCTTGGGTTCGGGATGAAAACATCCTCTGGGCCATCTTTGTTGGGTTTTTACTCGTCATTCTTTTGCCACGAATGTTGAGTAAACTTAGAAAAGAACTCTTCCTGTTTGATACATTGGGGATTGGAATTTATACAGTGCTTGGAACAAGGATTGCTTTGGATCATGGAGTGAATTATTTTGCATCTGCACTTCTTGGAATGATATCTGCTATTTTCGGTGGAGTGATCCGAGATACACTGATGAATGAAGTTCCATTTATTTTTAGAAAAGAAATATATGCTACTGCTTGTTTGGTGGGATCTGTATTGTATATACTTTTGAATGTTTGGAACGTGAATGACAATATTAATTTAATTTTGTCAGCAACTGTCGTTGTGAGCATTCGTGTTATAGCAGTTCGTTATAACTTAGGATTACCTAAAATTAAAATCTTTGATTAATTAGTACACAATCGTAGCGAAATCAGGGGTTTGGCACAAAAAGAATTTCGTACTTGTCACATAAAGTTTGTGTTCCGTAGATTTATTGTTAAACGCTTGCATTTAGTAAAATACTTGCTATCGATGGTGTAGAAGTGTCGTTTAATTCGTTGGTTAAGGGAATTCCCTTTTGACACAACTTTGACACTTGAGGTTTTATGGCTAGTCCCAAGGCAGTCACATTAGAATACAAACAAGACTTAGGCCTTCATTCTAACATCGATGATATCAATCAGCCCATCTTAGAAAATGCTCCCTTCCATTTTAAGTTTTTTCAAATTACTGATGAAGTAGAAAATACATTATACCAGATTTTAGACAGATTTTTATTGCAGCTTGACCTAATCATTGTTAGGGACTCTGTGCTTGCCGCTGTCAAAGAAACCGTAACCAATGCTATCAAAGCAAATGCAAAACGAGTTTTTTTCAAAAATCGTGCGAGTAATATTGAAAATGAAGTCGAATACGCCGCAGAGATTGCTGAGTTCAAAAAAACATATTTAGAGAATCGGGAAGTGATCGAAGAGTCTCTCCAAAAAAATAATTTTGGGGTTTTTGTATCTTTTATTCATAATAAAAGTTTAATGCGCATTCGAATCATGAATAATGTGCAACTAACAACGGCAGAATCGGCAAGAATCAAAGAAAGAATTGATAAAGCAAAAACATACAATGACTTAGCTGAAGCTTTTATGGATATGTCAAGTGACCAAGAAGGTGCAGGTCTTGGTTTGATTATGACCCTTATGATGCTTCGTAACGATGGGTTAGGAGATTCTGCTTTTAAATTTGAGTCGGGCGAAAACAAAACTGTTTTTATGATCGATATCCCTTCTAAGGTTTCGAAAGAAAGTTTACAGTTGGAAAAAATAGATTCGATCGTTTCTCAAATTGATAATTTACCTACTTTCCCCAAAGCAATCAAAGACATCCAAGACGCAATAGACAAACCTAATTCCAGCATTGGTACCATTGCGGAAATGATCAAAAAGGACATTGCTTTATCTGCCAATATTCTCAAACTCTCTAACTCTGCGGCATTTCGGAGAGGTGGTAAGGTAGAAAGTTTAGATCGAGCCATCCAACTGATTGGACTTAAGGAATTACAAACTTTATTATATAGTCTTGGAACTAAACAAATGTTGGAAGATAAGTTTCCAGCTTTTACTGCGATTTGGGAAAAATCGAATGAGTCTGCTTTTTATTGTAAAGCCATTGGTCAAAAGATGGAGATGAACAAATCAGATCTTAGTAATTTGATTGCAGCTTCTCTTTTACATGATATTGGAGAAATTTTACTTTTATCATTTGATAAACAACATATGTCGCAGATTAAAACTTATTCCAATTCTAGAGAAATTGCTTCGACAATCAGTATGGAAGAGTCGGCTATCGGCATCACTCACTCAAAGTTAGGTGCAATGGTTGGCGAAAAATGGAATTTCCCAATTCTTTATACCAAAGCAATGGAATTCCATCATAGGCCACTCCTTGTTGATGAAGTCTATTCTGATATAGTTTTTCCAATATATTTGAGTGATATGATGATATCCATTAATGCCAAAGAAGCTAAATCATCCGAGATTCCAGAAGATATTCTAAAAAAATGTAAGTTTACTGGTAAATCTGAGTTCGATTCTTTTCGTACAAAACTCAGAGAACAGTTTTTATATTACTAATTAGTTTTAATCAGTTTTTTACTTCATCGTTTTTTTGTAGAGTTCGTATTTAGATTGGAATTCCACATACCTCGGCATCGAAACAGCACGAACATAGGACTGGTTGGGATTGTTTTGGATGAAGTTCTGATTGTAATTTTCGGCACTATAGAATTCTTTTAGTTCTTGGTATTCCGTCACAATTGGATTTTTCCAAATCTGTTTTCCTTTGATTTCTTCTTGGATTTTTTTGGCAATAATCCGTTCTTCCTCAGTTCCATAAAATAAAATGGATCTGTAAGAAGAACCTTCATCGGGCCCTTGCCTGTTGGGAGTGGTTGGATCGTGGGAAAGAAAAAAGATTCGGCAAAGTTCCGCATAATCTATCTTAGATGGGTCGTAATACACTAAAACGGTTTCTGCATGACCCGTGGTTTCTGTGTTTACTAATTCGTAAGTAGGATTTTTTGTATGCCCTCCGGCATATCCAGAGATAACGTCGGTCACTCCAGGAATGGATTCAAATATATGTTCAGAACACCAAAAACAACCTTCTGCAAAAGCTGCGATTTTTTGTCCCTGTACTGGCTGTAGATTGACTTTTTGAACACTGCTATCTTTGTTAAAAAGTTGGCAGTTGAAATAGAAAACAGTCGAAAGGAAAAATAAAACTCCTAAGGTTACAAACGGAAGAGTGGTAAATTTATTTTTTGAAGCCATATCCATTAGATTGGATTTTTTTTAGTTTGGCAAAAATCCTTTTTAGATTATGGGGGAGTTACATCTTTTTCCCTTGGGAACTGCTCCTTATTTTCTGGAAATCCATTTCCCATTTGCCCGCGGTAAATAAAAACATTCCGAGATCCTGAAATACTAGCCATTGGTTTGTAAAAATTTTGTTTGATGAAATATCCAAGGACTATGGTCATGAGGGCTGCTGTGTACATCCAAGATTCGGTAAGGTTTTTATATCCGAAAGTATAAGAACCAGATAGGATTAGCGTTTGGCTGAGCAACCAAACAGTAGTTCTGTTGATTAAAAATTTGATCCACCCAATTTCAGTGACTTGGTTTCGAATCCCTTGTAAGAAAATTCCAAGGATTGGAACCCTTAGCAAAAATCCCAAAAGTCCAAAAACTACAATCAGAAGGAGAAGGATCCAAAACGATGAAAATACAAGGTTCCACCAAAAAAGAAATTGGAGTGGAGGGATGAGGCCAGTTGGAAAGGAAAATTCCGGAGAAAATAAAGAGAGTAAAATCCAAAAGAAGCTGAGGTAAAAACCGAACACGATGAAATGGAAACTAGTTCTAGAAGATCCGGCAAGGAAAATTTAATTAATGATCAAAGTACTCCGCTAGGAATTTTCGATCGCTGTAGGGTGTAAAGGTCGGTTAATTTGGTTTGGTCTTCAGGGGAGAGTTCTAAAAATTCTGCTCCCATATGGAACTTATGGATTCCCACTTCTTCTTTACGGATCACTTTGATTTTGGCATTAATTTCTTTGTTTGATTCTGATTCGCGGAGTTTGACATCGAAGGATTCGTTGAGTTTGATGTCATCTTCAGTATCGAAGGCAATTCCTGTGACGGAAATATTTTTAGAAATGGTTTTTAGAGTTTTGTCCGGTAAAATAAAAAGTAGTTCCAAATTTGCATCAAAACGCAAACTACTTCTTTTTTCATTGGAATAGGCTACAATTTGATTTTTGCCAGATTGTTTCGCCGTATACAATGCTCTATCTGCTAGGTCATACATTTCCGAACAGTTTTTCACTTTTTCTGGATAAGATACAATCCCACCACTTAACGTTACAGGTCGTCCACTGAGTTCGATGGTGCGGCAAGCTTCTAAGAGTTTTTCTGAGGCAATGAGAGCTTGTTCTTCGTTTGTTTGTGGGAAAATAATTGCAAACTCTTCTCCACCGATTCGACAAGCTGTATCTTCCATACGTAAACACGAGGTGATTTGTTTTGCTACTTTAGAGAGAATTTCATCACCCATTGTATGACCATAAGTATCATTGATTTTTTTGAAATCATCAATGTCTATGATGAGTAGTGTTAGATTTTGATTGTATCTTGTTGATTGTTTGAATTCACGAACAAGTGCTTTTTCGAAGTGTCTTCGGTTGTATAATTTTGTGAGTTCATCAACTAATATTAGTTTCTCGGTATCAGCGAAAAGTTTCATTTCGATGATTTTTGGATTTTTTAGTTTTTGATTGATATTAGTAAAATAATCTAAGGTTGCGATCTGGATTCCGACTTCGCGCCCCATACACTGAGTCAATTTGTGTTTATTATTTATAATTTCTTGCCAAATGTTTGCAGAATCATTCTCAGGAATCTCTAAGGAAGTTAGAACTTTGATGAGGGCAGAATAAATCCCGGAGTCTTCTAAATTATGGAATTGGCTTTCTTTGATTTTTTGGATGATTGTTTCTTCATGACATGAACCTTCTTCCAAAATGGCCATGATGGTATCTTCAATTCTTTGGCCGGGTAGATTGGTATGTTTCGGTTTCAGCATGGCAAATTTAGGAAAGCAATTTATTTCCTACAATTTCCCAAGGTTTTAGGAGAGCTACCTATTGTAAAGACAGGTTTATTCCTAAAACTAAGTTCAGCTAAAGGGAAATCCCTTAGTTTGCTGTTAATTGTTTGGATTGCGAATGGATCTCATTGATTTCTTCATAGAGGAGTTGGACAGAGTCAGCCAGTTTTTGAGTGGTTTCATCGATGACTGTAATGGCGTGGTTGATTTCTTTACTGCCAGACATTTGTTCCTGTGCAATCACACCAATTTGTTCTGAGAGTACATGGAGTTCGGAGAAAGTAACCCTGAGTTTGGTGTTTAAATTTTCTTGTTCAGTGACATGGCCTTCCAAACTTAAAATTTCCGTTTCGATCCGCAGTAATTCCCCGTTTTGGCTTTCGACTTGGGTTTTGACTTCTTTGGAAAACCTGGTACCTTCGTTAATTTTTAGTCCAGCTTCCTTTACAATTTTAGCAATGGTGCCTGCGTTCGATTGAGAACGTTCAGCCAGTTTTGCGACTTCTTGGGCTACAACGGCAAATCCACGTCCATGTTCTCCAGCTCGGGCTGCTTCGATTGAAGCATTTAATGCGAGTAAGTTGGTTTGATCAGCAATTTCTGACATCATCTGGTTGATTTCTTCTACTTTAGCAAAGGCTTTGTTGAGATCTGAATAAATGGTGTTAAGTTCCTCGGAAGAAGTTTTTACTTTTCTGCTGAAGTCGGCTGAGAGACTGACATCTTTTGCAATTTGTGTGGTTTTTGCTTTTACACTTTCACTGATATTTTGTAGAGATAAAAAGTCTTGGTCAACAATTTTAACTCTTGTTACCTGGTCTTCCACTAGATTGGCAGAACTGACTGCAGAAGAGGATAGTTCTTCTACCGAAGCAGAGATTTCTTCAACGGATGCCGCTTGGTTTTGTGACTGGTTGTGTAACTCATCTGACATGGATTGAAGGGTGTCAACGGATGCAGCAAGTGTGGCTGCTGATTTTTCCATTTGATTGGATTTGTTTGTGATGAATGTTTGTTTTTCTAATGTATCTTTTAGTTTTATTTTTAAGTCGGATTGCATTTCTCGCATCAGTGAAACTACAAAACGCAAACTAAAGATGACTCCGAAGTAAAAAATGACCTTCTGCACTTCCGTTGCGACAATGATATGGTTGGCCCTTAACATTTCTGGAGTGGCTTTCCCAACAAGTGCTGCACCAAGTTTTGATGATAAAAAAATCCCACCAATATAAAGGCAGGTAGATATGATTCCCACAATCAGCACTAATTTAGATTCGAAGAGGAAACTGGAATAAATAGCAATGAAAACAAAGATAATGTAGAAAATACCAGCGTTAACAGTGTTACTTGCATCTCCTTTGACATAGTTATTATAAATATCTAAATAGAAGAAACTAACTAAGATTAGTAAGTCGATGAAAATGATGGTAAAGGCCCAAATTCTAGAAACTTCTTTTCCTTTACGTAAGAAGTATCCAGGGATAATTCCATTAAATAAAAATGCTAGGGATCCAATTAAATTAGGGACGAAACTTTTAGTTGCCACGTTGGCAGCCACACCGAGTAAAAAAACAGCACTAAGTCCGTACTTTGTATATACGATGAGAGAAACACCTTTACGGAATAGATTCCTTTCGAATCGGCTGATTTCATTTGTTTCTGCGGACATTCCCTAGTCTCCTTTTGGACAGATCGTTCCCTTGTGAACATTACCCATGCAAGGTGACTCTGTATATGATTTAACTTTTATCTGACGATCCAAATTCTTATTTTCCGAAGTTTTCTAATCTTTCAAAACTAGCTGAAAAGATTAAATAGGCGTTAGAATTTAGAATCTATTCCTATTGTTTCCTTTCGTTTTTAAGTAATCCTTGCAAACGAAAAGATAGTTTCTATGATGAGCGAATGACAATGGAATCAAATCTTGTGACTGGTAAATCAATTCTTCTTGTGGAAGATGAAGCCATCATTGCAATGATGCAGATTCGAATTTTAAAATCTGCAGGTTTTATAGTTCATCATGTCCGCACGGGAGAAACTGCTATATCATTTTTATCTCAACCTGAAAACAAAATAGATATCATCCTTATGGATATTGATTTGGGTTCTGGAATTGACGGGACAGAGGCAGCAAGGATCATTCTTTCCAAACATTCTATTCCTTTAGTTTTTTTATCTTCTCACACGGAAACGGAAATTGTCAACAGAACCGAATCGATTACCTCGTATGGTTATATTTTGAAAACGACAGGAGAAATTGTTTTGATTGCTTCGATTAAGATGGCGTTACGATTATTTGAAAGTATTCGAAAACAATCAGAAGCCCAGGAACTTTTCGAAAAAGCTTTTTTGATTAGTCCTATCGCTATGTCCTTACATGATATAGGCAATCAATTTCGATTTGTGAACGTAAATCCTGCTTTTGAACGACTCGTTGGATTTCAAAAAAATGAGGTTGTTGGTAAAACGAGCAGTGAGCTAAACATGTATGCCCAAGGGGAAGATGGTTCTGAAATCAGAGAAAAATTTTTGACCGAGGGAAAACTTACGGGATACAAACAAAGATTTAAACTACGAAACGGTGAAGTCAAAGAAGGCAATCTGAGTATTGAGCTTGTCGAAATCAATGGAAAACCCCATGCTTTGACATTCCAGAATTTAATTTTTTAACAAATGCGGAAAAATCACCACCTAATCTATGTAAACAGAGATTTAGACTTGCTTGGAATTTAAGAAATAAATAAGTTTCAATTTGTGGTGAATCGTTTTTTTGTTTATATACTTACGATTGGGTTCTGTTTTTTTTCCTGTAACAAACCAGAATTATCCAATTCATGTGATTTGAATTCCAAAGAATTTTTAAATTCAATCCTTTCGAAGTTTGCGCTAGCTGACTTTTCACCCCATTGTAGTGTATCGACAGCCTTGTCTCTAAGTGGTTCCATTGTAGGCCTTACCACGTCGGGAATGGTGCTTCGAACTAGTACCGGTTCCGAACTTTCCGTTCCGCCAGGTGCCACAAGTTTTTCCATTCCGATCGCAAGTGGATTCGGTTCAAAATATACATTGTCCATTGCAAAACAACCAGATACAATCGCCTGTGTCGTACATAATGGTTGGGAAGGAACCTTAATTCTCGGAATTTCTAATATTCAAATCATTTGCCATACAACAACCGCTAAGCGAGTTTATGGGCAACTTGATTTCATATCAGCTACTTCCGCCAATCCACCAAATCAAAATTCCCTTTCTTCTCCTAGCTTCGTACTAGCTGATGAATTGGGAATTTATGTTTCTGATTCTGGAAACACTCGCGTATTATATTATTCAGGAGACATTACGTCAGCTTCGAGAGTGATTGGCCAGGCGAACTTTGGTTCTAATGCTTTTGCCACTTCTAGTTCTGGAATCGCGTATCCTACGGGTCTTGCTAAAGATTCTTTTGGACTCTATTTAGCTGACCTCAACAATTTTAGAGTTTTGTATTTTGAAGGAACCAATAACATTGCTTCCCGAGTGTATGGCCAAGTCGATTTTAACACGGCGGTATCTGCTCCATATGCCGCTGCAGATGTCATTACGGGACCTTATGGAATGGCAGCTGACAAAGATGGGTATTATGTAGTAGATAATTCAAACCACCGTGTACTTTATTTTCCCAATGGAAGTTATAGTGCCAGTCGTGTTTATGGCCAAACTAGTTTTACTGGAAACACTTCTAATTGTACAGCCACGACTCTTGGCTCACCAGAAGGTGTGGCTGTGAGTTCTGATGGCGTGTACATTGCCGATACTGGAAACCACCGAGTTTTATTTTACCCAGGTACAAGCACCACCGCCACTCGCGTGTATGGACAACCTAATTTTACCTCTAATTTAGGAAATAATGGGGGTATTGGTGCTGGGACATTGAATGCACCTAGGGGCGTATTTGCAATGGGTGGAGATGTTTGGATTGCAGACACTACCAATAATCGAATTTTACTATATTCAGGAACAAACACAACTGCATCAAAAGTTTTTGGACAATCGGGGAATGGTAGTTTTACTCTTTCCGCTTCGGGACTATCTGCCACGGCTCTTAGCTTTCCTCAAAGTATATCCATTAATGGAGAAGGAATATTTGTTGCTGATAGTATCAATCACCGTGTCATTATGTATTAAAAATTTGTTTCCTTAAAATTTCCAAATAAGCGAGTTTTTCTTTAGGGATTGAAAAATGACTCTTTTTAATCATATCTGGATTTCGTTTATTATTGTTACAATTTTCAATGCACTTGTATTAAAATTTAGATCCCAAAAATACATAAAAGAAAAACCAGAGTTAGAACCTGGGTATGACAAATTGGTGAAAGGTATTCTTTTCTATGGGAACATTCCTTGGATCATTGTCGGGATCGGTAATCTTTTCCAATATACAAACAGTTTGATTGATTATTTATATATAAAAACTTTGAATCCTTTTGTAATCATTTTCCATATTTCTATCTTAATCCTTTGGTCACTCGCTTTCTATTGGATTTATTTTAACAATGGTGCTGAGTTTTTAGTGAAACATCCAGGACTTGTCAGGGTGAAAGGTGGTGGTTTTTTTACGGAGGTCAGTCCAAAGATGATTCAAATATTTTTTGGACTGATACTCTTCTCTAATTTGATTGTGTTTTCCTTTCTTTTGTATCAGCTCAATGTGATCCAACCTTAACTAAAGATCCCCGTATTTTCAAATGTTAGTTTATAGATTTAGTCGGGTTTTACTGATCCCGACAGAACAACTTCTATTTCTTGTTTGGTAAAATCTCTTCTAATGCCATACCTTCCAAAATCTTTCCCCCACGTGCATTCAAATGGATTCCATCGGTTAAATAATAATATCCATTGGAATCTCCTAAATCATCCCAACTAGATGTAGTAGAATAGTATTTTAGGATGGTTAAATACATCCCCCAAGTGTTTTGGACGTATGGCTTTCGTGAACTTAGTTTGGCCTCGTCTAGTCCTTGGGATAGAGTCTCATGGAGTGGTTTGTAGGTGGTTTTTTCCTTTGTGCTTATTTGTTTTGTAAGTTCAGCAAACCGTTTGGATCTCTGGAAAGGAATGGAGGTAGGATCTTCTCCCAAAACCGGCGGCGAAAAAATGATTATTTTTGCTTTGGTTTCTTTTTGAATGGTTTGGATGATTTTTGTGAGGTTGTTCGTAAAACTTTCCTCAGTAACGGGTTCTTTCAATTTCCAAAGGCCCGCATAACGATCGTACTCTTCTTTAGTTAAGGTTGCCTTTAAATCATTGGTTCCAATCAAAAGGAAAACATAATCAGGATTCAGCTTTTTTAAATTCTCTAATTGTTCTAAAATTTGAACTGTCAATCGACTATTGATCCCTTCATTAATCACTTGGGAATCGGCTAAAGACGGATGTTTGGCGATAGAACCTACATAATCATAACTGACACGGCCATGTGTGATGCTATCTCCCAGAAATACAATCTTGGGTGTTTTGGTAGAGTTTGTTTCTAGGGCAGTTTTAAGATTATTTGCAGGGACTTTTGTTGCTTGGAAGATAACACAAGATTCAAAAATAAGAAAACCAAGGAGCCAAAGTTTTGAGAGATGTTTCATGTTCATTGATCCTAATCAAAAACAAAAAAGGAAAAAGCAAAATTTGAAAAACGAACGGGAAAAAAATGAAGATCTTACTTTAATGTTCGTAAAAACTTTTCCAACCACGGCCTTAAATCCTTTAACTCAGGTTTCTCATGTTTGAGTAACAATCGAAAGTATAAGGATCCGTATAGGATATCCATACAATCATCGATTTCGGAATCGGTTAGAGGTTTGATTTGTTTTGTTTGGATGGCGTGGTGAAAAAAAAAGTGAAAGTAGTTCAATTGCAGTGTAGGGGATTGTCACAGAAGTGTTGTTCGCCGTCAATTTTGATTCAGGAAAAACCAAATTACAATTGAGAAAAAGTCGACGAT
This sequence comes from Leptospira kanakyensis, assembly GCF_004769235.1. Lineage (NCBI taxonomy): Bacteria > Pseudomonadati > Spirochaetota > Leptospiria > Leptospirales > Leptospiraceae > Leptospira > Leptospira kanakyensis. The sequence goes on along the minus strand of NZ_RQFG01000010.1, from coordinate 115,939 downwards.
TCGAATTAACTCATATTAATAGTTTAAATGAATTCAAAATCGTTTCGCTTTTTTTTCAAGAATATTTTTGCCATATCAGTTTTGTTTTACGGCTGTATTGGCGATTTGTATTTTGATACACATAACGAAATGAATGGAGATAAGGTTTCCAGAGATGTCGCCGTACGACAGTTTTATGGTGCATTGTTAGTAAAACGTTCTCTCTGTCCGCAGTCGATTGATACTACTCTAACTAGCGCTGGTTATTATACTACCAATATAGGATCTGGATGTAGTGGATCATCTACCACTGACGAATCAAAGTACACTCTCAGAAGTTGTAAGTCGGTTTATAAATACGTTCATAAAAAGGATTTAACCGTATGTTTGAATGAAGTTTTATTTTTTCCTTGCGAGTCAGTTGCCAATGCATCAAGAGTGCTCCGACCCAATTTCCCCGTTTGTCGTGGTCTGTTCGGGCCAGGGCCTGAAACTCCATTGTCTATGTAATTTGTAAGTCACAGATTCTCCGAAAACTAAAAAGGATTTTATTCAATCGGAATATAAATATCTGTAATGCGTTTATTATCTTCCTTTTCAAAAGGATTCAGATAACACTCCCAAGGTGGTCTGTTTTTTAATTTGATTGGAGTTGTTTTGATATATTCATTTAAAATCCAATCGTAAATTTTTGGCAGCCCTTGGTAACTTCCCTCGTAACGAATTTGTAAATACTTTCCAGAAGGAATGGTTTGGATTCCAAATCCTTGAGGAAGTTTTTTTTGATTTGTTCCAATGGTAATGCCCAAATCAAATCGAATTTTTCCTTTCGGTGAAATGTCAGGATCATCTTGGCTAATCCCAATCCATTTATGATGGGACTGAGATGAATTCCAGTGATCAATCAAAGATTGGATTTGATTCACTTCCTTACTCCCAGTGATTGGTCCAGGTAGTTCTTCGTAAGTTCCAATATGGCGAACAAAAGCAATATAAAAGGACGAAATGTTTTTTTTCTGAAATCCAAATTTTGAAATTCCGTCTGGCAATGTTTGGTGAAATGATTTCGTTAATGGTTTTTTTGTTTGGTATTTTTTTCGGAATTCAGAAGGTGTAGAACCAATCACTCGTTTGAACGCTTTGGAAAAAGCTTCGTGTGATAAAAAACCAGCTTCCAAAGCAATTTCTATAATCGGAAAGTTTGTAATTTTTAATTCGTATGCAGCTTTTTCTAATCGTAACCTACGAATGTATTCCTTTACATTTTCGCCTTGGAAAGACTTAAACAACCGATGAAAATGCCAATCGCTATACCCAGTAAAAAATGCAATTTGATTCAGGCCAATGGTATCATCCAATTTTCCTTCTAATTGGTTCCAAACTGGATAGAGGTTGGGTGTTTGTGGCAATGGAAGTTTTCCTACTTAAGTATAAAACTAAGTTAAGAAAGTCCATAGACATTTGTCTTTCTAAATTTTAATTTGGATTTCTTTCTTGGACAATATCAATGCCGATTCCATTGGGATCAATCAAAGTGAAGTGGACGTCTCCCCATTCTTCCGTTGTGAGAGGAAGGTCTATCGGTGCGTTTTTTTGTTTTAATTCTGCAAATTCTTTTTCCACATCTTTTGATTCAAAGATAAACCAAATCCCTTTTCCTTGATAAGGAATTTGAAAATAAGATTTCCTCACCTGAGGTTGGTTAGGTTTCATGATTGCTATTTCCACTTCTGGCCTATTTGGCAAACATAATAGAACAAACCAATCTGATTCAAATTTTGTAATCAGTCCTAACCACTTTTCATAAAAGGTTTTTGTTTCGTTTAATTTTTCTGTAATGATACCTGTTTGGATTTGTTGGAATGCCATATTCTCTCCTTTTGATTGAATTTATTATACAGGAAATGAAATGGACGGATTGGATCGTTTTTGCTATTTTTTGGGGCGCAGCGCACAATGTGCGACCGCGCTCTTCGCTCCAATCTTTGCTTCGCAAAGGATTTACGCTACGATCCCTTGCGCTTCTTTGTGGAGCCGAAAAAAATACATTTCTACAAAAGCTTTGATCACAAGAGTAATGATGGGGCCAAACAATGGATATTTGATCATTAAAACAAGAACACCAAAGTAAAAGAATAAAAATCCAATATAAAATATAGGTGTGTATTCCCAAAAATCAGATGGTTGGTTTTCTTTACCAAACATAGTTCGAAATGCATTTGTCATCTTTTGGAATTGGTTGTGTTTCGGAATTTTTGGTGTACCTAAAGCAACCCAGGACCAAGAGTCTTTGTAGTTTTTATAAATTTGTGTTTTGAAAAATTCATAAATCTTGGGTACATAACGATAGAGTGTGAATAAAAAAATTCCCCAAATATAATATTGTTCTTTGGGTTCGAGTGAATTGTAGAGGGTTAAGAAATTAAAGTTTGTTTCCAATCCTCCTGTGGTGGCCACACTGAGAAATAATTCAATCATCATATAAAAGAAAAAATTAAAACCTATGAGTAAAGTAACGATACAAAGAAGGGCAATCATAAGGATCACACCAAAAAATGGAACAAAGATAAAATAGAAAATTTTCCCAATGATTGGTTCTGGGATATCCAAATCTAACAAACTCGATTCTTTGCCTTGTTGGATGGCTGCATATATAGCAGTTGAAATGAGTCGGAGCATTCCATACCCAAAAACAAAATACAATTCAGGATAAAGAGCGATCATGATATTTCTTGGTTCAGATGCAAAAATAAATAAACCAAAGAGGGGAGTCAGGTCTGCCAAAAAATCGGACCATTCTCTTTTTGTCCAAGGAAGTAAACTGAGTAAGAAATCCTGCATGGTGCACAGAGAATATAGATCAGTTTACCGATTTCAAATCAATTTTTTGCTTTTATCTTGTATTCCTCTGGAAAAAAAATTAGCGGTTGTCGATCTGGATACACCTCCTGGCGAGCACTCTAGAAGAACGTTCTTCTTTCTCGCAGTTGTAACCTGCTTCTTTTGAATCAAATAAGATAGCCGAAAATACATCTTTTTCTTCCGTATTGTATTTGGTTTCTTTTCCCACGGTCAAAACCATAAATTCTTTTGGAGCCATTTTGTTAATATTATCGTAAAAATATTTTACGACTTCTTTTCTCCGAATAGAAATTACTTTCTGATTTAATAGATCTAAACCAAAACTTCCGGATAATATTTCATTTGTGGTGACAATAAGCGGCGAATGGAATTGGGCCAATTCCGAACGTAATTTTTTTAGTTCCTTACTTGAAAGATAAAAAACAACCATGATCAGAGTTGTACAAACAAATGACCAGGTATAAAGTAATTTGAATAGAACTTTGTTGGTTTGTAATTCATCCATCTTTTCGTTTAAAAGAAAGGAGAGAGGGTATACTAAAACAAGTAAATATCTTCCGGTGAGAGTGATTCCGTCATTGGGCGAGGTAAAAGCTACAAAAAATAAAAATAAGATAACAATCGATAAATGGAATGTTATATTTAAGTTTTTAAGAATTTGAGTTTTTCGTAACTTGATGAAAAGATAAATAAAAATAGGAGTATGGAGAAAAAAACCTAAAGACCAGGCGGATTGTCTCGGGTAGGTAAATGCGATAGATAAAAAAATCTTAATTTGTTCGTAGAATTGTTTTTCAAACTTTCCGAAGTTGGTGAGATATCTTGTGCCAAGTGGATGGGAATAACTAACCGTATTCCAAATTAAAAATAGAACAATAAACAAGAAAAAAATAGAATACCTTTTCGGATGGATTGCTTCTATAAAAGATTGTTTTTTTACAAAATAATAAATTAGAAAAATTGTCGATTGTATGGAAATAAACAAAAGAATCCCTTCCAATCTAAGCCAAAGAGATAATCCGAGAAATATGTTTCCTAAAATCCAATTTTCTTTTTTATCGTCTAAAAAAGCTTTATATAAAAAAACATAACCATAACCAGAAAGAACTAAAAATAATCCATTCTCCGAAAAATCCACTAACAGTGGAAATGTGACGGTTCCGAATGCTACAAGAAGAACCACCGATGTTTTGATTCCGTTTTTGAATAATATTCTCAAAAATAGGGCAAAAAAAACAACATTGAAGTAAGGAAGAAAATTTAAGGGTAAAAAACCAAGTAAAGAATAGGGGAAAGTGAGTCCAATTGGATATTGTCCAATCAATCGTCCTTCATGTAAAAAAACAAATCCTTCATTGAGGGGACTCATTAAAAAAAGAGGATCAAAATCTTTAGCTGAATAAAGGATTCCTTCTGTAGACCAATTTTGATTCCAAAGCGAAATCACTTGAATCATTTTTACTAATGGGTCAGATAAATAGAATGTATCAACTCGAATTAGAATCTGTAAGGTAAGTAATAGAAGAGAAAGGATGATGGCGACGTTTTTAGGTTTTGTAGTCACAACTCGTATTTTTGTTTTCCTAGAAAAAAGGTAAATAAAAATTTGATCATCCTTACTGTGGATGGAAAAAATCTTTTTTTCGTTCGGCCAAAGTTTAGATTTAATCTCATAATTTGACGGTAGTTATACTTTAGATAAGTAAAATTAGAAATTTATTTGGAGAAAGTTCTAAATAGGAAGGAGAACTGTAAATGTTGTTTTCCCCGGTTTTGAGTTTACTTCTATATGTCCGTTATGTTTCAGAATGACCCGGCGAACAATATCTAAACCGAGACCACTCCCTTCTCCTAGTTCTTTCGTTGTAAAAAAAGGTTCAAATATCCTTTCTTTGATATCATCAGGAATCCCGCAGCCATTGTCTTCAATTGTCACTTCTATCAACGGTATGTGGTTGGTTGCAGATAGTTTTTCTTTCACATGAACAATGAGTTGGCCCTTGTAGTTCATGGCTTGAATGGCATTAAATACTAAGTTTGTCCAAACTTGTATGAGATCATCAGGGTAACAGTAAATAGGTGAAATGGATTCTGGGTAATCTCTGACCACTGTGATTCCATTTTTCATTTGGTTGTTATAAAGTGTTAAAACAGTTTCTATATTTGTAATGATGTCGGCTTTTACTTTTGCACCGAGTTTATCAAAGTGGGTAAAGTTTTTGAGTGCGTATAAGATTTTGGATACACGTTGTATTGATTCAAGTGTGGAATTCAAATATTGGGCTGCCTGGATATAGTCAATTCCGTAATTGAATAATTCTAAAAAGTCTTCTTCTTTTGCGAGAGATTCAATCATATAAAAAGAATCTTGGATTCCTAAATCGATGATTTCTTCTGCAATGACTTCGGAATGTTTGCAGCCAAGTTCGTTCAAATGAATTGTCAAACTTCGTTTTTGTTTTCTCGAAATAGAACCGTGTACGTGGTTTTTGGTATTAAAAGATTTTAAGAGCCAATCAAAGTAAATTTTTCTAATTTCGGGAGATTTTTGATTTAGGAAATGAATGATTTCGCTTTGTCTCGGGATTTGGTCTTTGATTTTATTTAAGATCAGTTCGCTAGATGCTTTGATCGCTCCGAGAGGATTATTGACTTCATGTGCAATTCCTGCGATCAATTGCCCGAGGGAAGCCATCTTTTCATTGAGAATGAGTTGTGATTGTGTGAGTTTTAATTCATCAAGAGCTTTTTCGAGTTCGATTTTTTGGGTGACGATGCGATCGTTTCTTTTTTGAATATCATCTAATGCCCGTTTTATGGATTCTGCTTCGTTGATAGATGTTAGATCAATAAAAGAAAGGAGGTATCTTCCTTCTCCTATTTCTTTTCGATTGATTTGAAGGGGAATCGAAACACCATCTTTTTTGTGTCCTTCCGCAGAAAATGTTTTTTCTTTAGAAGACAACCCCATCCAAAGAGGGTCGCCAATCAAACTAGAGATTGTGATTTCATGAAATGTTTCATAACCGAATAACTTTTGGAAAGCAAGGTTTGCATCGATGATTTTGTCTTCTTCGGTGATGACTATGGCTTCACTGGCAAAATTGTAAAAATTCCTAAATCTTTTTTCATTGGTCTCTATGGTTTTTAGAAATTCTACTTTTGCAGATACATTTTCCAACACACCAACTAGACGGCCTGGCTCCGAGAGGTTCGTAGACAAAAAGGCTCCTCTTTCTTCGATTGGAGTAAAACTTCCATCTTTTTTACGAATTCGGTAGTAGGCTCTGTAGGGAGTTCTTGTAGCTATGGATTCTTTGAGAGCCTGGATTGTATGCAAACGATCTTCTTCATGGAGTAGGTTTTCCCAACCATCGATATCAAATTGGTTAAATTCTTCTTTTCCATAACCTAATACAGATTTAATGGCGCCATCCCAAACAATTTTTCCAGTCCCTACATCGTAATCATAAATGATAAGTCCTGTTTGATCAGCAACTTCATGAAATCGGTTTTCGTTATCGAGAAGTTCAATTTTTTTCTTTTTAGAGTCGTCTATGTTTTCGATACTTCCTATGATTTTGATTTCTTGGTTGTGATCTAATATTGTTTTCCCTTGGATACGAACCCAAAATTTTGTTTTGACCATCATTTCTAATTCCAAGTCAAAGGGTTCGGAATTTAGTTCTGCTAGTTTGAATGCATCCGAAATGATTTGGCGATTTTCTGGTGTAAAAAATGCAATTAGATTTTCTTTGTTTGGTTTGTAGTGTTTTGGATCATTATCTAATAAAAAATATAAATCGGGAGTCCAAAACATTTCGTCCGTTTTTACCGTCCATTCCCAAACTCCTGATTTAGAAGTTCGACGAATTTCTTCTCCTAGTTCATTTTGTTTTTTTAGAGTGAGCTCGATGTTTTTGATACTTGTGATGTCTTGGGCAACACCTAATACTTCTGTAGGAACTCCATCGGCACTAAATGAAAAATTTGTTTCCCAAACACGAAGCCAGTGGATATTTCCATTTTTGTGAAAAACTCGAAAATCTATTTCATAGATCTCTGTATTTTTTTCTAATAACATTTTTTTTGCATGTTCTTCGATTTTTGGAACATCATCAGGATACAAAATGTTTTTAATTAAAAAATCAAAAGTTAAAATGGAGCCAACCTGATAACCTAACTGTGTTTCTAATGTATTGTTCAAATACAGGAACTCGTCTGTTGCCATAGATTGGATGTAAATGATTCCAGGAAGGGTTTGTGTTACTTTGGATAAAAGTTTTTCTTTTTGTTCTAGTTTTTTTTGAAGTTGTACAACTTGGTCTTTTTTTTGGATCACCGCTCTTGCGAAGGCTCCACCATTAGCAGTTGTGTAATTGTATAAACGTACTTCACAAAATACTTCTTCTGCTTTATTGTTTAAATGAACCCAATCAAACCTAATGTTTCCATGTTTGAATCCTTCGCTAATATAGTGTTTGGCGAGAGATTCCGACAATTGCCCGTTTGGTTGGTATTTTGGGCTGATATCCATAACTGATAGTTTTGTGAACTCTTCTTTACTGAATCCAAGTGTAGTTGTTAGTTTTGCATTGCAGTCAGTAAACAACCGGCTTTGGATGTCAAAAACAACGATGGCTTCTTCATCTTGTTCAAAAAAGGTTTTATAGGTATTTTGTTCTTTTTCTTCGAGGATTCTTTCCAGCTCAGTGATTTTCTGGATTGCCTCTTCTAAACTAATACCTTCATAAGTTTTCATAGGATTCTTGGATTTATAAATTTTTTTAGAATTTTTAGAATGATTCAAGACAAAATGAAGGGTAATGAGAGAAAAATAAAACTGATTCAAATGCCGTTTCGATCGTGAAACGAAATTTGTGTTGGGAATTTTAGATCATAAAATTAGGATTTCTACTATTTTTTAGGCAATTACCAGAACAAACTTTTAGACTTCTTTTCGGAAATTTTTTGTGCTGCATTCACGAGTCCAACATGACTATAGGTCTGAGGAAAATTACCCCACTGGCCACCTGTTTTCGATTCCAAGTCTTCACTAAATAATCCTAGCTGGTTAGAATGTTCGCAAACATAGTCAAATAATGCAATTGCTTCATTGACACGATCCATACAGGCGAGTGCTTCTATATACCAAAATGTACAAACTAAAAAAGTTGTTTCTGGTGTACCAAAATCATCTTGGTGAAGATACCGATACATAAATCCATTTTTTGATTTTAAAGAATTTTCAATCGCTTTGATATGAGATTTTGCTTTTTCTGTTTTTGGATCTAGGTAACCAAGAGTGATGAGTTGGAGTAAACTGGCATCCAAATCTTTTTTCCCTTGTGCTTGTGTATAACAACCGAGTTCTTCATCGTAACAAGCTTCTATATTTTTTTCAGCTTTTTTCATTAAAATTTCGGTTTTATTTACTATTTGATCCTGACCTAGTTGAAGAGCAATTTCTCTTGCTGCTTTTGCGCCTATCCAATGAAATAAAAACGTATAACAATGTTTTTGTGAAAAATTGCGAAATTCCCAAAGTCCAGCGTCTGGTTCATCCATGGTTAATTCAATTTGTTCTAAAATGTTTTTTACTAAGTTTAGATTATGGAATCTATTTTTTTCTGGGATCCGTTCATCTAAGTATAGGGGGAGTAAGGATAATAAAATTTGTCCATAAGCGTCATTTTGTTTGTGTGTATATGCAGAGTTGCCTATACGGACTGGGCCATTTTTTAAATATCCATCTAACTCTAAAATCTTTTCTTCTAGTAGGGATTCTCCAAATATACTATATAATGGTTGGAATCTTCCTTCTTTTGTAGGTGTTAGATTGCTAATGTATTGTGAATACCTTTCCAATTCTTCAAATTGACCGAGATTCGTGAGTGCGAGTAAAGTATAAAAACCATCACGTAACCAGCAGAAACGATAATCCCAATTGCGACCTGACTTAGGTGCTTCAGGCAAACTTGTAGTGGATGCCGCAATGATCGCTCCTGTTTCTTGGAACTGATGGAGTTTTAAACAAAGTGCAGAACGAATTTGTTGTTTTTGCGCAAAATTCGGAATCGTGCAGTGTTTGACCCAGTTTTGCCAGTAACTTTTTGTTTTTGTAAACTCTGATTCAATCCATTCATTCAAAATGATTTCTTCTGGAGCTGACTCAAATAGGCCAAGGTATAATGTTTGGTTTAATTGAAAATAGTTTCCTTTGATGATTTGGTTTACGGAAACATTTGCTAACAAATTTATTTTGAATTCAGATGATTCATATTGAATTAGATTTGATGTTACTTTTGGTAGTAAAATTTCATTCCCATAAGAATAGGTAAGATTGATTAAAATTTTAATTTTTATATTACCATCGAGAGGAATGATTTTCCGATATAAATTTCTTTTGTAGTGTAACACACCGTTTTTGTAATATCTCGGTGCAAAATCAACGACTGCAAAAGAACCTGTCTCAGTAACTATATCCGTACGAAGTATATTTGTATTTTCTAAATAGGATTGTGAATGTGAAAGAATCTTAGATTGAGGTATCAGTGAGAAGGAGCCACACCTCTCATCAATTAAATTACCAAAAATTGGAGAACTATCAAAATTAGGCCAACACAGCCAAACTATTTCTGCTTTAGTATTGATGTGGGCGATATAACTTCCATTGCCGATAATGCCAAGATTGTATTTATGTTGTTCCATTATTGTTCCTTTTTGAAATGGGAAATTAAATTTTGAATCCAACTGTGGACGTCTTCGGGATTTTTGAATCGATATTTCGCCATTGTTTCTGATTTCCCAATTTTAATAGTAAATGCAGATTCCGGTAATTCGCGAAACATGTCTTCGTCTGTTGTGTCATCGCCAAACACAAATAAGTTTAAATTAGATTGTGGAACAATTTTGGAAGCAGCTTTTCCTTTGCCGGTTCCGTATTCTCGGACTTCTATAATTTTATTGCCCCTCTGGACAAAAAATCCACTATTAGAAGAAATTTGAGATAACTCATCTAACATCTCTCTTGCAGCATTGAGGCCAATGTCAGGGTCTGCATTTCTAAAATGCCAAACTAAAGAAAATTCTTTTTCTTCGGTAAAGGAACCAGGAACTCTTTTAGTAAATTCATTTAAATGGTCTTTGATTTGTGATTTCCAATCTGCATTAGATGTAAATAAAGAGTTCCACTTGGATCCGTAAGGTGGTTTATGCCAAGCACCATGTTCGGCTACAAGATGAACTGGTAATGTTTTGAAAGTTTTTTCTAGAAACGACTTATCCCTGCCGCTGATGATCGCAATTGATAGATTTGAGATCTTTAACATTTCCATAAAAGAATTCAGTAGCTCCTGACTCGGAACAGCCAAATGTGGTAATGGTTCGAATGGAACCAATGTCCCATCGTAATCAAAAATAAGAAATATTGGTTTGTCTTTTGTTGGTAATAAAAATTCAGAATTTGGTGATACTGATTTTGTTTGGAATGCTAAATTCTTTTTAGAAGTATCTTCTGTATCTGAAAATATTCTTTTTGCCCAATCATTGACTGTGTTCTCTGAAAGGCGATTGATCATCACTTGGTTTCGAAAATGAATTTCTTTTTCATCCATTTCGATTGCTTCTTTAATTGAGTCTGCCATTCCAGATAAATCATTCGGGTTTACTAAAATAGCTTCTGGTAGTTCTGCTGATGCTCCGGCCATTTCGCTTAAGACCAACATCCCGTTTGTTTGGGAAACTAAGAATTCTTTTGCTACTAAGTTCATTCCATCGCGGAATGGAGTCACGAGCATAACTTGGGTATTTCTGTATAAAGGAACCAATTCCTCGAATGGGAATCCTTTGTATTGGTATAAAATGGGAGTCCAGTCTAGTGTTCCGAAACTTCCATTGATCGATCCTACTTTTTCGTCAATAGCTCTTTTCATGGACTGATAACTCGATACATCGGTTCTTGATGGAACAAGCACTAAAACTAACTTACATTTTTTGATCCATAATGGATTTTGTTTCAAAAATAATTCAAAAGCATTTAGCCTTTGTAATACACCTTTTGTGTAGTCTAGTCGATCTACGGAAAGAATTTGTTTGAGATCTTTGTGGTTTTTATTGAAGGTTGATGCTATGTCCCTACATTCCTTAGATTTTGCATAAACCGTAAATTGTTCTACATTGATCCCCATCGGAAAAGCACCAGTTTTTGTTATGTGGTTCTGGTGGTAAATAAATCCTCTTTCATTTTCTATTCCTAAACATCGTAATAACGTTCTTAAAAAATATTGTGTATAACTCTGTGTGTGAAATCCGATTAAATCGGATCCCAAAACTCCTGTTAAGATTTTGGTGCGAAACATTTCCGGTAATAAACGGAAAATTTCGAATGTAGGGAAGGGGATATGTAGAAAAAAAGAAAGTATAATATTGGGATATAAGTTTCTTAAGATGCCAGGTAATAAAAATAAATGGTAGTCATGCACCCAAACCCAATCTCCTGGTTGGTAAACTTTGGTCACTGCTTTTGCAAATTCGTTATTGGCTTCTTCGAAAGCATCAAAAGTGGCATCTAAATATTCGCAGTGTGCAGTGAAGTAATGAAATAAGGGCCAAATAGTTTTGTTGCAAAATCCATTATAAAAAGAATCAGCTAACTTCTGTTTTAAGAAAACGGGAACGGTGCCATGTTCCTTTTTCATGGCTTCCGCATAGGTTGGTTGTTCTTTTTCTGGTATGGATTTACCTGGCCAACCTACCCAAATAATTTCATTTCCTTCTGATTTCCAATGTGATAAAAAACTAGAAAGGCCAGTGGCTAAACCACCTACGTTAGGTGTCCCATCCCATTGGACTGGTAACCTGTTGGATACAAGTATCAATCTCATGTTACTATGAAAACATGTAAAAAGATCATTGCAAGGGATTTATGAGAAAAAAGTTCTCTCGTTTGTTTGTAAGTTGTTTACTATATGGTAGCGTTTTTAGATTTATATTTTAATTTTAAAAGATATCTAAACTTCTTAGACTGTATATGATACAAATATTCTTTTATTTTTTCTTTGCCAGAATCGTAATCATTCTTTGGTAAAAATCCACCCACTCGATTTGAAATCCAATTGTTTCTAAGATCACTAGACATTCTTCTTTGAGTAAGCGCACTTTGAAATAAGAACTTATGGACAGCTTCCAAACATCATTTTGTTTTTCCAAAAGTTGGTCTGTCACACGAATCCTATCTCCTTCAAAATCTAAGATACAAGTAAGGATTCTAGATGAGTCAGATTTAACAGGGATAAAACGAGAATCCCCTTCTAGAGTGATCGAATAATCGCGAAAAGAAAGGAGTAGGTCTCCGTTTTGGTTTAAACAATCAAAACAAGATTTTAAAAATTCTTCGATTTCTTCTTTGGAAGAAAGATGAAGGAGAGTGTCTCCGCAGCAGACCAGTAAGGATGGGTGTTCTAGTCTGAATTGAGATACTGAAAGGATATCTGCCTCCACAATTTGGATGGATTGGTTTTCCAGTTTTGCATTTTCTTTTAGTTCGGATAAAAGTTGTTGGTTGAAGTCAACGGCAATTACTTGATAACCTAATTTTGATAAGGCCAAAGTTTGAATCCCATTGCCAGCACCTAAATCAATCGCCAAATTTTTCTTTTTTGGTGCGAGAGACTTCGATATTAGAAATTCTCGAAACTCAGATTCTTTTGTTTTCCAATCACTGAGCATCCAAGAATAAAAATTACCCAATTGATTTGCGTAGTGTTCTTTCGCGTTCATTTGTTCAGTTCCTTCAGTGTTTCTAAAGCCCATAGTTTCTTTGTGTAAAAAATCATTCTCTCAAAGTTATCTTTTTCTTTATGGATGGTATCTTTTGATTCTTTTGTTTTCAAAAGAATGGATAGATCTTCTTTGAATTTTTTATGACAAAGTTTTTGACCTTCGCCGTTAGTTTTTTCTAAACAATCATTTTTACTTTTACAGACAGAATCCAAACCAAAGGTATCGATGGGACAAAAACTGTAAATGGATAGGTCTGGTTTTTTACGACAATAACAGCCGAAATAGATTTGATTGGTGATGTTTTCTGTTTTTGTCAAAAGAACTGAGGAAAAATCGGAAGGGTTTGGATTTTGTTTTTGGTTATTTCTAATTTGTATCTCTTTCAAGTAATTAGAATCTGTGACACATTCATAGGGGAACTCCAAACAATAATCGATTAGTTTTTCTTGAGTCATACTGGCAATTTCTGATTTGGGTTTAGGATTCCAAACTTTAGGAAGTAACATGGATTCTCTATGATATCTAGAATTAGTTTCTCTTTCTATTTCCTTTTGTTTCTCTTTTTTTTGTGAAAGTATGTCTGCATCCATCAAAAAATATTCGCGAACTACCATCATAGGAAGGTCTGGTTGTGTTTTAGTTCTCTCTGTTTGTAATTTGGCGGTTAACTTTTGTTTTGAAGTTTCATCCAGATAGAGTAGATACCCTGTGATGTGGTATTTGTCGCAATCGTATCTGCTGAAAAATGGTACAAAGGATAACATCCAGAAGTGGTCAGGTGATTGATAAATTCTTAGATCTTCTATCGCATCAAATGGTTCTCTTGATAGGTTGGAGATTCGGAACTCTCCATCTTCCCAAATTTTGATGAGTGCGTAACTACTGTATAGATCATTTGGGAAAAAATTACCTGAACCACAACTAGATCCAATGAATGGTAAACGTTTGGTAGTTTGGTAATTCTTTTTCTCTAATGTGATTTGTCGATAAGATCTGTGGTTTGTGCAGCTGGCACAAATAATAAGAATCAAAATTAATAATATTCGATGCATATAAAACCAGAAGATTCGTAAACAGATACAATTGTATTCTCATCAATTAAATCAAATGTTTTGACTAAATCTGTATGTGTTGTTTCGCAGATTCTTTTTTTCATTAGTTTGGGATCTAGATTTTGGGTTTGGTCTGGAGCAACTGTCCCTAGTTTGACGATGTTCCCTCTAAAATTTGCAATCGTTTCAAAGTTTCCTGTTTTTTCATCATAATAAATTCGGTTTTTGTGACCTGCGGAACTCATATTTCCAAATCCATGGAAACTAGGACCGAAGAGACAGTTTTGAAAGCAAAACAGAAATAAGGTGATGATCCATTTCATTTGGGTCTAAATATCTGCGCTTATAAAAATGAATCAATCTTATTTTTTATGGGTATGTGTTTGGTTTTTGAAAATAACAATAGTTCCGTGACCCCGCAAAGAGTTTGATTTTCTATTGCCTTGGTTAGGTGTAAAATGGAAAATGATGCGAACTATGAGGTTGATTTTTTCTCGAAATAGACTTTCCTAAAGCTAGATTAAAGAATTGATTCTATTTTACTTAAAAAGGACATTTCATCGAAAAATGAAAAATAAATTCATTAGATCTTCGGCCATTATTTTCCTTCTGATTTTAGTAAACTCTTTGTTTGTGGAAAGGTATTTGGTTCGATACCCCGTTTACGAAATTGAATCAAATAAAATACCAAAAAGTTTCGATGGTTATCGAATCGCTGTTTTATCGGACTTACATTACGGTTTTTTAGTTCCCGAATTTTGGATTGAACAAACTTTGCATTCTATCAATGAACAAAACCCCGATTTAATTGTAGGCATTGGCGACTATGTTAAAAAAAGAAATTTTGATCAAGAATTGATCAATGTCTGGAAATTGCTTGGAATTTTAAAAGCAAAAGATGGTGAATTTTTTGTTAATGGAAACCACGATCATTGGGCAAATCATAAATTAGCTTTAAAATTATTAGAGGAAAGTGGGAAGTCAGCTCGTAATCGAATTGTATTCATAAATAAGGGTAATGATCAAATCGCCATTGCAGGGTTAGGCGATTTTTGGGAGGATCATATCCCGATTGATGGTATTTTAAAAGGATCAAGCCAAAAAGATTTTAAAATAGTACTGGCTCACAATCCCGATTCTTCAAATTCTTTTCATTCCGAAAAAGTGGATTTATTCATCACGGGGCATACCCATGGCGGACAGGTAAGAATTCCCTTCTTAAACAAATCTCCGGTTTTGCCGGTACAAGATAAAAATTTTGATATTGGTATTAAGAAATCTAAATACAATGAGTTGGTGTTTATTTCGGCGGGTGTAGGGTGGTCAATCATTCCTGTTCGATTTTATTGCCCAGTAGAAGTTCCTATCATCGTTTTACGTTCTAAGTAGGAATTTAATTGTAGACTTTTGGCAATTCCGCCTATGATTTTGTTATACGCAAGGCACTAAGGTTTATAGTAAAAAAAAGGGAGAAATATTTTATGAAAAAAAGCTTATTGATAGCATTAGTTTTAATATCGGTTACATTTTGCAATGATCGAACCGAAAAAGAAAGCAATGTAATTGAAATTACAGAAACCAATGTCTTTTTGAATCAATGGGAAATTCCAAAAAACGCAACTTTATCCGATTTTAATTCAAAATTTACACTTAAAAAAAACAACGAACTGAAAAAGGATAATCTAAACATTTATTTAGAAAATGGTCTAGAAATAAAGAAATCAGAAACAACAGATAGAATTGAAGGATTTACAATAAATTATGATATGGAAAATAAATCAAATAAATCAATCTACTTGGGATCCGTCAAAATACAAAATGTGGAAATTTCTAAATTTACAAACCCTACAAATATAATTAGTTACTTCAAATGTCGAGGTATCTTCTGCGGAACGGAATTTGGAAATACAAGAATTTTCATTACAATGAATCTTGATAAAACGAAAATCAATACTATCCAAATATATTTTTTGTAATAATTATAGATTATTTTGAAAAATGGTTTCGAAAAAAATAAAATAAACAAATTACGGATATTTTTATGCACAATCTTGGTATATGGGAAATTTCATTCTTAATTTTTATATTCATTATATTTGCTTCCATCATCTATGGAATTTACACTATTATTAGGAAAATTTTAGGAAAATAATGTTTTATAATCAATCAATTCCAGGGTTTTACGGCGACTAACTGCTTCACTATACGCAAGGCACTAAGGTTTAAATTAAAAAAGGACAATTTATGAAAAATCGATTCATCATAATCGCAATCGCTCTTACATTTGTTTCACAACATCTGTATGCAAAAAACACAAAAACTGTAGAGTTCAAAACATTTGGAATTTCGATAGATAAACCAAATGGCTGGTTTGATGTCTCTGCTGAAGATTATTCGGAACATTTGAAAAATATTAAAACAAATGATGATGAATTTACTGATTTAATCAAGAAACATGCGACTATACCTTTTTTCGCTATAACAAAATATAAAGAACCTCATGACGATCTTAACCCTTCCATCAAAATTAATATCAAACCTGCTGGAAATTTAGATCTATCAAAACCCGATATGATTCTCAAATCTATTACTTCTGTATTGGAATCAAAGTTCTTAAATTACAAAATCATCGATGAGCCGAAAATCGTAACGATTAACGGGAAAACTTGTAGTTTTGCTAGATTTTCTTATACATTAAAAATCGATGAAGAGTTATCATTTGAAACAACTTCAGCTCTTTGGATTTTGCCACATAACAATCAGTTTTTCATGATTGGAGCTGGATTCCGAACAGATGAAAAAAACGGGAAGTTTGAAGAAATAAAAAAAATAATTAACTCTATAAAATTATTTTAAATATAGAACCTGGCGTATCACAACGGGGAAACGTTTGTGCTTCGGCACTTATGGTCTCGTTTAGGGTACGCCAACTTCCCTATGTATGTATTATTTTTTAAAGAAAAATTATCGTTTGTATGAAGTTAGAATTTATATTAGAAATGAACACAGAAGACCAAGTTTTATCATATACTTTGTTAGTTTTCTTTTTGGCATATTTTCTGACTCTATCATCGTTTCCGTATCTACCACATTACTTATAATTTTTGGTCTTCATGTTTTTTTTCGTAGGTTATTCTCTTATGTTGTTTTAAAGAATAAATTCGCCATTTTATCGGCAACATCTGAAGAAATTATAATTAGCCATAAAAATCTACTTTTACCCTTTAAAGAACTGTACCTTCATTCAGATCAAATCGAATCCTTTTATTTTGATGATATCTTTTGGTATTCAACAATAGGGATTGTTATGAAAAATAAATCTCTAGTAACTTTAATTTTTTCCAGAGGAATGAAAAATGACTTTTTTGCGGCGAAAACCTATTTGATCTCATTTGCCAGGCAGAATCAAATACGGGTAGTTAGTGGCCCTGATAAGATACTCAAAAACTTTGTCGTTTATTCTGTTCCGATTTACTTAATTTATAAAGTGGTTAGGTATTGTTTTGATATATATTAAAATTTTAATGGTGTCGCTTCTGGTAAGGCCTTTGGTTGCGGGAACCCTCCTTCCTGGAACAAAAGGTGTAATCCCTGCGCCCCGGATCGACCGAGCGCCCTCGTCGAGGAAGAGCCGGAAAAGGCGCCCCATAAAAAAGGGATTTTGCCTAAATATCTCGTTCTTTTCCGGTAGTGAACCTCCCGGGAAATTCATTTTGGAGCCTGAAATTCCTTTCCCCTTGACAATCTGCCCAAATTCCAAATCCTGACAAGAAAGCTTGACAAAGGTGCTTTTGGATGAACAAAACCCAAATCGGGAACCTACTTTTGGTGCTTTTTTTGGGACTGATGGCAGGAGCTGTGGCCGGAGTGGTCTTAGATCGACTTCTTGGTACAACTTACCTCTCTCGGTTTTTGTTCGAATCACCAGTATCTCTCGAGCTTTACATAATTAAAGTCGAGTTCCAGCTAACCCCTGCAAGTATCGTTGGTCTTGTAGCGTCTGGATATCTCGCACTAAAAAAGGGGTAACTATGTCAGTAATTTCCATGAAAAGTCTGCTAGAAGCAGGCGTACACTTCGGTCACCAAACACGTCGTTGGAATCCAAAAATGAGTCCTTATGTTTATACGGCTCGTAACGGAATTCACATCATCGACCTTCAAAAGACTGTTCAAAAAACAAAAGAAGCTTACGATGCTTTGAAAAAACTTACCGGTCAAGGTAAGAAAGTTCTTTTTGTAGGAACTAAAAAACAAGCTCGTGGCGCGATTGAAAGAGCCGCACAAGCGTGCAGCATGTACTACGTATCTAACCGTTGGTTAGGTGGACTTTTGACAAACTGGAACACAGTGAAGAAGTCAATTGCTCGTTTGAAAAGACTAGAGCAAATGGAAGAGAACAACTCTTTCGAACAAGAAGCTAGAACTAAAAAAGAAGCACTTTCACTCAAACGTGAGTTAGAAAAACTCCGCCAAACACTTGGTGGAATTAAGGATATGGCTGTAGTACCTGAGATTCTTTTTGTTATCGATCCAAAAAAAGAAGAAATTGCTGTGAAAGAAGCTAAAAAACTTGGTTTGAAAGTGTTCGCAGTGATTGATACAAACTGTGATCCAGAACCAATCGATTACCCAATTCCAGGTAATGATGATGCGATCCGTGCAATTTCTTTATTCCTCGATACTATGGCAAATGCTGTACTCGAAGGAACAGGTGGAGAAGTCATCCAAACTAATTTTGCTGAAGATATGGACGCAGAACAACTTGCTCTTGAATACCAAGGTGAGTATGATGAGTCTGGAAAATTCATTATGGACGATGAACTTCCTCCAGTGGCAAAAGACATCCCTGTGGATGCTGATGCTGCAAAAAAAGCAGAAGTAAAAGTTGAAGCTACAGAAGGTAAAGAGTAATGGCAGTTAGCTCCGAACAAATTAAAGATCTCCGCGAACGTACAGGCGCGGGGATGATGGACTGCAAAAAAGCCCTCGAAGAAAAGGGTGGCGATATTGAAAAAGCAGTTACATACTTAAGAGAAAAAGGTTTAGCGAAAGCAGCAAAACGTGCTGGTCGTGAAACTGGTGAAGGAAAAGTCATCGCTTACATTCACGGAACAGGAAAAACAGGAGTTCTTGTAGAACTTAACTGTGAAACTGACTTCGTTGCAAACAATGAAGCGTTTGAAGCTCTTGGAAAAGAGATCGCTCTTCAAATCACTGCGATGAACCCACTTTATGTAAACGAGGAATCTATCCCTCAGTCAGAAATTGACAATGAGATGGGTGTGCAAAAAGCTCTTCTTGAAAAAGAAGGTAAAAAAGCAGACCAAATCGAAAAAATCCTTCCTGGTAAAATGAAAAAATACTTTGAAGAGATTTGTCTCATCCACCAAAAATCGATTCGTGACAACTCCAAAACCATCAATGACCTTCTCCAAGAAGCCATTGCGAAGTTTGGAGAGAACATTACTGTTGGTAGGTTCTCGAGGTTCCAAGTAGGTGGGAACTAGTCCGCGTTTCAAAAGAATTCTTATCAAACTCTCCGGCGAGGCTCTTGCCGGTGAGGGTGAACTTGGTATTGATACCAATAAAACATTTTCACTTGCCGGACAAATCAAAGAAGTTCATGACTTAGGTCTTGAAGTGGCTGTGGTTGTGGGTGGTGGAAATATGATCCGTGGAGAAACGTTAGCAAAGTCCGGAATGGAACGAGCTACCGCAGACTACATGGGAATGCTTGGCACCATTATGAATGGTCTCGCCTTACAAGATGCATGCGAAAAACAAGGGATGTTTACCCGAGTTCTTTCCGCCATCGAAATGAAATCCGTTGCAGAACCTTATATTCGTAGGCGTGCGGTTCGCCATTTAGAAAAAAATCGTGTGATCATTTTTGCCGGTGGAACGGGGAATCCGTACTTTACAACGGATACAACTGCATCCCTTCGGGCTGTGGAAGTAGGATGTGAAGTCATCCTGAAGGCCACAAAAGTGGACGGAGTGTACACTGCGGATCCAAAAAAAGATCCAAATGCAAAACGTTACTTAGAAGTTTCTTTTATGGAGTCCATCAAACACCGCTTAAAGGTTATGGATTCAACTGCTCTTAGTCTCTGTATGGACAATAATATGCCCATTATCGTGTTTGATATTTTTAAAGCAGGAAATTTAAGAAAATTAATCGATGGGGAACCAATTGGTACGCTAATCTCCAATTCAGAGGAAGTGATTTTAGATGGTAGATGAAATTATAAAATCCATGCAGTCCAAAATGGACAAAACGGTTGAGGCTTTGAAAAAAGACTTCGGTACCATACGTACGGGAAAAGCAAGTCCTATGATGGTAGAAGATGTAAGAGTGGACTATTACGGAACACTCACTCCGCTTAACCAACTTGGTAAAATTGCTTGTCCAGAACCTCGTATGATTCTCATCACTCCTTTTGAAAAAGGAATGTTGAAAGACATTGAAAAAGCAATTTTTGCAGCAAGTCTTGGGCTCACTCCAAACAATGATGGGTCTAGCATTCGTATCAATATACCTGAACTAACAGGGGAAAGACGAAAAGAGTTGGCAAAAGTGGTCAAACAAAGGGCCGAAGAAAAAAAAGTTGCCATTCGTAATATCCGCCGTGATGCCAATGATGAACTAAAAAAACACCAGGCAGAAATGTCCCAAGATGAACTCAAAGGCTACCAAGATAAAATCCAAAAAATTACGGATTCTTATATTGCCAAATTGGGAGATTTAGAAAAGGAAAAAGAAAAAGAGATCACCACTCTTTAATTTCCTATGAAGTTGAACACAATCCCTGCCCACATTGCTGTCATCATGGACGGAAATGGAAGGTGGGCGGAAAGCCAAGGGAAAAAAAGAACCGAAGGCCACAGAGAAGGGGCGAACGCAATCGATCGCCTTTTGGATGTGGCTTTGGAATACAAAATCCCCAATATCTCCCTTTACGCTTTTTCTACAGAAAACTGGAAACGCCCCATCACTGAAATCCAAGCCATCTTTGGTTTGTTAGTTGAGTTTATTGAAACCAGACTTGATACCATTCATTCCAAAGGAATTCGGATCCACCACAGTGGAGCAAGGAACAAACTTTCTAAAACAGTCCTCACCAAAATTGACCATGCGATGGCGGTCACAAAACAGAACAAAAAACTCACCGCCAACTTTTGTTTGAACTATGGTGGGCACGAAGAGATCCTCAGTAACTTTTCTCGGATCATGGCAGTGCGTAAGTCCAAAAAAGAATCTTTGGACAAACCCATTAGCCCCAAAGAATTTGAAAAATATTTGTATACATTCCCTTTGCCGCCGGTAGATTTATTGATCAGAACTGCGGGAGAACAAAGGATATCCAATTTTCTTTTGTGGCAGAGTGCCTATGCTGAAATGTATTTCACAAATACACTTTGGCCGGACTTTGGAAGAACCTCTTTGGAGGAAGCCCTTCTTTTTTTTGATTCCCGAAAACGTAAATTTGGTGGTTTGTTATGAGTGAGACAACACTCCGTATCCTATCTGCAATCGTACTCACTTTTGTATATGTGTTTATGATCTTCCATAGTTCCTTTTACTATTTGGAATTTTATGCCTTTGGTTGTATTACCATCTACTTGGGTTTAAAAGAATTGTATGCATTTTGCAGAAGAGAAGATTCCAAACCTTTTTTTGGAACTGGCCTTATCTTTTCCCTTTTGATATTTACTGTATACTACATTCAATTTTTAGGACTTCAATTTGAAGTCACTCCTCCAGCTTTTGTTTTAGAATTGTCTAAAGTTTTACGAGAAGGATTCCATCCGATTCCTTTTTTACTGATTGCTTTGTCTCTCACGGTTTGGATTTTACAAATTCTGAAACGCCCGTTAGATGGAGCATTGTTTTCGGCAAGCGCTACAATACTCGGTCCAATCTATTTAGCAATTCCCATCGGACATTTTTTACTCCTCCTCGCTTTCCCTTTTGGTGCTTATTATATCTTTTTAGTCTCTGTGATTACTTTTATGAGTGATGCGGGTGCTTATTTTGGTGGTCGTTGGTTTGGAAAACACCCTGCAGGACTCAAAATCTCTCCTAAAAAAACTTGGGAAGGTTACGTGACCGGAAATATCACTGCTGTGCTCGGTGTTCAAATTCTCAATTTTACTTGGGAACATTTTAGTGGTGTGAAGTTGCCGATTGGAGTTTTGGAATCGATCCTAGTTGCCTTTGTCGTGTCTGTCATTTCTGTGATGGGTGATTTGGCCGAGTCTGCCATGAAACGAGATGCTAAAATCAAAGATTCAGGGAGTTTGATTCCTGGCCATGGTGGGGTTTTAGATTTAGCAGATGCCCTTTTATTTACCGTTCCTGTGATTTATTATTATTTCCTATTTAAGGGAATTCTCGGTTACGCGGTCTGATTCTCAGTTCCGGATCGGTCTAAGGCTTAGATGGTTGGAGTATCCGTATTAGGAATTTCTGGTTCTGTTGGCTCTTCGACAGTGAAGGTGCTCCGCCAATTTAGAGATTCCTTTTCTTTACATAGTTTTTCGGTTCATTCCAATTTAGATCTTGCGAAATCACTCATCGAAGAATTTTCTCCCGAGGTGATTTCTATCACCGATTCAAAGTTAGAAGGTAGCCTCGGATCCAAATACAAATCCACAACCATTCTTTATGGTGAAGATTCGTTATCGGATTTGGTTCGCCTTCCCTCTGTATCTGTAGTAGTAACAGCCGTTGTTGGGGCAAGAGGGGTAAAACCTACCATTGCCGCCATTGAAGCGGGAAAAAAAATTGCCATTGCCAATAAAGAAACACTCGTGACCTTTGGGCCGCTCATCAATCGTTTGGTGGCAAAACACAATACCTTGATGGTTCCTGTGGATTCCGAACACAATGCACTCTTTCAGCTCATTGAAAGAGAAAAAAGATCCAATATTCGTGCCATCACACTCACGGCCTCGGGAGGAAGTTTTCGAACCCTTCCTATCGAAGAGTTGGAGCATGTATCCGTTAAACAGGCGCTAAACCATCCGACTTGGTCGATGGGGCCAAAAATCACTGTAGATTCTGCGGGACTGATCAACAAGGGTCTCGAGGTGATTGAGGCACATTATTTATTTGGATTTTCCTATGACGAAATTGAAGTGGTGATCCACCCGCAATCTCTCACCCACGGAATCATTGAAACCATGGACGGGGCTTGTTTGCAATACACAAGCCATCCAGATATGATTTATCCCATTGCTCATTCTTTGTTTTACCCAACACCAACACCAAAGATGCTCATTGAAAGAAAACCTGGGACATGGAAGACCTTGGAATTTTTTCCTCCTGATTTAAGTCGTTATCCGGGACTTCGTTTGGCTTTCCAAGCGGGAAGGGCAGGAGGAACGGCACCCTGTGTGTTTAACGCAGCCAATGAAGAAGCTGTTGCTTTGTTTTTAGAAGAAAAAATTTCTTTTACCGCCATTCCTAAGTTAATTGAGTCGGCGCTAAATAAAATTTCCAATTCCTTTCCTAATGATTTGGAAGGGTATTTAGAAAAAGATAGGGAATCTCGTAATTATATTCAAAAAGAATTTCAGAAAGGGGGAGTGACTATATGATCATCATGATATTCGGGGCCGTATTCATGT
This sequence comes from Leptospira kanakyensis, assembly GCF_004769235.1. Classification (NCBI taxonomy): domain Bacteria; kingdom Pseudomonadati; phylum Spirochaetota; class Leptospiria; order Leptospirales; family Leptospiraceae; genus Leptospira; species Leptospira kanakyensis. Next base: position 92,628 of record NZ_RQFG01000010.1, on the reverse strand, counting down.
TAGCGGTTTCTATTTTTATCCATGAGTTGGGGCACCTCCTATGTGGAAAGTTAGTCGGAGTGGAAGCTCGGATTTTTTCTCTTGGTTATGGGAAAGGGATTTGGAAAAAAAGAATTGGGAAAACCATCTACCAAATCACAGCCATTCCCATTGGTGGTTATGTTCTTTTTCGTGGAGATGATTATTCTAAAAACAAAAAACCAAGGCAAGGAGATTTACTATCCACGCCGCCGCTTCGAAGAATGATTCCTGTTCTTGGTGGACCTTTCGCTAATTTGGTGTTAGGTTTTGTTTTATTGTTTATATTGGAACTTTCAGGTGATAGTCCTTCTTCCAATCGTATTTTTATCGAAGATGCCAACAAGGTTTCTAGTCCGGCTTATACAGCTGGGCTTCGAACCGGAGATCAAATTGTTTCCATCAATGGAAAAAAAACAGAAAGTTTTGAAGATATTTTCACTAATGTGAGTTTGACTACTGGTGATCCTGTTTCCGTTTCTTACAAACGGGAAGAAGAAGTAAAAACCGTACAAGTTGTACCTAATTTATATTCCGCTGGAGGACACCCCACCATTGGAGTGATGCCATTTGGAGAAAGACGAGTGGTGGCTACTTTTACTTATGGGGAACAACTCAGCCATTTTATGGCAAATCTCCTCGATCGTGATGACAAATCTTCTGTATACTTTCAGGAAAAAATCGAAGAAAGAAAAGATGAAATTCCGGAAGAACTTTTAAAACAAAGAGAGATCCAAGAACGAGAAAAATCCCTTCGCAGGCGTGCACTCTCCTTCCTAAAAGATGGGGATATGATTTTGCAAGTGGCTGGCGTAGATGTTCATACTGTGCCTGAATTACAAACAGAACTCGGAAAACACCAGGGAAAAACAATCCCTGTTGTTGTAGAAAGAAAAACGTATCCACTTCTTACACCTTGGGCGACTGAAACTGTAACCATTCAAATTCCTGTGTTAGGTGCCAATGTGTTTGAATTTTGGGATATCAGACATCCTAAATTTTCCGAACTAGGAATTCCATACTTCCGATTGGATAGTTATGATGCGGAAATTGAAAACCGTCTTTCTAACTTAAAAATTGAAGGCAAAACATTTGAAAAAGCGGATGCCTTTTCGGAATACCTAAAACAATCTGAAGGTAGGAAAGATATCTGGATTGGGAATATGAAATATTCTGCCGATGTCAATTTGAAACCGATTGGGCTTCTCGGATTTCGTGCTTCGATGAAATTTGAAGCAGAAAAGTTAGAAAAAGAATCTACTGTATACTCCTCGTTAGTGGGTGCGTCTACAAAAGTTTATGAAAATGTTTCCACTACTTTAAAAGGAATTGGAATGTTATTTTCTGGGCTTCTTTCTCCAAAAGAGAATCTTTCTGGGCCGATTGGGATTGTACAAATTGCGGGAATTAGTTTGGAATATGGTTGGGTGACATACCTCGACTTTGTTGCAAAAATTTCCCTCGCCCTTATGGTCATGAATTTATTACCGATTCCTATGGCAGATGGCGGACACATTGTACTGTATGCTTATGAGGCCATTACTGGTAGACCACTTCCGAGAAAAGCGATTGAAGCTATCTTTCGATTGGGGTTTTTCTTTCTCATTGGCCTTGGACTTTATGTTTCGTTCAATGATGTGATGCGTATTTTTTAATTTTTGTTACGTTTAGTTTTATATAAGTAAAAGAGAAAAGATCGATGAAAGCTAGTTCCTATTTGATTCCTACTGCAAAAGAAGATCCTCAAGATGCAGTTGTCGCTTCCCATAAACTGATGACTAGGGCGGGACTCATTCGTAAATCCGCGGCCGGGTTGTATTCTTATCTTCCTCTGGGGTTAAGAGTTTTAAAAAAAATAGAAGGTATTGTTCGTTCCGAGATGGATCTGGCAGGAGGTTTGGAATTCCAACTTCCCATTTTAACTCCGAGTGAAATTTGGAAAGAGTCTGGTCGTTGGGATAAAATGGGGAAAGAGATGTTTCGTTTGAAAGATCGTCATGACAATGAAAGTTGCCTTGGCCCCACTCATGAAGAATCTTTTTGTGTACTCGTGAAACCAATGGTTCGTTCTTATAAAGATCTACCGATCAACGTATACCAAATTCATACAAAGTTTAGAGATGAAATTCGTCCGAGATTCGGAGTGATTCGTTCTCGTGAATTTACAATGAAAGATGCATATTCATTTCATTTAGATGATGAGTCTTTGGACAAAACCTACCAAACAATGCGTAAAACTTACAGAAGGATTTTTGCCGGGATGGGTCTTTCTACAATCCCAGTACAAGCAGACTCTGGAAATATGGGTGGGTCTGCTTCTGAGGAGTTTATGGTAGTGTCTCCTATTGGAGAGGAAACACTTACGATTTGTCCTTCTTGCCAATATTCAGGGAATATTGAAAAAACTCCTGTGATTCGAAATGCTGCGATTGCAAAACAAGCGTTTGCCGGAAAAGATAAAATTCATACTCCATCTAAAAAATCAATTACAGAAGTTGCTGAGTTTATTGGGACGAAGGAAGAAAACCTCCTAAAGGCAGTGGCTTTATGGGCAGACGGAACCTACGTCCTAGCCTTTTTAGAGGGAGACCGCGAACTCAATGAAAACAAACTAAAAAACCATTTGGCTTGCAATGAACTAAGACCTATGGGTGCTGCTGAAATGGAAAAACTTGGTCTTGTTCCTGGATTCATCGGGCCAGGATTTCCAAAATCAGAATCTCTCAAAATCATCATCGATTCTCTTATCGATTGGAAATTTGGATATGTATCCGGTGCGAACGAAGTAGATTATCATATAGCAGGAGTTAAGCTCAGCGACTTTTTCAAAGAAGAGGAAGTGACAAAAATCGATGTATCGCAATCCAAAGTAGGAGACCCTTGCCCTAATTGTGGAACCGGTCTCACTGCGGAAAAAGGAATCGAAGTAGGTCATATTTTTAAATTAGGCCAAAAGTATTCGAAAGCATTTGATATTACTGTTTTAAATGATAAAGGAAAAGCCACCACAACGACTATGGGTTGTTATGGGATTGGCGTAAATCGTTGTATGGCCACTGTCATCGAACAATGTAATGACGATAAAGGAATTTTTTGGCCTATATCCATCGCGCCGTTTACTGTTTGTTTGGTGAGCATTGCTAAAAATCCAGACGACATTGCCAAAATTGAATCCATCTACAAAGCTCTTGTTGCGGCAGGGATTGAAGTGCTTTGGGATGACCGCGACCTGGGACCAGGTTTTAAGTTCAAAGATTCCGAACTCATTGGTTTTCCCATCCGACTTACCCTAGGAAAGGGATTTTTGGAGAAAGGGGAAATCACGATCCTTGACCGAAAATCGATGGCAGAAGAAACCATCAACTTCACGACCAATGAAGACTTGGTAGGAAAACTGCAAAAACAAATCCGTAACCTTCATGAGAGCCTTGAGAAAGCTGTAGAGCAAGTAGGAACATGAACTTCTTCGGATTTTTTATTTAGAATCGGAAGAAGGGGTGGTCGGAATTCGGGCGATGTGATAGAAGGAAGCCATTGGGTGGCGGGTCTAGTTCCCCACCCTTAAGTCAGGGCGGGGAGATTGTACCCAAAAACCCCCACCCCCCACAAAAGAAGCAGTTTTCATATTCCCCCATCCTCTCATCTTGGGATATATGGGCAAAAACCTACCTGGATATTTTGGTGAATTCGGCGGCCGTTACTCTCCTGAGATTTTAACGGAAGCATTAGAAGAACTTGAATCCACCTATCAAAAGTTAAAGAAAAGTAAGAAGTTCAAAAAAGAACTCGAATACTATTTAAAGAACTACGTCGGAAGACCTAGTCCTCTGACTTATGCTGAACGTCTCACCAAACTATGGGGAGGTGCTCGTATCTGGCTCAAACGCGAAGATCTAAATCATACTGGTGCTCATAAAATTAATAATGCCATAGGGCAGGCTCTCATTGCACGTTTTATGGGAAAAAAACGAATCATTGCTGAAACGGGAGCTGGTCAACATGGACTTGCCACAGCTACCGTTGGTGCTATGTTCGGAATGGAAACTGTAGTATATATGGGTGCCGTCGATGTGGAAAGACAAAACCTCAATGCTAAAAAAATTGAGATGTTAGGTGCAAAAATTCTTCCAGTCACTGCAGGTGAAGCCACCCTCAAAGAAGCTACTAGTGAAGCTATGAGAGACTGGGCACTCAACGTATCCACAACTCATTATATTGTTGGTTCTGCGATTGGACCTCATCCTTTTCCTACAATTGTTCGTGACTTCCAAGATTTTATAGGATCAGAAGCAAGAGCAGAGTTTAAAAAACGAAACAAAAAACTTCCCAATGCAATTGTGGCCTGTGTGGGTGGTGGATCTAATTCCATAGGAATGTTCCATGCATTTTTAAAAGATAAACAAGTTGCTATTTATGGTGCGGAAGCAGGAGGCCTTGGCCCAAAACCAGGAGAACATTCTGCTACCTTAACTTATGGAAAAACAGGATTTTTACATGGAACAAAAACCTTAATCATCCAAGATGAATTTGGTCAAATTGTTCCAGCACATTCTGTTTCTGCAGGACTTGATTACCCGGGAGTTGGGCCAGAACATGCTCATCTATCTCAAACAGGAAGAGTGGAATATCGAATGGTCACAGACGAACAAGCATTAGACTCCTTTTTGGAAGTGACTCGTGTGGAAGGGATCATCCCTGCCCTGGAAACTGCTCATGCCTTTCATGTGGCACGGGACGTAGCAAAGGATCTAGGAAAGAAAAAAGATCTTATCATTTGTCTTTCTGGTCGGGGTGATAAGGACGTAACGGAAGTTTTGCGGCTCTTGGGTGAAAGAAAGTAAATGAGTAAAATAAAATCATTATTTGAAAGCGGAAGTTTTAAGTCAGCCTTTATCCCTTATTTTACCTTAGGGGATCCAAACTATCATGACTCCATCGAATTTGGAAAAACCATTTTAGACAATGGGGCTGATATTTTGGAACTAGGAATTCCTTTTTCTGATCCTGTGGCAGATGGTCCCGTCATCCAAAGGGCAGCCGCTCGTTCTTTAAAAAATCGTTTTTCTTTCGATGAAATCTTTCGGGTTACCAAAGCCATCCATGATCATAAACCTGAGACTCCTCTTGTTTACCTAACTTATTTCAATCCTATTTACCATTGTGGGATTACGAAATTTTTAGACCGAGCCAAGGAATCAGGGATTGTGGGACTTGTGATTCCTGATTTACCCTTTGACACAGAAGAAAGTGAAACTTTGTTTCGAGAACTAAAAGTAAGGGATATGGATCTCATCCATTTGGTCACACCTGCCTCCGAAAAAAAGAGGATCCAGGCTCTGAGCAAAACATCCTCAGGTTTCATTTATTATGTGACTTCGTTTGGGGTGACGGGGGAAAGACGGGAGTTTTCGGTCGATTTGAAGGAAAGAATCAAGTTTTTGAAAGACACCATCCGATTGCCGATTTGTGCCGGGTTTGGAATCTCCACTCCCGAACAAGCCAACCAAATTTCTCAGTATGCAGACGGAATCATCATTGGTTCTGCCATCCAAAGGGTCATTGAAGAAAACGGGTCTGACAAAACCAAAACCGTTACGGCACTGGCGGATTACATTTCAAAAATCAGGGCATCAATTTCCTAAATTTTTTTCCTGAATCTTTCAAAAACATTTGAGTCTCTTTAAAAATTCCGGGAAAATGGTCGGAAATTCCCAAACGAATAAAGAGGCTCTATGTCCGACAAAGAATCAAAATCGCTTTCGATTTTGGACTATCTCAGTGTTACCGTTGCCACCCTAGGAACACTCGGTGTGATCATTTCTGTCATCATGACAGGATGGGAATATGAATTTTCCTTCCTTATTGGTGGTTTACTCGCCTTACTCGTTTCCTCTTACTTTGTTTATAAAACCATTGCAAAGGTATCCAAGGACAAACAGAAGTCAGGTGCCATTTGGTTGTCTTATGTAATTGCCATTTTTATGTATGCAATGGTAAACACTTTCCAACCACTCAAAGATTTAGAAGAAAATTCTATTTCCACAAGATTCCAATTCTTACGTGGATCCAACACCAAAACAGAAAGCGAAGGGGACACGGGCCGTATTGAATACATACAGTTCCAACCACCAGCTAAGGCTCGTAAGGATATCAATATCATTGGTATCACAACAGAATCACTCGAAAAATTACAAGGGACTTGGCCTTTACCTTGGAGTTATTACGCCGATATCATAGAAACTTTTAAAGAATCGAATAACATTCTGATGTTCGATATTTTCTTCGTAGATTACAAACCCGGTCAAACGGAAGAGATGGCAGCAGCTCTTCAAAAGAACCGGAATGTCCTCTTCGACTTTCCAATGGAAGTCAGTGCGGAGTCAAAAGAAGCGGTTCTCAATTTAGAAAAACGAATTGATATCCTCCGTAAGTTTCAATTGAAAAATGTCATCGATGAAAACGATGCAGGAATTTCTTGGGTGAAGTTCCCACAGCCACCGATTGAACCCATTGCTGAATTGTCAGCTGGACTTGGTTTTGCGAACGTAAAAAAAGATGAATCTGGTTTGAATCGTAAAATGCCACTTGTGGTAAAGGTTTATAACTCAGGTAGAGATAGAGAAACCGAATATTTCCCATCCATCGACTTACTCATTGTTTGTAAATACTACGGTATCGACGTACAAAGAGACGTGGAAGTCAATATGGGACATTATATCAAATTGTCCAATATTCCTAAAAAGATCATTCGTGAATTTAACATCAAAGAACGTAAGTTTGAAGAAAGAGATGTGATGCAAGTTCCGAATGAGAAAAGGGAAGTGGTCATTCCTATTGACTGGGAAGGCCAAATGGAAATCAACTTCGTGGGTGGACGTTATTCGTTCAAACAAAACGAAATTTTTGAAGTTACTAATGATTGGGATGCTGAACTTCTCGAAGCCAACCAAATCAGTAACAAAATCTTTCTTGTTGCGATGTATTATGCAACAGGTCGCGGGGCTTCGAAAGACTCCCACTTATCTCCGTTTGGTGATATGTCGGGAATTGAACACCACGCGCATGCCGTAAACACCATCTTAAACCAAGATTTTCTTTCCACTGTTCCCAACTGGGGAATTTTCTTAATTTATGTTGGTCTTGGTGTGATGATTGGCTTTTTGCAACCAAGGGTAAAAACACATATCGGTTTTGCGATTATGTTGACTCAGCTCTTACTTTATGTTGTAGCTGCTCTTTATATCTTCCAAACTTTCAACCTCATCACAGTCCTTCCTTCGGTAACGATCGAACAGATTGTGGTTTTTGTTGCCATCATTGGATTTAGAATCTTAACAGAAGAAGAGAACGTAAAATACATTCGCCAAACCTTCTCCAAATTCGTATCTAAAGACGTTGTGGATGAACTCCTCAAACACCCCGACAACTTAGCACTTGGTGGATCCAAACGAGAGATCACCATTTTCTTCTCCGACGTTCGTGGGTTCACAACCATCTCCGAGCAGTTGGGTCCAGAAGATTTGGTGAAGTTACTGAACGAATACCTCTCGGCAATGACTGATATCATCATTGAGTACAAGGGAACCATTGATAAGTATATGGGTGATGCGATTATGGCTTTCTGGGGAGCTCCGGTTCCACTCGAAGACCACGCGTACTATGCTTGTGTTGCCTCACTCGTTCAGTTAGATTATTTAAAAGTCCTCCAACAAAAATGGGCAGAACGAAATGTTCCTGTGATCGATATTGGTTGCGGTCTGAATTCTGGGCCTGCGGTTGTGGGGAATATGGGATCTTCACACAGGATGGAATACACTTGTATGGGTGATACGATCAACTTGGGATCCCGATTGGAAGGATCCAATAAAATGTACACCACAAATGTGATCATCTCCGAATATACTTACGAAAAAGTGAAAGACCGAGTGGTCGCTCGGGAACTGGATTTAGTGCGAGTAAAAGGAAAAACCCAACCTGTTCGGATTTACGAATTGCTTGGAATCACAAACCCAGAAGATATGGAGAAAATGAAGCGGCCTCTCCAAAAGGCGGCAACATGAAGTTTACATGCCATCTTATCCTTATCTCGACAAAATCCAATTTCCGGAAGACCTTAGAAAGATAACAGAAGCGGAACTCCCGAAAGTTTGCCACGACCTTCGGGAATACATTATCGACACCCTCTCCGATGTGGGAGGGCACTTCGCTAGTAACTTAGGTGTTGTGGAACTTACCGTTGCCCTTCACTATGTTTTCCAAACTCCTACCGACAAAATCATCTGGGATGTAGGCCACCAAACTTACCCTCATAAGATCCTGACAGGCAGAAAAAAAGAACTCCCTACCGTTCGTAAATGGCAGGGACTTTCGGGATTCCCAAAACGAGAGGAATCTGAATACGATTTGTACAACACAGGCCACGCGGGAACTTCTATCTCCCAGGCTCTGGGTGAGGCTTGTGCCCGTGACTTACTTGGCAAAGACTATAAAGTGGCTGCGGTGATTGGGGATGCATCCATTGCCACGGGAATGGCAATTGAAGCCATGAACCACGGTGGTCATATCAAACCAAATATGTTAGTCATTTTGAATGATAACTACATGTCGATCTCCAAAAACGTGGGTTCCATTTCTAACTATCTCAATCGTATCATTTCTTCTCAAATCTATAACAAAGGTAAAACGGCATTTTATAGTTTTTTAAAATGGATCCCGCTCATTGGGCCCGCATTACAAGCGCTTGCCCATAATATGGAAACTTCTTTTAAACATTTTATGATGCGTCCCGGTGGACTTTTTGAAGATTTGGGATTTACTTATTTTGGCCCAATTGATGGCCATGATGTGAACCGTGTGGTTCATATGTTACAGAACCTTTCCAAAATCCAAGGCCCTATCCTCTTACACGTGTTAACGCAAAAAGGGAAGGGATACAAACCGGCAGAAGCTGATCCAATCAAATACCACGGTGTTACGCCGTTTAACAAAGAATCGGGGAAAATGGCCTCGGCCGACTCCAATAAAATTAGTCTTTCTAAAATTGTTGGAAAAACACTTACCGATTTAACAGACAAAGACAAACGAATTGCTGTCATCACTCCTGCGATGATTGAAGGTTCGGGACTTCGGGAATACCAAGAAACCTATCCAACTCATACTTTTGATGTGGGAATTGCGGAACAACATTCGGTAGCATTTGCTGGTGCCATGACTAGCGGTGGTGCCATTCCGTATATGTGTATTTATTCCACATTTCTCACTAGGGCTATGGATCAACTTGTGGAAGATGTTTCGCTTATGAATTTGCCCGTTCGGTTTGTGATTGATCGTGCAGGCATTGTTGGCCCGGACGGGGAAACCCACCAAGGTCTTTCTGATCTTGGGTATTTGGCTGGCCTTCCCAATATGGATATCATTGTTCCAAGTTCTGCACAGGATATCATTGATACCCTTCATTTTATGAAGGATTATGTAGACCATCCCATTGCCATTCGTTTCCCTAAAGACAATGGCAACTTACGCGAGTTAAATTTTGATTCGCCGCAAATTGTCAAAAAAGCAAAAAGTAGGTTAGTGACCGAAGGAAAAGATTTACTCATTCTTTCCGTTGGATTTATGTTGCCGATCGCTAAAGCCGTGGCAGAAATTTTGAAAGAAAAAGGGATCTCTGTTTCTGTTGTGGATCTTTTTTGGTTACGACCTTATGATACAGAACTAGTACACGGACAAATTGAAAAGAACCAAAGGTTTGTGATTTTGGACGAAAGTTATATCCATGCTGGTGCCTCTGGTTTTCTTTTGAATGAAATTCCTTCCGAATTGCTTGGTAAGTTTTTGAAGACCTTTGCCTTGCCACCAGAACCCATCCATCACGGGGAAAGGAATCAAATTTTGGATCATTACAAGCTGACTGCTTCGCAAATTGCGGAAGAACTCAATTTGACTTTGAAAAAATAAAAATAGTTTTACGGAGATTTTTTAAGTCTTCCGAAAATGAAAGAAAACAGGCGAGTATCTCATTGTCTTCTAGTTCTTTCCAACTTTCATTAGATTTAGCAAAAGACCATTTCAAAGTCGGTGATTTAGACCGAGCCGAATTCCACCTTCGTTCCAGTTTAGAATTGGAAGAATCCGAAGAGGCCTATTTTTATTTAGGTTTGGTTCAAAACGCTCTAGGCCAGTGGAGTGATGCTTTGGCTTCTTATTATAAAGCAGTGAGCCTCAATCACGAATACGGCAATCCTTGTAATGAAATTGGAGTTCTTTTGTTACGTATGGGGAACGATAAAGAGGCAGTGTATTGGCTGAAAAAATCCGTTCGTTGTGAACGTAACGACGCTCCTCATATTTCTTATTTTAATCTAGCAACTTTGTATAAGTTGTGGAATCGTCCAGAAAGATCCTTACAATACCTTCACAAAGCACTCACATTAAAAAAAGATTTTTCTGAGGCAAATGAACTTTGGCGGGAATTAAAATCCGACGAAGAAGCTCCATCCAATTAAGAAATTAAGAAAAATCGGTTGGGAGAGGGACAACCATCTCTCCCAAAAACTTGGGGACTTCCATTTTCACTCCCTTCCATTCCAAAAAAGTGGATTCACCTTCTTCTTCTAAAAACAAAGAAAGTTCACTCGCTGCATTCCAAGTGAATCTGTATTTGACTTTTTCTTCTTCCGAACGTTGGCCCAAAAGTCCACCATCACCGGTTTCATAAATTTCGAATTCACCAAAAGGGTAACTCCTTCCATCATCTGTGTGAAAAACCAATCCTTCTGGTGTTTTTTCTACATGAAGGACATGGCAAGGGCACCCATCAATTCTGATGTATCCATGTTCAGAGAGTTCTCCGAACTTGTTCTCAATATAAACACCCTTCTGGTTCCCGTGCAGATTGTTCCGGAAATATTGTAAAATTTCCTCTTTATCAATTTTGTTCCCACGAAAGATCCACTCATCATTCGGAGAAATATAGATTTCTGAGTCAAAGATTCTTGGCATAAATTTTTATTTGTACCTATAGGCATATCCCTTCCAACTAGGAAGGTTCGATTTTTGTAAATAGGAATTGGTGGAGCGACCTTTTTGGTCCATAGTTTCAACGGAAACGGAATCTATAGTTGTTTGGTTTTTTTCTGTCATCCAAACTCCATCGATTTTTCGACGGAACATATCTTTTTTGACCCGTGGCTCATATTCATCCCAAGTTAGGTCTTCTGTGTTGCGAACCACCACCTCTCCAACAATTTTAAACAGGCGTTTCGGTCGTTCTCTCACGATTTCAACATCTTCCCAGGCATTCACCTTATAACGCGAATCATTTGGCCTGTAATCAGGTTCTGGGATAAAATCCACCGTAGAACAGCTGATGACAAGTGAGAGTAGGGGAAATAGGGAAAAATTAAACCTCATTCTATTCCTTAGACAAAAATATGCTATACATTGGTAGAATTACCATAGGATAAGCAATACAAAGATTTAGGCACCAAGCTTTCATGGAAGAAACAGACATCGGGAAACGCAAACGGGAAAATGTACTTAAGATTGGTTACTCAACCTTGGATGAAATCGAGGAAAAAGTAAAGGCCTTTCGAGTCATGAACCAAAATGCCGTGAAAAAACGGTACCTCATCACCCGAGATCCCATTCTCGACCCCCAAGGGAAGGTTCTCCTGGCCAAAGCACAGGAAATCGATGTATCCGCAGCCAAACTCCTTAGGCGCCATTTTAAGGGCGTAGATATGTTTAAGGTTTTCCAACCGGATGAGGGGCTTGTCATCATCTCTGATATGTCCACGATGGAAGGGGTTTCCTTTTCCATGGACATCGTGACCCAGATCATGAACCTTGGTGGTGGTGCTTACGAAGGTTTTATCGACCGAGTGGATAGTTTTGAAGACTTCATCGGCCTACTCAAAAAAAACCTATTCCCTCGGATGATCATTGTGGGATACCTTCCTAAAGAAAAAATCCAAAACGAAATCATCAATTTTGTAAAAGTAAAACGATTGGACAACTACCTCAGAGCCTTGGAGCTCACCCATTCGGTATTTAAACCCACTGCCTATTTCCCAAAAATCAAACAGGTCAATATCTCCCAAGAAGACCCCAAATCCTGGGGCCGCTTTGTGGTAGAAATTGTGAGAGAATACACAAGACCTTATTTTGTAGAAGAAGTTTAGTTAAGACAAAATCATAGAACGGTTGAGCATGGCACCGGCGATATTCCCGGAGTGGACAGCATGTGCCACCGAACGAAACATCGAAGCCATATCACCAACTGCATAAACACCGGGCACATTGGTTTCATAAAAATTCGAAACATCTATGTGTCCGCTAGGAAGGAGTTTGCATCCAAGTAATTCTGGTAACTTTGAATGTTGTACCATCGGCAGTCTTGTGTAAAGAGCCTCTATGTGAATCTCCTTTCCTGATTGTAGTTGGATGGCAGAAATTTGGCCTTCGTTATGAATCAGGGTTTTAACCACTTCCGTAACAACAGATATCCCTTCTTTTTCTAATTGAACCTGTTCTTCTTTTGAAAATTGAATAGGGCCATTGGTATAAACTGTCAGTTCTTTTGCCCAATGTTTTAGAAATTTAGAATGTTCGAATACACCTGCTTCATTCATCCAAAGTCCTGTTTTGTTTCCGACAAATTCATATCCGTGGCAATAGGGGCAATGGATGACAGACTTTCCCCATGATTCAAGAAACCCAGGAATCTCAGGTAAAATATCTTTGAGGCCAGTGGCAAAAATAATTTTATCTGTTTGGATTTCCGTAAATCCATTCCCTTGCACTAAAAATCCCGTTCCTTCTTTTTGGACGGAAGTCACTTCACCTAACTGTAGTTTGAAGTTTGGATATTCTTTTAAATTCAATAGAGCCTTAGAACGAATTTCACTGGGAGATTCTCCATCATGTGTGATGAAGTTATGGGACGCGGGTGTGTTTTTGTTACAGGGCCTTTCGGAGTCGATGACCACAATGTTTCGTAAAGACCGAACAAGGGAAAGAGCGGCAGAAAGTCCCGAATAACTTCCACCAATGATAGTTATATCTACTTTTTGAAAGGATTCCATAGATGCAATTATGTTGCATCTATGGAAGTTGGCAAGGATTAAACTTCGTAAAAAGTTAAATTCTCATAAAGTTCTTTGGGTAGGTTTCCACTGGCATCCATATACTTTTTGTATTTGTTTTCGAATTCCTTGTGTTGGCGTGTTCGAATGTTTTTGAATCGGTTGTGTAATTCTGAATAAGCAGGTTGGGAACTTACCTTTTCCCTGATATTTTTGTGGAAAGGGATATGGCGGTAGAAGATAGACCTGACCACTCGGTTGACCCGCTGCACTCCTTCTGCTTCATAACGAATCCACATGGAATAATCGTAAGCAAATTTGTCCCGGTCAGTACGGAATCGTTTGAATTCCGAAGAGATTTTTTCTTTGAGTTCTGGGGAAAGATCCTTACTTTTTTTGTAGAACTGCACATAATCTGTGTAATCTGCCGTGATGGAGGGAATCCCTACGTTGTTCCAATCTGGGCCGAGAATGTTTTTACAAAGTTCCCAACGGAATGCCGCGATGGCTTCTAACATAAATGTTTTTAAGTCTCCGGTGACAAAGTGAGGAATACAAATACGGCCTCTTGACTCTTTAGAACCCGCACCACGGAAAATAGATAGATCCTGCCACATCATAATTTTAGGTCCAATGGATGGAACTAAGATAAAATCTGGAATGATGGATCTTTGAATGAATTCATTTTTGATACCAATATCTTCGTTTCGATAAATGACTTCTCTATTGAAAGCGGTGTAGTCTACACCTAAAATATATTGGAGGGCCTTTTCCACATCTTCTTTAGAAACAAAACATTTATCCAAAGGAATTGTGATATGGTATCTAGTCAAAATAGGGAAGTGGCTGGCAATGTTACCTGACGTTAAACGAACGTTTGGTTCGTACATCGAAGTAATTTCTGAACCAAGCCTTGCTTCTCCAGTATCATAATCAGGAGGAATGTCTTTTTCTGATTTGATTCCGGAATCTTTTAGATCCATTTTTAGTTTTTCAAAAAATGTTTGTCCGAGTTCATCCACAGAAGTCGGGGCTTCCCGCGAATAGATTCTTTCTAACCAATCGGTACCGTAATGGATAGGAGCACTTGGATTTCCGCCACCTTGGTGCAGGCGGCCTACAAGTTCTACGATATGGCCTTCATCCAAAAGGGTTTCGTCGAAGTACCCGTAACGTAACATAAGTTCAACGGCTTTTGGTGCTTGTTTGCCCGCTTGTAACCATTTTGAGAAAGATTTTTTATAAACATCCCAATAGGTTTTTGCAATGGTCCTTCTGATCTTTCGATTGTCTGGTTCTGGATCCAATGGGTTTTTGAAGGACTTGAGCTTTACCATGAGAGTGGAGAACTCTTTTACTGAATCCGGATCTACTTGGGAATAGTTTAGGATTTGGCTGGCGGAATTTAGAAGTTCTACTTTGAGAGCTTTGGTATCAATCCCTGCATGGATGGTTCCATTCCCTTGCGCAGAAAGTTCCTCTTTGTTTTTTTGTGCCGATAGTTCGTGGCTGTATTTACCAGTTAATTCAGCTTGTTTAGTTTCTAATTTGTCTAAACTATTTCCTACAGAAGCAAAAGGTGAACCAAAAATTTGTTTATACTCTTCGAGTAAGGATTTGGATTTTTTAAGTGCCCATTCTGTCACAGGCAATAAAACAGTGGAAGGTATTGTCGAATATCCTGTGTTGAATAAATCCAAAGTTAAATTGAATTTTTCAATGAGAGAATTTTCCCCAGCAAACATTGTATTCAACATTTCTGAAAGTTCAAAGGTTTCTTTATTTAGAATTTCGAATAACTCGCGATAGGTTTTTACATAACTTTCTGCTGCACTTTGTAAAAGAGTTGGATCAGCTTCAAACAAAGCTTGTGAAATTTTTGGATTCACTGAAAGGATTTTGCGAATGAAATGAAACTCGGCATCGTTCCACTCGACTGCTTCGCTATAGTTTCTTTCAAAAAATTCTCCATGGTCTTCTTCTAAAAAAGTAACACTAGGTTTATCAGGTAAAATTCCACCATGTTCTTGGAACCCAGCAAGATTGTTTCGGATGAGTTTCATCACAGGATCAATGATGTTTTCATCACGAGTGATGAGAGCTCCTGGACTTACATCGGAAAAGATGGAGGGGTTTAAAATATAATACACGGCACCCAAGTTGTCCATCGTTTGTTCGAACTTGGCAGAAAGACCTTTGATCGAAATGACTCGTTTGTAGAGTTCTCCGATTTCTTTGAGTAAAGTTCTTACTGCCATCACACCCACAGAAACTTTGGAAGTGAGAGTTTTTTTTGCATTGGGTTGGTTCATCACATAGGTAGAGATGACACAAGATGTTTTGGCTCGGATGGTATAAGGATAGGGTGTTCCTTCTAATAGTGCAAAGATACCAGGAGTGAGGTTTGCCCCTTCTAAACTATAGAGAACAATGCTTGTATCACCCAAAGTGGTTTCCACTCGAACCGAACCTTCGTGTAAGATGTTCATGGAAGTCGAGGCTTTGCCTCCGATGAAAAGGACTTCACCTGGATTGACTGGGATCTTTTGGTTATTTTTACTGGTATCTAGAGGCATTTGGTTGTTCGTTTTGCGAAACTTTGGTTTCCGTCAAAACCTAATAAAGAAGCACCAAATTGCAAAATACTTTTTAGAAAAAACAACATGTTGAAGCCCCAAACCAAATTAAGTGCCAAAAAAGAAATTTATGTCCCTGGAGATAAGTCCATCTCACATCGGTCGGTTCTCTTTAGTGCACTCTCCGAAGGAAAATCCGAAATTCATGGTTTTTTAGAAGGGGAAGATCCTCTTCACACCTTAAAATGTTTTGTTAGTTTAGGGCTTTCAGTCGAATCCATCGGCAAAGGGAGTTATTCTGTACAAAGCCCTGGGAAAAAGAACTTAAAATCCCCCTCTGGGGTTCTAGATTTTGGAAATGCGGGCACAGGGATTCGGCTTTCCGCAGGACTTCTGGCAGGGCTTCCAGGAGTCTCAGCCACTTTGACTGGTGATGCCTCTCTTTGCAAACGACCCATGGCAAGGATCATGAACCCCCTTCGGGAAATGGGAGCCGAAATTGTTTCTGTGGAAGGGAATGATCGGGCACCTTTACTTGTGACGGGAAAACAACTTAAAAATTATTCTTATACAAGTCCGATTGCTTCGGCACAAATCAAAAGTGCACTCGTACTTGCTGCCCTTGCTTCGGAGATTTCGATTGAGTATAAAGAATCCGAAGTTTCCCGCGACCATACGGAAAATATGATTCGGTTTTTGGGTGGGAATATCGAACATCACTCACCTTTCCACTTCACAGTCAAACCACCTTATCATTTTGAGGGTGCTAAGTTTGTGATTCCCGGTGATATATCGAGTGCTGCTTTTTATATAGTTTTTGGTCTTTGTGCGGGAGGGACAGAACCTCTCCTCATTCGTAACATTGGTCTCAATCCATCTAGAGTGGGCATCATCACAGTACTCAGAAATATGGGTGGTCGGATTGAAGTGACCGCCAAACGGCAAGAATGCGGCGAAGAGATTGGAGATTTACTCGTTTATCCTTCTAAACTAAAACGTTCAGTGATTACAGAAGATTTGATTCCTTCTATTATTGATGAGATCCCGATCCTTACCATTGCTGGATTATTTTCCGAAGGTGGATTCCAAATCTCTCATGCCGAAGAACTCAGAGCCAAAGAATCAGATCGCATTTTGTCTATGGTATCCAATTTGGAAAGACTTGGTGTCACTGTGAACGAATCCAAAGATGGATACGAATTCGGTGAAGTAAAAGAAATCAAATCCACTGCGATTGAAACTTTTATGGACCACCGGATTGCAATGAGTTTTGCCATCCTTTCTAAGTTATCTGGCGTAGAACTGACATTTGATGACACAAGTTGGGTGGATACAAGTTTCCCTGGATTTTTTGAGATCTTAAAGTCATTTTAAAATTTTGTTTAAGGTTTCAAACAATGCCTTAAACAAAATTTTTTATGGACCCCAAACCCCAACCTAAAATTTTTTAACCCAGGATTTTGTATTTAAGTGATTGTTGGGATATGGACTCGTATGGTCACTTCAAAACTGAATTCATCAACCTTTGTAAACTCATAAGCCAATTTCAATTGATAATCTTTGAGTAACATCAGAAGGCCGATGCCCATATTTCCTGTTCCATGGTTTCTTGACTCTAACGCATCAAAATACAACTGGTCTATGTCCCCAGATTGAATTGTATTGATTTTATTTTCAAAAACTGCCTTTGTCCATGGAGTCACTCTGTTTTTGACTTCAATCCTTAAATTGTGACCTAAGTCTTTTATCTCGAGAAAAATTTTGTTATTTTCTTTATCGGAATACTTCGCTGCATTTTCTACGAGTTCATTGATGATAGTGGAAATGGCATTGTTATCTAATTTTTTAGATTCATAAGAATGAAAATAAAATTGAGAAATAAAATTGGATAAAACATCACATCGTTTCCAATAAAAAGTCATATCAATCGCCGAAAGAGAAATCGATAGATGGCTATGATACAAAACGGTTTTTTCGAGAAGGGATATTTCTTCGTTAGGAATCGTTAGGTGATGATTCTTGTTTTGTGAAAATAAAGGATCGTTGGTTTTTTCTGCGATTTTGAAACCATGATTCGAAAAACTGACAAAGGACATTGGGCACCTCTTTATGATTTAAGGATACCTGAAAAATGAAAATTGGTCGTCTGAGTGGATCGGTTCTTACCTATAAAATAATCCGTTTCGATCGAACCGGACAAATTGTGTCCTAAAAATTTGCTAATTATGTTAAATCATTTGGAAATAAATATTCCATTTTTATCGAAAATGAATGGTAACATATTTTGAATAAAAACCACTATGAGTCTAAAGACTAATCCACTCTGTGGAATCTCTAATCCAGCTGGTATAACGATGTTTTCTTTTTTTGAAACTCACCATGAATCCTTAAACTTCTTCCTTTTGTTTTCCTCCTTACTTGCTTTCCTTTATGCAATCGGGGAATTTTTCAGTTATCATAAAAATAGAAAACAAGTATTACTCGGCATTATCTTCCTTGGGGCCAGTTATCATTTATTTAATTTTTATCTAATTTCTTCCGGAAAAATCAAGGGCTTCTATCTTTTATACCTAACAGATTTACCGATTGTCGCCTGCCTTGGGGTATTGTTAGATGAATACTTTCTTACCGTTTTAGAAGGAAAATTTCGTTCTTTTCGTAGGTTATCTTACCGTATCGTTCCATTGGTTTCCTTATTTGTTTTGATTTTGATTTGGAATTTTTGGAACAGAACAAATTATTTGGAAATAGAAAACAAAGGATTGAATCCTTTTTTGGATCGGCCTTTGGTTTTGGTTTTGCCTACAATTCTAATTTATATCTGGTGTATGCTCCGTATTTTTAGAAGGATATCCAAACAAATTCGTTGGAGTACCTTCCGTAAAAATTATACTTTAAAGATTGGGATTATGATTGTTGGGTTTTGTCTGGCTTTGTCCTTAAATGGACTCAAAACTTTAGTCACTGGAGGCCAAACGGCACACCAATTGTCAGGAATTGCCATTGGAATATTTTTATGTTTTTTATATGTACTAAGACAGAGTTATCCCGATTTCTTTTTGGAAGTCCGAAAAATTGTAGAAGATGAGAAAAAAGCTAAGATATCACAAATTTCCAAACTAGATCACAAGGAAGTTCGGAGCAAACTTGCGAGTTTATTTGAAAAAGAGAAAATATACCGAGAAGAAAAATTAAGCCTTCGTGAATTAGCGGAAAGGATGGATCTTAGTTCACACCAACTCTCCGAATTTTTAAATACAGAAATCAAACAAAGTTTTTATCAATACACAAATCTTTACCGAGTGAACGAAGCGAAGGAAAAAATCGAAAAAGAACCGGAAAGGTCTCTCCTTGCCATTGCCTATGATGTGGGTTTTGGTTCCAAATCTACATTCAATGAAGCTTTCAAAAAGGAAACAGGAACCACTCCGAGAGAATATAGAGAAAAAAACCTGAAAAAACATCCAGTTCGATCCATTCGGTCGTAGTTTTCAATCCAATTCGATCGATCCAGACGATTCGGATTCTTTTTCGTAGTAGGATGGATTCAAGTTTGAGAGGGGAGTTCATAAAGATCCCACCAAAAACAAATTTGATTCAAAGGATAATCCCATGAAAAAGAAAATCAGTTTAGTTCTTGCGATCGTATTTGCTAGCCAAGCCGCATTTGCAACACCAACAAACCAAATGAGTGTAAAGGAAGCTGCAAGAGTTTTAGTAAACAATGGAATGACAAACAAAGAAGCACATGAGTATTTAAAAGCTCATATCACTCCTCAAGAATTCGTAAGAATTAGCAGAGAAATCAAAAATGCAGAATTTGCAGGAACTCTTGATCAAGATTTGGAAAGTATTGTTTCTTCCATTCAATTAAAAAAATCTACAGGAAACTACTTACACGGAACAAACTTCAAAGTTTTTGAAAACATTTTAGCTTCTGTGACTGTTGTGGCCGTTGTAGGATTACTCATTCACACAGGTGGATTTGGAAACGTAGTGACTGGCGGAATGTATGATTCCGTAGGACTTGGATTCTAATCCTTTCTGTTCTCACAAATAAAAAAACTTAAGAATCTTGTTTCTATCCATAATAATGGTCACTAGAAACAAGATTTCTTTTTTAAACAAAATTCAATCGAGTATAAAAATGAAAAGTATAGAGTTTCAGAGCACTGATAGAAAAAAAAGAATCTACATTCTGTTTTCTGCTTTTACATTCCTCTTCGGTATAAACTTAAACGCTGAAGTAAAAAAAGAAAACCAAGTTTTGGATTGGGATGTTGAACGTAGACAATTCATACATAAAAATGTAAATTTAGAAGAATTAGGTCTCAAATCACAAACACATTATATATTGGAAAACTTTGCCATCCATTCCCAGTTGGATCATACACCCATTCCTTTAGAACAAGTGGAAGGGAATTTAAAATTATTAACATTAGGATTCCATCTTCGTAAAATAGAATCCAAGTTCCAAACTATATCTACTTTATCTGGATCAAAAGAAAAAGTAACAACTTTTCCTTCCAAGGTGATTGTGCGAGTTGATGCACCATACGCGTATTCGCCGACAGATTATTTTGATTCGAAAGTTAGTTTAAAAAACACTGCACTGACCATCCCTCCGGCAGAATCCAATGGGAATTGGAATAGTGAATTGTGGTTTGCTCCTAAATGGGATTTCCCAGTCCTCAGCACATTTGCCTTTGAAAGGATCATTGATACGGCAACTTGTCCTGATTCGATTTATCATGAATACACTCATTTGATCACAGGAAAATATCTGGGGAACAATGCCATCGGTCGTTCGCTCGCTGAAGGGATTTCTGATTATTATGCTGCTTCATTACTCAATTATCCAGAACTTTACACACATAAAACCTGCGAGGCTGTCAAACGCCAACTTCTAGTTTCATCCTTTCGTTTGGACAAACAGATTGGTTTTTATGATGCGGCCATTGAATCCGATTTTAAAAAAGATTTTACCTTCATTCCTTCTTTACTTTGGCAGTATCGAGAACTTGTGGGTGCTGAGTTAGCAGATGTTACTATTTTTCAAGCAATTTCAAAAACAAATGCAGGGGATAGGTTTTTTCCAGAGTTTATCAATACACTTTCGGCCTCTCTTTTTACGGAATTAAAAAAACGAAGTGGAGAAGAAAAAGCAAGGGAACTAACCTTACAACTTGAAAACAAAGTTTGGATTCCTCATGGGGTTTATTCGAAGGTAAGTAAAAACCAATCCGTATTTTCCGTATTCCCAAAAACCTCGATTCGTTTTCCCAATTCAGATGAGAAATCAAATGAATTTTGTAGTACTAAGAATGAATTGGAATTCTATTGGAAGGAAGTAATTGTAGAAGAACCTACACTCAGGTTTTATTGGAATTGTAATCAGGTCAAACTTCCGCTTGTGATTCAAATGGAACAAACAAGTCCTATGAATTATTTATTTTCATCTAATTTACATTTTTTGAATGGAAAATTGAAATTTGCAAGTATCAGCGCAGACAAACCAAACCCAAAACTATCCAAAGAAAATCAGGTTTTGTATCTTCAAATGTATAATTACATCAAAGATAATTATTTTTATCGGAATACTATGGAGAAGGAAGTTCGGTTGTATTTAGATGGTGGCAATGATATTAATCTTGTAAAAAACATTCGGATGGAATTTGCATATCTCGGAAGTTCTAAAAAAAGATTTAGATATACTTTCCCAGCGATTAAAGATGGGGTTTACTGATTGGAAATTTGATTTGGTATTCGGCTCCTTTGTTTCCTTGGAAGCTAAGAGTTCCTTGGATTTGTTGGAGGAGCATCGTCACTAAAGTCAGTCCAAAACCCAGATTCTCTGGGTTTGACATTTTTGGGTCAAACCCTTTTCCGTTATCACTAATGAGAATTTGGAAGTTTTGGCCTTCGCGCCATGTTTTGATCGTAATGATTAAATCTTTGTTTGGTTCTCTGGCATATTTTAAACTGTTTGTTAAAAGTTCATTGGTAATGATTCCAATTGCCTGGAGTTGTTCTGCAGATAATTGTTGTTTGGTGATTTCAGTATTTAGTTTTACCGGATAAGGGAACAAAGAGATTACTTGTTCGGATAAAGGGATTAAATATTCATCAAGAGCAGATTCAGAAAAACCTTTTCCCGAATATAATTTATCATAGAGAAGGGACATGGTTTTGATCCGGCTAGTGGCATCTTTAAGAGAGTTTTGTACATCTACGTTTGTTTGTGATCCAGCTTGTAAATCTAGTAGATTGTAAAGGATCGTCATATTGTTTTTGATTCGGTGGTGGACTTCTCTTAAAATTAATTCTTTTTCAGAAAGTAAGGATTTTACTTTTTCTTCTGCAGTTTTTCTTTCCGTAACATCATGGACGATGGAAAAAAGAAGGTGGCGGTTATTGGTTTCAATAGGAGTGGAATAAACTTCTACTTGTTTAGTGATTCCATTTGCTAATTTATGCGGAAAAGAGAAGTAACTTCTTTCTTCTGAGAGAGCACGCATCCTTTCTTCTTTTACTTGTTCACTGGGCAAAGTGTTGATCTCATCAATTTTCATCTTGGTCAGAACTTCATGAGGGTAACCGTAGTATGCAACAGCTGCTTGGTTGGCATTGATGATTTCTCCCGAGTTGGGTTCAATGATAAGCATCACAGAAGAATTCTTTTCAAAAAAATTACGAAACCTTCCTTCACTTTCCGTTAACCTTTCTGAAACAATTGATTTTTCGATGGCAATACTCACGAGATCGGCTGTTTCCGTAATGATAAAGATATCAAACTCACTAGGACTTAAAATTTCTTTATGATAAATGGCGAAGGTGCCAATGACTTCTTTTTTGTGGGAACGAATTGGTTCCGACCAACAAGAGAAAAGACCTACACTGAGTGCAATGTTTTTAAAATTTTTCCACAATGGGCTTTTGCTAATATCTTCAACAATGACTCGTTTGCCAGTGTAAGCTGCCGTACCACAAGAACCAACTTCGGGTCCAATGGTGACACCTTCAATGGCATCGTTATAAATTTTAGGAAGAGAAGGGGCAGCACCCATTTTGATTTTAGAATTTTCAACGAGAACAACAGTGCAGATCATCGTGGGATTTAGAGTTTCTATCCCGATAACAATTTCGTTCAGTACTTCGGTGAGCGGAGAGTTCCCTACGATGAGTTCTAGGATCCCACTTCGGAAACATTCGAAGTCGGCAATACGTTCAGGATCTAGATTGCGATTTCTTAGTTTCACTAGTACCCGCCTGAGTGCCGCTTAAGTTAGAGGTCGGAAATGGGCTTGTCAAGGTAAAATCGTTTACCGTAGGTTAGCCTTTGTTCTCTTTAAGAATTCCTCTGGACGAAATCAATTCCCATTCTAGTTTTAGAATTTGAACCTATGAGTCTCTTGAATATCGAAAATGTCATTGCCATTGATGGGCCAGCCGGCTCTGGAAAAAGTACACTCGCTCGTATGATTGCCCATAAAATCGGATATCTTTATCTAGATTCAGGTGCTTACTACCGGGCGCTAACTCTTGCTATATGGGAAAAGTTTTTAGAAACTAAAGAAGATGAATCTAGGTTTCCTTTTTTCACAGAAAAATTAGCCGACGCCACTCTACTGGAAAAAGACGAAGTAGAGTTCGGATTTTCAGTGGCAAAAATTCCCGTACACTGTGAACTTTCTTCCACGGGAGAAAATTTAATGTTCCTGGGTGAAAGAGACATAAGTTTTGAAATCCGCGATCCAGAGATCACCAAAAAAATTCGTTACATCGCACCTAGACGTGCTTTTCGCGAAATCCTGAACCACCACATCCGTGAATTTGCCAAAACCCATCAATTGGTGATGGATGGCCGGGATATTGGGACAGAAGTTTTTCCCAAATCCAAATTTAAATTTTTTCTGACTGCTTCTGTGGAAGTGCGGGCCAAACGCCGATACGATGAATTAGTAAGAAAAGGCTTCAAAGCAGACCTAAACCACATTAAGGACGAGATCGAAGCACGGGACGAAAGTGATACCACTCGTACTGTGGCCCCCTTGAAACAGGCTTCCGACGCAATCCTAATTGACACGAGCACCCTCGACACAGAAACTGTCCTAAATACTATCCTGTCCAAGGTTTCATCCTCTGGGCAAATCTAGGTTTTGTATCCCGGTAACCATTGAATTCAACCAACCCATCCTCCCCCAAAAATGAGACCACTTCCTTCGGCGAATTATTAGAGAAGTGGGAATCGCAGTCACAAGCACAAGAACAAGAAAACTCCGCAGGAAAAGGTACCCTCATTGAAGGGACTGTAGTCGATGTCATTGGTGACACTGTTTTCCTTGATATTGGAGAAAAATTGGAAGCTCGTGTCTCACGTGAAGACTTTTCTGAAACGCCAAAACGCGGTGAAAAAGTCAGTGCGATCATTAAGAAGCGGGTCGACGGATATTGTGTCCTCTCCAAAAAAGAAGCGGACCAAAGAGTTGGTTGGGAAACCATCAAAGACGCAAGCCAAAACGGATATCCACTTTCTGGTAAAATTGCCGGTGAAGTCAAAAACAAGGGATACCTTGTAGAAAGCGAAGGAATTCAGTTGTTCCTACCTGCGTCTCACGTAGGGGTTCGTTTCAAAGAATCCACAGAAGGTGGAAAAGAGTTTTCATTCAAAATCATTGAACTCAACGAAAAAACAAGAACCGGTGTGGTTTCTCGTAAAACTCTGCTCGACGAAATCAACGGCGAGAAGTGGGAAGAACTCCTCGGCAAAGTAAAAGTTGGGGACAAAGTGAACGGTAAGGTTGTGAAAATTGCCAATTTTGGTGTTTTCCTTTCTGTTTACGAAGTGGTCGGACTTCTCCGCCAAAACGATATTTCTTATAAAAAATTTGCGCCTTTCAAACAATACTTCAACATCGGTGCCGAAGTCGAAGTGGTTGTTTTGGAAGTTGATAAAGAGAACAATAAACTTTCTCTTGGAATCAAACAACTTTACGAAGATCCATGGATTTGGGCAAAGAAAGAACTCGAAAAAGGAATGGTGGTTCGCGGAATCGTAACCTCTCTTACCAACTTCGGTGCTTTCGTTGAACTCAAAGAAGGATTGGAAGGTCTGATTCATACAACAGAACTTTCTTGGGCAAAAAAACCACCACATCCAAAAGATGTTTTGAAAAAAGGCCAAGAAGTTGACTCTGAAATTTTAGACATTGATTTCGAAGCAAGACGATTGTCTCTCGGACTCAAACAACTTCTTCCTAACCCTTGGGAAGCTCTTTCTGCTAACGTTCGTGCCGGAAACGTACTCGAAGGTAAAATCACTGGAATCACTAAATACGGTGCTTTCGTTGAAGTAGAAAGTGGAATCGAAGGACTCATTCATATCTCTGACATCACTTGGGATGAAAAAGAAAAGAACCCATTAAACCTCCTTAAAAAAGGCCAATCGGTTCAATACAAAATCCTTGATGTGAACTTAGATGCACAACGTATCAGCTGTGGTCTGAAACAACTTTCTGAACATCCATACGAAGCTCTTCGCAAAAAATACCCACCAGGTACTCTTGTAGAAGGTCGTGTGAAGTCGATTGTTAGTTTCGGTGTTTTCGTAGAAGTAGAACCAGGTTACGAAGGCCTAGTTCATATCTCTGAAATCCCAGATGGTCGCAACATTAAGTTAGAAGATCTTTACAAAGTGGGCGATTCTGTTCGCACAGTTGTTGTTAAAATTGAACCTAACAATAAGAAAATTTCTCTCTCTATCAAAGACTTTGATAAAGCAGTAGAACGTGAAGAGATGGCAAAATACATGAAGGAAGACAACCAACCTTCACGTGAATCCATCGGTTCTTTTATGAATTTAAACCAAAACCGATAGGTCCATGGATAAGTTTCATAAAAAAAACCAAATCGAACAAAAGAAACAAGCAGAACTCATCCAAAAGGATGAGTTCGCTGATTTTGAAGGTTCCAAGGCCGAACTCGCTTTTTTAAAGTTCACACATTTTTTAGCACGCAATCGTAAGTCTGTTTTTATCGGTCTTGCATCCGCCATTGTTGTGTTAGCTGTTGTCATTGGGTTTTTCGAATATCGTGCTTACCTTTTTGAAAAAGAAACGGTAACACTTGAGGATTTGAAACTAAACCACCAAAAATCAAAGGTGGGTCTTGATGCACAGATTCAGAGTTTGGAAACTTTTTTACAAAACCAAAGTACCGGTAAAATGGAACTTAGGGTTTGGAAAGATCTTTCAAAACTGTATGCAGAAAAAGGGGAATTCGGAAAGGCTGCTGGATTCTTAGAAGACGCTGCTAAAAAAATTGATACTCCTAAAGAAATCAAAGCTCTTTATTTTTACGTTGCTGGTAATTACCGTGAACGTGAAAAAAACAACACAAAGTCTTTAGAAAATTATAAAATTGCTGCAACGGTGATTGAACCTGCGAGAGAACTCAATGGATTTAAGGCTTGGTCTTATTACCAAGCTGGTCGATTGTCTTACCTTAACGGAGACAAGGCGGGCGCCAAACAATATCTTGAAAAAGCAGTCAAACTCGACGTAGCAGAATCTGGGGAAGATGTAAAACTTCTCTCTAGTTATTTACTCCTCAAACTCGGGAAAAACTAACCTATGTTAACTTTGGCTCTTCCGAAAGGTAGGCTTGCCGAAGAAACTGCGGTTCTTTTGTTATCCAAAGGATGGTTGAAAACTCTGCCATCCGAGGGTTCGAAAGAACTCACCTTTGTCTCTGAAGACAAACGCCTTCGTCTTTTATTTGTCAGATCCCAAGATGTATGCACTTACGTGGAAGAAGCCGCTGCCGATGCAGGCATTGTGGGTTGGGATATTTTACGGGAAGGGGGATTTGACCTCATTTCCCCTGTAGATTTGAAACTAGGAGCTTGCAGGCTCTCTCTTGCTTCCTTTCCCGACTTTGACCTCTTTGCCAAACGTTCCAAAGTGCGAGTGGCGACCAAATACCCAAACCTTACCCGAGAGTATTTTTTCTCTAAAGGGATCTCCTGCGAAATTATTAAACTTTATGGTTCGATTGAACTGGCTCCCATTGTGGGCCTTTCGGACTGCATTGTGGACTTAGTTTCGACCGGTGGCACCCTAAAAGCCAATGGTTTGAAGGAATTTGAGTCCATTTTATACAGTACAGCCCGTTTGGTATGCAATCGCTCTGCTTTTTATCACAAACATAGCGAATTACGGTCTCTTATCGAGAGCCTAGAAAATTAAAATATTGTTTTCACATTCGTTTTCCAAAACATAGTAAAAACCAGTTATAATTCCATAGAGGATAGCCATGGCAGTCCCAAAGAGACGTAAATCAAAATCGAAAGTTAGAACGAAAAGAGCCCATCATGCGATCGGCAAACCTAACTTAAACCCGTGTTCCAATTGTGGATCATTTGTTCTATCCCACCGTGTTTGCCCTTATTGCGGTTTTTATAAGGGAAAACTCGTAGTCGCTCAAAAAGTTAAAAAAACGACCGAAGATAACTAACCATTATGTGGGTCGCCGTGGACGCGATGAGCGGAGATTACGGCCCTGAAGGTATCGTCGAGGGCGTGGTGCTAGCAGTACGAGAATTCGGACTGTCTGTGTATCTCGTCGGCGACGAACAAGAGTTACTCGATATCCTGTTGAAATTTGATTATGACACTGAAAAAATCCGTGTCATTCATTCTACCGAAATCATCGGTATGAATGATTCTCCTTCGATAGCAGTCCGCGCTATGGAGGATTCTTCCGTAGTCAAAGCAGTTCGTTTAGTAGCAGATAAAGAATGTATCGGTGTGTTTTCTCCGGGAAACACAGGTGCTACTATGGCCGCCGCATTGTTACATCTCGGCCGCCTACCTGGCGTTTTGCGCCCACCCATCGCGGCTCATATTCCAAGAGAAGAAGGGCCACCTGTACTTCTGTTAGATGCCGGTGCGAACGTAGATTGTAAACCCGAATACTTAGCACAATTTGCGGTGATGGGTGAAATCTATTCCCGAGAACTTTTTGGAATCCAAAATCCAAAGGTAGGAATTCTTTCCAATGGGGAAGAAGACAAAAAAGGAAATACGGTTTCAGTAAAAACCTTTGATCTCTTAAAAAAAATCCCATTTAACTTTGTAGGAAATGTGGAAGGTCGTGATCTTTATGGTGGTGGTCGCGAAGTGGACGTGGTTGTATGTGATGGTTTTATTGGGAACATTGTTCTCAAAGCAACAGAAGGCCTTGCAAAATCTATCTTTAATGTTTTAAGAAATTCTATCAGACAATCCAGTCTTGCACAAACAGGTGCCTTACTTTTAAAATCAACATTTAACGCTGTGAAAAAACGTTTAGACTATGCGGAATATGGTGGTGCTCTTCTACTCGGTGTAGAAGGGATTTGTATGATTGGTCATGGTTCATCCAATGCATTGGCAGTTAAAAATGCAGTGCGTGTCATTGCTGAGTGCGCCAAACATGGAATCAACGAGAGGATTCGCACAAGGCTCGGTGAATACAAAACAATACTTGGTGATTCGGCTTAGAAACCAGTAGGATTCATTTTAATTGATTTAGTTTAGAAAATGTTTTTAGGAATTAGAAAAAAAGAGGAAAAAACCAAATGATTAGTTTATCAGGAAAAACAGCCATCGTAACAGGTGGAGCAAGAGGAATTGGAAAAGCAACTTGTTTGAAACTAGCTTCTCTTGGAGCCAATATCGTTGTAGCGGATATGAACCCAGAAGCAACGAATGCAACTGCTGAAGAATTAAAATCCAAAGGTTACAAAGCAATCGCAGTAGTAGCAAACGTTTCTGTAGAAGAAGATGCTCAAAAACTAATTGATTCAGCAAAAAAAGAATTTGGAACTGTAGACATCCTAGTGAATAACGCAGGGATCACTCGTGACACTCTCCTTATGAGAATGAAAAAAGAGCAGTGGGATTCTGTCATCGCAGTAAACCTTACAGGAACTTATCTCTGTACACAAGCTGCCATCAAAGTCATGATGAAACAAGAAAATGGTGGATCCATCATCAACCTTTCTTCTATCTCTGGTGAAAACGGAAACATTGGACAAACAAACTACTCTGCATCTAAAGCAGGTGTGATTGGTTTTACGAAAGCAGTAGCTCTTGAGATGGCTTCTAGAAAGGTTCGTTGTAACGCAATCGCTCCAGGATTTATCGCAACTGAAATGACAGAAGCAATTCCTGAAAACATCAGACACGGTATGGTGCAAGCAATTCCACTCAAACGTGCTGGTCTTCCAGAAGACATCGCAAACGGAATCGCATTCCTTGCATCTGATGCATCTTCTTTTATCACAGGACATATCCTTGATATCAATGGTGGTGGATTTTTACCAGGTGGCGGTCACTAAGATTTAGGGCTAAAGTAACCATCACGAGAATTTAAGTGATGGTTACTTTAGTGGTAGCGATAGAATTCAATTCGTTACATTGGATCCCCTCATTCCCGAGGTATTCGGATTTAGAGGGGATTTTTTATTTTTTCTGATTTCCTTTCGATTGGTAAGAAAATGCCCTTGGAATCTCCATTGTGTATGCAATCCCCTCTGTTTCTTCTGCAAAAAAACTTAAAGTTTCTAGTTCAGAAATCACTTCGTTTAACATTTTTTTAGGGATGAGCAAATTTGCAGAATCACGTGCTGGGTTAAAGAGACTATTTTCTTCATCAAATTTAATCAAACGATCTTGGGAAATGGTCGCACCTGAAATTCCTAACTTAGAAAGTTTCATCAGTATTTTTTCAACCGAGCCTTCTTTTGCATTGAGATGGATGTTTACACCTTCAAAATAATTCCTTTTTCGTGCACCTTTTCGGAAGTTCGTAAACTGCCTTCTCCAATCAATATTCCCATACAAATGGTCTAAAGCTGATATCACTTGTTCCATACTTGCGGCTTGTTTCGGTCCATCCAAACTGATCTTTGTGTTGATGAGTCCTCGTTTGATTGGATATTCAAAGATAAATCCTTTCCCAGGTAAATCGAGTTTCCCTGCTTCAATGATAAAGTCTAGTGCGTGTTCTGCGTCAGAAGAATGGACAATTAACTTAACAATTTCCTTCTCCTTGGGAATGGTGATTCTGAGTAACCCAAGTCGGTCTCGTAAGCCCCTTCCCACACCATAAGTAATGGTAGGAACAGCCACCCCATTTTCTAGGATGTAATGCGACATGGTGTCTGCGGCCCCTCTTTGGATGATACAAAAGATTCCGGTGAGCCCAGTAAATCCCATCGGTTTTGTTTTGATGGGATTTCGGTAGACTAGATTTTCAGCCATCGGACTAAATACGGAAATTTCTTCAGTATATATGGATCCATGGCCTGGAATGGTAAGGTCTGCCGATTCAATGATTTTGTTGAATAAAAAATCTTCTGTTTTTTTATCTGTAAGCACTTGAAAAATAACAACAGGTAAATTATACAACTGAGCACTGGAATATAGGTTCAAAAGAAAAATATGATTTCTTTTGAGGATGGGATACCTTCCGAGTTCATGAGAGAAGTAGGGTACACCTAAATCGGTAAAAACTTTTTGAACGTCTTCTGCAATGTCTTTGTGAACAACAACGGTAAGTCGAATGGCTTGGCAATGATTCATTTTTCTTCTGCCTCAATATTTGATAATGATTGTCTTCGTGATCTTTCCATCCACAATCCCATAATGAGCACTGTCAGTACCGGAAAGATTGCGGCAGAGGATAAAATTCCAAATCCATCCACAATGTTCAACTGATTCCCGATTCCAAGCCCAAGAACAATGATTAGGGGAACGGTAATGGGGCCTGTTGTTACCCCGGCACTATCCCAAGCAATGTCGATAAACTCTGGTTTACTGAGTAAGGTTAAAAATACTAAAAATATATAAGATGGTAAGAGGATGTACAAAAGAGGAATCCCCACAAATATTTTTAAAATTCCAAGTAAAGTACCAAGTCCAACTCCAATCCCCACCGCTTGGATGAGAACCATCTTTTTAACCGTACCAACAGTCACTTCCTCCACACTATTTGCAAGGGCACTTAGCGCTGGTTCGGCGAGTGTGGCGCTATAGCCCAATAAAAAAGCAAACAGAAGTGCAACAAAATATCCTAAGAGGTTGTCCTCTTTTCCAAAAAGTGGTCCATGGATTGGCACATAACTGTAGATTTCTGATTGGGAATCGTAGTTTTTATCTCGGAAAGGAATTTGAGAAAAAGACTTTTTATCTTTTAAATAAAAGAAATCTTCTGTTTTCCCTTGTTCGTCGGTGGCAGTGAAAACGATTTTTGGATTAAAGTTTCTAATTTCCCGTGTGGAATCGGTAAGTTCAATGGAACGAAAGGAAGAGGGGAGTTTGTTCCCTACTTGGCTTCCGAGTTTGCTGAGTCCAAAAAAGATTCCAAAATTGAAAATAGCGAGCCCTAAAAAGACAAATAAAATTCCCAGATACAATTCATCGGTGAATGGTAAACTTTCTCGTAAGATGATGTATAAAAAAAGAATCAAACATCCGGCTAAAGGAATGATGGCTTGGAGAGAGCCTGAAAAACTTTCCAAAATTCCTTCGATGATTTTTACTAATTTGTTGTGAATGGATAGTTGTGAATTTTGTTCTTTTTCGCTGATTCCGAATAGAGTTTCTGGATTTTTTTCACCAAACATCAGTTTGGATTGTTCTACAGTAATTCCGTTTCCAAAAAATTTTTCTTTGGACATGGGTTGGGGTAACTTTGGCGCAAAGTAAAGGCCGACAACAAATACACTTAATATAGGAAAAAGAGAGGCGAGTGTCACCACACCAAAACCTGTTGTTGTATCACTTGTGCGTGATGCTTTGGATACACCGAGACCCAAAGCAACAATCAGTGGAACTGTGAGAGAACCAGTGGCTACCACACCGGAATCCCAAGCAAGTCCTGAAATTAATCTTAAGTTGTCGTTGTTAAAGGAATATATCGTGATCAAAATGAGAACGATCAAACTTGGTACTAAAAACTTAGATAAAGAAATTCCATAAATAATACGAATGATCCCAAATACGATAGAAAAACCAACACCAATCGCGATGCTAAGGAAAAGCACATCCGCACCTTCGTTGAGTAGATGAAATAACAATGGGGCATCCCAGGGATTCACAGCCGATCCGCTTTGTTTGAGTACGGAGATGGCGGGTTCTGCGAGTGTGGCAACGATTCCCACAAACAAACAGAAAACCATAATTGTTAACAAGTTTGCTTTTTGCGGAAGTCTTAATCCAATTGTTTCACCAAGTGGCATGATGCCTAAATACAAACCTTCCATAAAAAAGGTTAACCCGAGGATGACGGCAAATATTCCTAAAGAAATGATTCCTGCTTCTTTAATGGGGATTCTGAGTACAATGAGTTGGAATAATATTAAATAGGATACAACCCAAACGACTGACTTTGTTTGTTCCCAAAGTTTTTTTCGAAAGTACGGGAGTATGAGTGCTAATGTTTCTTTGAATCCTATATGAATGGATTCTTCTTTTTCGTTCCTTGCCATTATGACAATCTGTCAGACAAAACATTTTTGCAAAGGGATTTTAACTGATAAAAGAATGTCTCCCGGCAGATGCCAGGAGACGAAGTGTAAACTGGGAAAGAGATTAGTACTTATACGCCTTATCTTCTTGGATGAATTTTTTTGTGGTGGTTGCCGTGAGATCAATACTAGGACGAACCACATGAGTTGGTTCATTGTACCAATGTTTTGTTGAAACATCTCCAATGTCAGTTCTCCATTTAAAGTCGGATGGTACTTGGTTCACGGCACTGGTTCCATGTCCTGCGACTAGAGCTGTCCATTCCACAAGTGAACCATCATAATACACAGTGGGATATCCAAGAATATTCAAAGATGCGAATCCATTGACTTGAGCCTCAAAATTGGTTCTACATTGACTAACGATCGTTGTTCCCGGAGTGTAAACTGCCCTTGTTGTATTAAACAGTGTTTTGAGTGCTGCTTTATCTAAATATTCATATCCGTCTGCATTATCTTTTAAAAGATCAGACCATGGGAATGTTTTTGAGGATTTGATATTTCCTTCAAAAGGAACAAATGTTTGGTTCCCCGCTGAAGCTGATGGTGCCCCAGAAGACTGGTAGGACGTAGTGATGTAAGCTGAGTTTGTTGGATTTGCTACAAGCGCATTTCTTGCAACATTCAATCCATCTGCAGTCCCATCGTATTGTATGGCAGGCCTAGCATCGATAATCTGTTGTTTGGCGGTAAGACCAGTGAGATTTGCATTTCCTCCTGATTTTGCAATTTCATAAATATCTTCGAGTCCTAATGTCAGGACAGTGTTGTCTACTCGCAACTGTTTTACTGAGAATCCACCATTTCGTTCTAAGTTGATTCCTGATCGACTGCTCGATAATGGAATTCCCGCTGCCGTTGCTTTTCTGTGTAAGTTACCATTGAGAACTGCCAAGTTTTTGATATCAGCTCCCCAATACCGCAACCAATACACTCCACGAGTAATCTCTTGCACAGCACCTGCACCTGTTCCTTTGGCAGGATAGGCACCAGCGGTGATTCCATTTCCAGTCCCTACGGCAAAGACCACTAAATCCTTCGAGAGATTGATTCCGAAGGTTTTCAACCAATCATCCACATATTGACCATTGGCTTGGTAACGAACTGAATCTTTAAATAAACCAGTATCTCTGGTTTGGTTGAAGCGAAAAGAACCACCGGATGCTAGTATATAGTCATCAAGAAGATATACATAAACACCTTGGCTTGGATTTTCTGCTACATACGGTAATGCTGCACCACCGGTTACACGATTCGCCGCATCATGTTGTAAAATGATCAGGTTACCAGTGATATGGCTTGGTTTGTTTGCAGGCCAATTGTTCACAAATTTAGCCAAGGTTTGTGGTGTGATGAGTCCCCAATTGTTTTGGTTATAATCATCTGCGGATTCGTTTACCAAGTCGGTAGCAGAACTGACTTTGACTTGGTTTGCCGCAAATAGCAATAAACCTGCAAGTAAGGCATTGTTGTCTTCTTTCTTTTCTGTACAAGATACCGCAAAGGAAAGTAGGAGGAAGGTTGTGAATGATCGGGTCCAATTTTGAATCATGGAATTCTCCTTAATTTTTATTCGTAAGGATGATTTCGTAATCACGAACGAATAGGGGAAGCTGTTTCCACTATAGCAGAAGTTAAATCTGCTAAAATGGAGCAAAGCATTGGAAATCGGACTAGGATTTTGGAAATTCAGAAGTGTTGTACTGCTTGGGGCCCTTTTTTAGCAAATAGTCGTTTGTATGATCAGGTTAATTAACGTTAGGTGATGTTAGAACGATGTCAAAGGTTTCAAGAGGAAAATAATCTATTTAGACTTGCCAAAAATTCCGACAATTTCATTTTAAAAAAACGCTAGGCGTACATATATGCCTGGTGGAAAACGATTTAACACTTGCCCCACTGTTTACAGTGGCCTGGAGGATATAAAATGGCAGATTTCGATAAAATTAAGTCAATCATCGTAGAACAACTTGGTGTTGATGAGTCAGAAGTTACACCTGAAGCTCACTTCATCAATGATCTTGGTGCTGACTCTCTTGATACAGTTGAGCTAGTAATGGCTCTTGAAGAAGAGTTTGGTGTGGAAATTTCTGATGAAGACGCAGAAAAAATCCAAACCGTAGGCGATGTAATTAAATTCATCGATAAACTTAAGGGGTAATTCCCAATCCAAAAACCGGGTTCCTTTCATAGAGGAACCCGGATCTTTGCACCTTGTCCGACTCCATTCGAATCAAACTCCCTCCCGAAAGAATTTCCTCTCTCAAAGAACTTCAATCTCTCACTAAAACTCAGTTTAAAGATATATCTCTTCTCCACCTAGCGTTTGTTCATAGGTCATTTGCCAATGAGGACTCAGATCGTTATCTTTCTGATAACGAACGATTGGAATTTTTAGGTGATTCTGTTCTTGGAATCTTAGCTGCCGAGTTTTTATACAGATCCCTTCCGAAAGGAAAAGAGGGGAAACTTGCTAAATTAAAAAGTAAAATGGTTTCAGCTCCCGCCATTGCCAAGTTAGCCCGCTCCTACCGCTTCCCTGAATTTTTGTTACTCGGCAAAGGGGAAAGAGAAAAGGGAGAATCCAATCTCAATCTCCAAGCAGATTGTTTTGAAGCCTTTTTAGGAGCACTTTATTTAGACCAAGGTTTGCAAAGTTGCCGAACCTTTCTCATCCCCCATTTCCAAACAATGGAAAAGGCGGTAGAAGATGCTGAAGAAACAAAAGATTATAAAACCATTTTGCAGGAATTTTGCCAAAAGAAATGGAAAAAATTACCTGAATATTCTGTAATGAAAGAAGAGGGCCCTGACCACGATAAAGAGTTTCAGGTTTCTGTGGTTTGTGAGAACCACTTCCAATCCAGCGGAGAAGGGAAGAACAAACGTAGGGCAGAACAAATGGCTGCAAAAGCGGCCTTACGTTTTTTAAAAATACTATGATCGAATTTTTATTAAAATCCAAATCGATGCGAGTTCGTGTCGCGGCCCTCATCCAAGATCCTAAGGGAAAAATTTTGCTTGTACAACAGCAGAAAAAACAATCCGGTTATTGGTTACTTCCCGGTGGTGGAATTGAATTTGGTGAGTCGGGAGAGGAAGCACTCAAACGAGAACTAAATGAAGAATTGTCTTTAGAAGTGAGTAAAATCGATTTTTTATTTTTAAATGAATCCATTGATCCAGATAAAAAACGCCACCTCATTCAAATTGTTTTTTTAACGAAGGTAAAAGATTTGTTACCGGTTCTCAATCCAAAGGAAAAAGCAATTTCCGGATTTGGTTATTTTACAACAAAAGAAATCCTTTCTATGGACATCAGGCCTGACATAAAACATTACTTTCGCGCCAAAAGTTCAAATAAACCTAGATATATTTCAAGCCCATGGGTGAATGAACCATGAAGTTATCGGAAAGGGAAATTATTGGAGAGGGTTTCCGTTACCCCATTGAATTACACGAAGACTTCCAGGGCCTTGCGGAAAAAATAAACTCTCTTTCTAAAGTATCCAAAGTATATGTTCTCACCAGCCGCGAAATTGCTGGAATCTATGAAAAATATATTTCTAAAGAACTAAAATCTCTAAATGTTTCCTTTTCATTTATCTATTTGAAACCCGGCGAAAAAAACAAACACATCGATCGTGTGAAAAAAGTTTATAACCAACTCATTGAAACAGAGGCCGATAGAAAGACCGTGATCATTGCATTTGGTGGTGGTGTCGTCGGAGACTTTGCTGGATTCATTGCCGCTACCTACCAAAGGGGAGTGCGGTTTGTCCAGGTTCCGACAACAGTCCTCGCTTGTGTGGATTCCTCTGTAGGGGGAAAGGTTGCGGTGAATGTGGATTCTGGGAAAAATATGGTGGGTGCTTTTTACCAACCTGAATTTGTTTTTGCACCACTCTTTACACTTTCCACTTTACCAGAAAAGGAATGGAGTTGTGGTCTTGCAGAGATCGCAAAACATGCATTCCTCGACGGTGGCAGTTTTTTAGAAAAAATCGCAAATTCTAAACGTTCCGAATACTCCGAAAAATCGGCAATCCTTCGTTATGCGATTGAAGAGTCCGTTCGGGTCAAATCAGGAATTGTGGCACAAGATGAAAAAGAATCGGGTTTACGAGCCGTTTTGAATTTGGGCCATACCACCGGCCATGCGATTGAATCATTAACCCAGTATAAAAAATATTCTCATGGAGAAGCTGTGGCCATTGGACTTGTCACTGCTTTACTTTTATCACGTGAGTATGCAGGATTTTCCGAATCTAATTTCAAAAAAGCAATCACTCTTATGAAACAGTTGGAATTACCAACGGAATTAGAAGAAAAACCAGAATTAGTTCTGAAACATATGGAACATGATAAAAAGAAGGAAGGAAGTTCTTTGAAGTTCGTATTACTGGAAGATTTCGGTAAACCAAAGTTTGGTGTTTCTGTAGAACGAAAAAACATTCTGGAAGTTCTGAAACGACAAAAAGGAAAGTTCTAAAATGGGTGGCGGTAGTTTTAAAGAATTCTATTTGGATTTAAATCCACTTACTTTACTCATTCGTTCGAATCGTGATTTTGCGGAAACTATGATCCTATTTGGATACATGGTTGTGTTTGCTGTTTTCTCTTATAAGGTCACCATGATTCTTGTCGAAAGAATCAAACCAGCCCCCGATGCGGTTCACGAATACAATCGTAGAAAAGTGGCACGTATGGGATTCCTTTTGGTTTTTGGTATCGCCTACCTCCCTGTTATTTTTTCTAGTTTGTCTCTACTACCTACTGTCCTCGGTCTTGCCGGTGCGGGGATTGTCATTTCACTCAAAGAAGTTTGGTTGAATATGGTGGGTTGGTTTATGATTATGGGAGGGAATGGTTTTAAGGTGGGGGATCGGATCGAACTCGATAACATCAAAGGTGATGTAGTCAATATCGGTTTTTTTAAGTTTACCTTACTCGAAATTGCATCCGACCCTAGATTTGAACAATCCACAAATCGGCTCATTCATTTCCCCAATTACAATATCGTTTTACATCGATTCTTTATTGTTTCCGAAACTATGGATTTTGTTTGGGATGAGTTTAAAGTGTATTTAAACATCAATTCCAATTGGGAAAAGGCTGAAAAAATCTGTTCTCAAATCCTTCATGAAGAACTGGTGCTCGCACCGGAACTTGTGGAATCAAAAATCCGGGAAATGTCAAAAAACTATCTTGTGAGGCTTGGTAAAACCACTCCTATCGTATATACTTCCTTAGAACCAGAAGGAACCATCCTTATGTGTTTAAGATATTTAACGCCCATTAGGTCTAAACGTCTCAACCGAATTCTTATCTCTAAAGAAATTCTAACTAAGTTCAAAAATGAAAATGACATCCACATCTACACACATTAAAGACAGTTCGATTTGGATCTTTGTATCCTTATTACTATTTGTATTGTTAGCCGGTTTGGTCTTTGGCCCATGTAAGGGAACAGTAACAAAACCCATTACTGTTCCGAAGGAAGCAGAGTATCAGAAAAAAACAAACTACTATAAATTAACAGCCGATGGCACTTATCGTGAATGGTATGAAAACGGAAATTTAGTGACCGAAGTTCCTGTGAATGCCTTTGGCCAACCAAATGGAAAAAGCATTCGTTTGAATTACTTAAACGGAACTCCCATTATGGAAGGTAACTTTGTGAATGGGGAACGGGATGGCCTTTGGAAGTTCCATTTTTCTGACGGTAAACCGTATATCGAACTAAACTATCGGTCGGGAAACCGAAAGAAACAATTATGGATCCAAACTGCGGAACTTGGAAATGAAACCGGTTCTTACCAAAGATACTTTCGCAGTGGTCGTTTGAACGAAAAAGGTTTCTTTGATGGTGGTTTTCGCACAGGTGATTGGGTTCGTTATTACCCGGACACGAAAGTGGAAGAAAAAGGTAGTTATGAAAATGATAAGAAGGTTGGGGAGTGGTTTTATTATTACCCAACAGGAACCAAAGAGGCTTCAGAAGTTTATAATTCTGAAGGAGAACTTTTGAAACGTGTTACTTATTATCCGAACGGCCAGTTATGGTGTGTGGTGCAGAAAGGAAAAGATCCAGAGTGCCATTAGGTAGGCACTCTTTGTGATCGCGCGTGTAACTAGGGTTTGTTTAAAATTCGGTGGCTTTCCCGAACAAACCTAAATTGTTTTGGATGAGGTCTATATTAAAGAGAAGTAGGCTGAATAAAAAAGTTACGAAAAGAACAATCACAACAGTACTAAACATCGCCCAAAAACTATTCCTTAAAAATCGAAACTGTAAATAAGCAAAACTAACTGCAAAATTTTTCCAATTGCTAATGTTTGGTTCTCCTCCAACCTTTTTGTAATTGAAGATATAAAACAAAGACAAAATCCCAAGTAAAAAGAAAATAAAATAACTGAACTCGCTTACATAGTGTTTTTGTAAGAGAAAAAGCGGGATATAAACTAAGTTTCCAATCAAAATTCCAATGAGGATGATGATCGCAACATGAAAGACAGGTGAAAAGATAGATCCTGTTTTTGTAGAACTCGGAGATCTACCTTCTTCTTCTAAGGAAGATGAAAATTGTAAAGCTTGGAATCCCTCTGCCAATTCTTTGTTTTTTAAAATCCATCTGTAAGACAAAATACTTGAGATGTAAGTACAAACTAAAAATACAAAATAGAAATAGGAAAAAACCTCATTTTGAACCATGAGGTTGAGTTGAAAAAATACCTTTGGTAAAAGAAAAACAAAAGAGATTGGATAAAATACATTTGCAATTACCTTATGAAACCAAACTCGGAAAACATAAGACACAGCTGCGGAGAAACTTAACAATAAATAGAAAAGAGAAAGTCCTAGTAAAAGTTTTTGTCCCACTAAAACACGTTTGATATTGTCTTTTGTTTCTTCTTGTTCCGTATCCACAGGGAGTTCTCTAGATTCTAATTCTACCAAAAAAGATTCTAAATAAGAAATCCGATTCAATACTCCATTTTCTGAAACAACTTGTGGTTTCATGGATTGTGCTGCAGATCCGGAATCGTCGGATGAAATGTATTCAGGGAATTGGACTGAATAGTCAACAAACAGTGAATGAATGATGACAAGTGCAATGAATATAGGGGTAAAGATAGGAAGTTGTTTTTTAAATTTTTCCATAGAGGTTTTAGATTATAAGATCACAAAAATAGTCATCATACCAATGGCAAGGACTACTAACATAATGATGTAAGGCATCAAATGAAAACTTTCATCTGCAGAAAGTGTTGGGTTTTGTTTTGATTTGGAAACCGCAGCAGTAGGGGAAGCAACAGAACTCATAATATTGGCAACACCTTGTTGGGCATCAGTGGTTTTTATTTTTACTGAGTTTTCTTCTTCAATGATTTTACCGTAAACTTGTTCATTGAGTTTGATGACTACTTCCGAAAAATTCTTGTTATTCGAAATGTTTACGATTTTTGCTGGGATTTGTTTGATGGCTCCCGACTCTTCTTTGAGTTCCAAATTGCCAATGATTGAATCGGTGATGGGATCTCCTGGAACCAAACGGATATAAACATTATCACCTGCTTTTAAGTCCACGAGAGGTGTCCCGTTCACTGGGGAGAGTTGGAATTTGAACTGTACAATTTGTTTGTCAGAAGGAATTAAAAATCCAGAAGCTTGCGGAACAGGAGTGGGAGGGGGTGCTTCTTTTTTTGCAATCTCTTCTTCATCCACAGTTGTTTTTGTCATTTCGTTCGGAGAAATCAGTTCGAAATGAATTTCTACTTTTGGTTCTGAATTTCCAGCAGTCCTTTTGTGCATTTCGCTAAAAACGAAGTCCAAACGATCTGTTAGGTTGTGATCCATGTAGTGGAGGATCTCTTCTAAGAAACTTTCTGACCCAAATTTGGTTTTAATGAGCTCTTGTAGGGATTTGGTTATGTTTTTTTGTTGTTCACCTTTGTAGATTACCCTCTGCATCCGGTTGTAAAAATCCTGAAACGTGGAGCGAATGGGCAAAAGGGACAGTGGGCTTGTACACGAAACTCCCTCATACTTCACCGATTTGGTTTCCACCGGGTCTATGACTGCCGCAATCATGGTGTAGACCATATTCGCTTCGTCTCGTAGGTTTACTTTGACAGAATAATAGTTTGGTGTCTCAGGCATAAGGTTCTTTTTTGACAGTATCCATCTTTAGAAGAAAGCTGTCAAAAAGATTAGGTCATCATGGGAATCGTCTCTTTAATCACAATCCGTTACATCCGAGGGTCCAGAGTTCTGGGTTTCCTCTCCATCAAATCCAGGCTGTCGTTCATTGTTATGGCGGTGGGAGTCGGACTCCTAGTAGTTGTCCTCTCCATTTTCAACGGATTCCAAAAACAAGTAAAAGAATCTCTCTGGCAAGGGGGGCCTCACATTACCATTGAGAATTCCTATGGGTCAGGGGCGATTTATGATTTTGAAAAGGTGATCGCGCACCTGCAATCTGATCCAAAACTTGCTGAGTCTTTTGTTTCTGTGGAAGGAAATATCACAAGCCATGGTCTCATCCAAAGTAATAACAATTTTAATCCAATTATGATTCGTGCGGTCCCTGTGGACTCAATAGAAAAATTGGTGGAAAATGGACTTCCAAACTTTCCTCGGTTATTGCAATACGATCGTGATAAAATCCAAGCCATCAATTCTGAAAAATTGGTAGTTGTTGGAAAAGAAATGAGTGCCATCTACGGGTATGGGCTTGGTCGCGAAATTACTATGGCGGTTCCTGGTGGAAGGTTCACTGTGGAACGTGGGGTTCAAGTCAATGTTCAAACCTTTCGTTTGGCGGGACTTTTTAAAACTGGTTACTATAATTATGATTCTAAGTTTGTGTTTTTATCCCTTCCACAAGCCCAAGAGTTTTTTAAAATGAAAGGTGCAGTCAACCAAGTTGCCATTAAGGTTCGTTCCCTTGATGATTTGAAGTTGACCAAACATAGAATCTTATCTCGGTTAAACGAAGACAATTGGAATAAAAAAATCCAAGATGATACTTCTTGGTCAGTGCGAACCATTGCCGAAGAACAAGAAAACTTTTTGGCAGCACTCCGACTTGAAAAAACAATTATCTCCATCATTGTTTTTCTTTTTATCGTCCTTGCGGCCCTCGGTATGGTAGCAACCGTTCACTCTCTCATCCGGGCCAAACGTAGATCCATTGGAACCTTAAAAGCACTTGGTCTTGCTTCCAATGATATCCTTCTCATCTTTACATTGAATGCAATGATAGTGGGAATTTTATCTTCGCTTGTTGGTGGGATGACTGGAATTTTTATTGCGACTCAACTCGAAGTCATCATCAATGTTATTTCTGAAATCATCAATGGTGTAGGAGGTTTACTGAACCCAGGCGATTGGGATCCAGTGGAACTTGTACCAAAGGATATCTATTATTTCGATCATATCCCTGTGGATATTGATATTTCCTTTATATTTATGGTAACAACGGCAGCGACCATCCTTTCTGGACTTGCAGGATATTTCCCTGCACGTATGGCAGCCAATCTAAACCCTGTGGATACAATACGAAATGACTAATATGAATGTACAACCAACTGTTTCTGTTCGCAAATTAGAAAAATACTATCAGGTTGTGGACAATAGGTACCATATCATTTCCGGCCTTGATTTTGAAGTTTTACCTGGTGAGATTGTATCTGTGGAAGGAGCTTCGGGAGTGGGAAAGTCCACACTTCTGAATATCCTTGGGGCTATGGATTCGTTTGACGACGGTGAGGTGGATGTTTGCGGAGTGAGCCTAAAAAACCTAAACGAAAAACAAAGAGAAAGTTTTCGGGCTGAAAAAATTTCTTTTATTTTCCAACAACACCTTCTTCTGCCAGACTTTACTGCATTAGAAAATGTGATGATGCCACTTCTGATTGCTAGAATGAATCCTGGTTTGGCAAAACAACGAGCGATTGAAATTTTACAAAAAGTTGGTCTTGGGGAGAGAACAGAAAGTTTTCCTTCCCAACTTTCAGGTGGAGAAAGTGCAAGAGTTGGTGTGGCACGTGCACTTGTGGGAAGAAGGCAACTGATTTTAGCCGATGAACCTACAGGAAATTTGGATCGTGACAATTCGCGCCATTTGATGGATCTCATCAAAGAACTCCAAAACGAATTTAAGTTTTCTCTCATCCTTGTGACTCATGACTTGGAGCTTGCTTCCATGGCTCACAAAAGAAACCGAA
Source organism: Leptospira kanakyensis (assembly GCF_004769235.1). Taxonomy (NCBI): domain Bacteria; kingdom Pseudomonadati; phylum Spirochaetota; class Leptospiria; order Leptospirales; family Leptospiraceae; genus Leptospira; species Leptospira kanakyensis. The sequence continues at coordinate 50,143 of NZ_RQFG01000010.1, read as the reverse complement.
TTGTATCTGGAAAACTAACGTCAGTTACATAAGATGCGTTTTTGTCGTTTTTGCGGAACCAAAGAACCTCAGTTTCGTAAAAGCGGCAAGTTCGGTTGTATCCATTGTATTTCTGTTTTTGAATATCCCAAACCAAATCTAAAAAAAATAATTCCTGATAAAGAAATCCAAACCTTAGAGAACTTTGTAAAAGAAAATACAAAGTCCTTAACTCTTTTATCTTTACGAACAAGACTCACAAGAAATCTAAAATCGAATCTTTTTCCTTATTATGAACCTTCTGAATTGAAATCAAAGCAGCTGTTAGCTGGTAGCCATCTGGACCCATATCTGTATCCCGACGGTCTTTTGCCTACCGAAACACGAAATGAGAATCCTGAATCTAGTATGGGTTTTTATTTGGGGTCAGAGGATCATATTCGTTTTGAAAAAATTGTTCCCGGCAAGGAATGGTATCGTGCGAAAAAATGGGTAGGTTTTGGGAAAGACCTCTCTATTTACCGATTTTTTTTCCAAAAGGAAAATTGGGCACACCACCCGGAACTGGGTTTTGTTTCTTCCTGTCCGACGAATTTGGGGGCGGGGAGGAGGGATTCTCTTCTGGTTGCAGTGGAGCCAGAAGCCGTTTCTGAGTTTTTTTCAAATTTACAAACATTGTCTGAATTTGGTATAGAATTTGCTCCTTCCACCGATCATAGAACTAGGAACATCGGAAAAGACCGAGTTCTTGTCGTAAAAATTTCGTGGAAGAACGCTTCCGTGGTTCAAAAACGTAAGTTTTACAAAATTCTTGGTTTACTAGGCTCCTATTAAACCGGTACGGTCATGATGGGAACAAAGAACGTTCGTCTAATTAATAAAGGCAGGGTGCGGCATGTTGGAATTCACAAAAAGAGCAAAAAGAGTCATCAACGAAATCGCCCAAGATGAGGCAAAACGTTTGGGTTCCGATTTTATCGGTCCTGAGCACATTCTACTTGGGCTTCTCCGGGAGGAGGACTCTGTCGCGATTAAGATTTTAACGAATCTAAATATCAATTTGAACGAACTTCGAAAAGAAGTCGAAAAAAGAACTCGTGAGGGTTCTGGTGCCTTGCTTTTGGATGTAAGCCAAGGACAAGACAAATACCAAAAAATGATCGAAGTTTCTAAAGAGGAAGCAAAACGCCTCAAACATAACTATGTGGGAACCGAACACATTCTTTTGGCATTGCTACGCGATAACAATAATATCGCCGGTGGATCTCTATCTTCTTTCAGCGTAAATTATAACGTCATTAAATCTGAGATTTTAAGACTTCTTGGGGCACCACCTTCTGGTGCTGTGGGCGGAACGACAGGTACGCAAGGTGCGACCCAAGGCCAAACACAACAACAAGCGGCTCCAAGACAAGAAAAGAGTAAAACTCCTATTTTGGATGAGTTTGCACGGGATCTAACCCAACTCGCTCGTGAGAAAAAATTGGATCCGGTCATTGGTCGTTCCAAAGAAATCGAACGTGTCATCCAAATCCTTTCTCGTAAAACCAAAAACAACCCAGTCCTTGTAGGAGAATCGGGTGTGGGAAAAACGGCGATTGTGGAGGGACTTGCGCAAGCTGTGATTGAAAAGTTGGTTCCAGATCTACTTTTCGATAAACGAGTGTTATCTCTTGATTTGGCAAGTCTCATTGCCGGTACGAAATACCGTGGTGAGTTTGAAGAACGATTGAAAAAAATCATGAAAGAAATCGTTACTTCTCAAAACATCATTATCTTTATTGATGAGTTGCACACTCTGATTGGAGCCGGTGCGGCAGAAGGAGCGGTGGATGCAGCAAACATCTTAAAACCAGCTCTTGCTCGTGGGGAATTACAATGTATTGGCGCGACTACCAATAACGAATATCGTAAATACATCGAAAAAGATTCTGCTTTGGAAAGAAGATTCCAAATGGTGAAGGTTCTTGAACCTTCAGTAGATGATGCCGTTCTTATCCTCGATGGTTTGAAAAAAGCATACGAAGCCCACCATAAGGTTCGTTATTCGGAAAAAGCGATCGAACAAGCTGTGAAGTTATCTCACCGTTATATCAACGATCGATTTTTACCAGACAAAGCGATTGATATCATTGATGAAGCAGGTGCTAAGGCCCGCCTAGCAAACTGCCAACGCCCTAACGAAATCAAAGAAATCGAAGAAGAAATCAAAGCTCTTTCTGTTAAAAAAGAAGATTTGGTTCGTAGCCAAGAGTATGAAAAGGCAGCGGCTGTTCGCGATGAAGTGAATCGTAAAAAAGGCCAATTGGAAGAAAAAACCAAACAATGGCAAGAACGTATGGAAGGTTATGCAGTTTCCATTGAAGAAGAAGATATTCTTTCTGTGGTCAGCCTTTGGACAGGAATCCCTTTGAAAAAAATGGAACAGTCCGAAAATACCAAACTTCTCAATTTGGAATCAGACATTAAAAATCGTATTGTTGGCCAAACTGATGCCATCGAAAAAGTAGCTCGTGCCGTCAGACGTTCTAGAACCGGTCTCAAAAGTGAAAAACGTCCTACAGGGTCGTTTATTTTCCTTGGACCAACAGGTGTGGGAAAAACGGAACTTGCAAAAGCACTCGCAGAACAGTTGTTTGGATCTGAAGACAATATGCTCCGCATCGATATGTCGGAATACATGGAACCTCATGCAGTCTCCCGTCTGATTGGAGCTCCTCCAGGTTACGTAGGGTATGATGATGGTGGCCAACTCACTGAGTTTGTCAGAAGAAAACCATACAGTTTGGTGCTTCTTGATGAAATCGAAAAGGCACACCATGATCTTTTTAATATCCTACTCCAAATCATGGAAGAAGGGAATTTAACGGATACCAAAGGTCGTAAGGTAAACTTCCGCGATACCATCATCATCATGACTTCGAACATCGCTGCGAAAGAAATTTCGAAAGGTGGACGATTGGGTTTTGAAGACTTTGCAGAAGAAAGAGAATCTTATAAAGCCGAACAAGCTCGTGAACAGTTGAAAAAACATTTTAACCCAGAATTCCTCAACCGTGTGGATGAAGTGGTTTACTTTGCTCCTCTCAAAAAAGAAGAGATCGTAAACATTGTGGATATCATGTTAAAAGACTTTAACAAACGTTTGACTGAAAAGAAAGTGCTTGTGGATCTTTCTCAATTGGCAAAAGAACATTTTGCAACCATTGGATACGACCAAAACTATGGAGCCCGTCCACTCAGACGTGTGTTCCAAAGAGAATTGGAAGACTATATGGCAGTGCAGTCTTTGAAAGGCGTTTATGATAACCCGACAAAGATCCTAGTTGATTTTGTAGAAGGTAAACTTGTGTATTCGGAAACTCCTTGGACAGAATACAAAGAACCTCCTAAAAAAGATGATGGTTCTTCACCAAACACTGAGGAAAAAGATTTGGCTCTCGTTTAGAGAGCCTTTCGGAAAGGCGAACGGAAATGGCTATCCTCATTCCCCTCGTCTTTCTGTTTTCTTATTTTTTCATCCGTAAAATTTGGTTCCAACTTCGTAAAATTCGAACCGTTGGAACCATTGAGCGGATCGAACTAGGGTACATTCGTCCCAATCTCATCCTCCCGGAAGTTAAAGTTTTTTATAAATACTATTTCCAATCGGGACTTTATTTTGGGTCAGGATACCTCAATCTTTCCGATTTTCTCACAACCCAAGAATTTCATGTTCATATGGGCCCGGGAGAAAACCCGATTTTGTATACCGAAGACTCAGAAATCGTCACCGAGGAACATATCGAACATTACTTGCTTTCTAAAGGGGGAAGCGTTTTCCTATACCTGGACCCCATCGAACCCTATCATTCCAGGATAGATTCGGTCAATTTGAACTCCATTACAGTCTCTTCGGATCTTTTATGAAACATTTGATTTACGCTTTTGCTACTACTTGTCTTCTCGTAACATCCCTGTACTCCCAAGAAAAAGAACAAGTTGGTTCTGCCTACTTTCAAGCTGTTGACGAATATAAAGTAAAAAATTACAACAAGTCCATTGAACTAGTCAAAGGTCTTTTGGCTGATGGAAAGTCATCTTACGAATTTTATGCGCTCCTAGCGTTTAACTATGATAAGTTAAATGATTTTGAAAATTCTTATAAAAACATTTTAGAAGCAAGAAAACGTAAACCCGACGATGAAGACCTTCTACAAGGAAGTCTTGCGATTCTAACCCGTCATAAAAAGTGGAAACCTGCGATAGAACTTGCTGAAAAAACCATTCCCTTATACCCACAAAATCCAGAAGTAAGATACTTTTATGCGTTGGCTCTTTCGGAGAGAGGAGCATCCAAAACAGCTCTTTCGCAAATCGAAAAAGCAAAAGCAGGAAGTCCTAGTGACTTTCGAATGTTAGAGTTAGAAGGTAAAATTTATTATAATCTAAAAAACTATGATAAAGCAGATGTGAGTTTACGTTGGGCATCTTCTCTAAATCAAAAATCTCCTGAAATCTGGAATAACTTGGCTCTTGTTCAAGAGTCACTTTACAAATCGAATAAAAAATTGGGTAAAAAATCCCAAGCAAACACCTATTTGTCGGAAGCAAAAGAATGCATCCAAAAAGCTTCTGACTTAAACGGGGAAAGTAACACAATCAAAGAAAATTCTAAACGGATTGTCGCACTGAACGAACTTTGAAAATTAAATTCCATACACTCGGTTGTCGGTTGAATTTTTTTGAAACCGACGGTATGTATTCTGTTCTGAAAGACAAAGGTTTTTCCTTGGCGGAAGCTGAGGAAAAGGCCGAATACATAGTTGTCAATACCTGTACCGTGACAAACAAAGCCGATGTAAAAAATAGAAACATCATCCGTAATGCGATTCGTACAAATCCTGGAGCTAAGGTTTATGTAACGGGTTGTTATGCAGAAACAGACAAAGAAATTTTACAAAACATTCCTGGTGTGTTTGGAGTATTCGGAAATACAGAAAAAAGTTCCCTTCCTTATAAAATCCTAGAGGATTGGGAAGGCAAAAAAATCGAAACTAACTTATCCTTCGATCGTTTCTCCTATTCTGATGTTTTACCAGAAGGGCATACACGCGCTTATTTAAAAATCCAAGATGGATGTAACAGAAAATGTTCCTATTGTAAAATTCCTGCTGCACGCGGCCTTGGTGTCAGTAGAAATTATAATGATGTTTTAGACCAAGTTAGATACCTACAAGACAATGGGGTTGGTGAAATTCAGTTAACAGGTGTTAATTTGGGTTGGTACCGATTAGAAAATGGAGAAAAAGGATTTTTAAATCTTTTAGAGGATATTTTAAAAATCTTAGAATACTCGCGCATTCGCCTTTCTTCCATTGAGCCACCTGACGTAGGATCTGGATTAATCGATTTAATGAAACATCCTAGGTTCTGTAAATTTTTACACATTCCCATCCAAAGTGGAAGCCGTAAAGTATTGAAAGATATGCGAAGGACATACCATCCAGATGCATTCCGCACAAGAATCGAACTTGCCAAAGAAAAACTTCCTAATTTATTCCTCGGAACAGATGTGATTGTTGGATTCCCTTCCGAAACAGAAATTGAATTCCAGGAAACAAAACAATTATTAGTGGAACTTGGTTTTGCTAAGTTACATGTTTTTCCATATTCCGTCCGCAAAGGAACGAGTGCGGAATCTTTTGGAGATCCCATTCCTGGGGACGAAAAAAAACGTAGAGTGTTAGACCTGATGTCACTCAGTTCAGAACTTCATACTAAATATGCAGAATCTGCGATTGGAAAAACATTCGAAGCCATTCTCGAAAGTGATGGAAGGTTTGTGACTGACAATTATCTCAAAGGTAGACTGGCTGATTCTTTTTCCTTTGATACCCTCCAAAAAGGTCAATTTGTGGATGTTAGGTGTTTGGAATACAAACCTGCCAAAGATAGGGAAGGTGAGTTTGTATTTGGACTTTCCCGCTAATAACTTTTAAAATTGATTCTGAAGATATAGTTTTCCTTAGAAAAAGAATTTTCAAATCCTTTCGATCGGTGGCAAATAGGTCATCATGGATCGTAAAAAACTATATTTTGTTTTAGTCAGTTTTGTAATCATTCTAATTTTACTTTTTTCCTTTTTCTTTCGTACCTCTAAAACAAACAGAGTTTTGGTGGAAAGAGGGTCTCTTGTGGAAGCAGTCTACGCTTTGGGTACGGTGAAACCTGTGGATAACTTCAGTTTGAAGTTTGGGATCGCAGCATCTGTCCGTGAGATTTTTGTAGAAGAAGGACAAACTGTTAAAAAAGGCCAAGCCCTTCTTACCAATGATTCAGGGATTACGTTTCGTTCTCCATTAGATGGAACTTTGACAAAACTCAATGTAGCAAAAAATGAAACGGCAATGCCCGGCCTTCCTCTATTAGAAATTCAAAATTTAAAATCAGTATATATTTCTGTTTCTCTCGATCAGGAATCTGCCTTACGTGTGAAACCAGGTATGAGAGTCCAACTGAGTTTTGAATCCATTAGAGGGAATGTATATCAAGGTAAAGTTGAAAGGATTTATCCTTCCAATGGACAATTTTTAGTTAGGATTGAGGCAGATGAACTTCCTGAAGGTATTTTACCTGATATGACAACGGATGTAGCCATTGCAGTTTCCTCCAAAGAAAATGTCGTTTTGGTTCCGTTAGTTGCCGTAGATAGAGGGAAAGTAACTCGGTTTCGCGAAGGGAACAAGGATAAAATTGAGATTCGGATTGGAGCCATTAATTCAGAGTTTGGTGAACTCCTCCAAGGAGATTTGAAAGAAGGCGACGAAGTATTGGTTAAAAATTAATATGTTGTTTCTTGCGATTAGGCAAATTTTTTCTAGGCCACAACAATCGATCCTAACTCTGATTGGAATAGTTCTCGGAACTGCAGGTTACATTGTATTTTCAGGAATTATGTTAGGATTCCAAGCAGTCATCACTGACCAATTAGTAAATTCCGATGGACAAATTAAAATTTCACCTAAGGACGAACTTGTTACAGAAAGAACCTTTGAAGATGTTTTTTTTCAGGGTAAAGTGGTTCGATGGTTGTCTCCACCATCTGGCCGAACCGATCATTCTCAGTTAACTAATGTTCTTGGGTGGATGGATAAACTTTCCAATGACCATAGAGTTCTTTCGTTTGCTCCCCAATTGTCAAAAGAAGTTATTTTTGTGAATGGAAAAACGACGGCACCGGCCAGGTTTGTTGGTGTCGATCCCCAGATCCAACCTAAGGTTACAAACTTAAGTGATTATATCGTCGAAGGAAAATTGTCTGATTTATCTCGTGGAACTTCACTAGCGATTATGGGGGAGGGAGTTCTTAATAAACTCGGTGCCAAAATGGGAGATACAATTTCGGTATATATTCCCGGCACAGATTTGATCCCTGTAAAGGTCGTTGGAATTTTGAGCACAGGAAATAGGCTCATCGATGAAGTGACTGTATACTCCTCGTTATCTTCCGTACAAAGTATTACAAAGTCAAGTGGTGAAATTTCGCAAATCATTGTTAAAATTAAAGACATACGTGCGGCTGCAGAAATTGCTGAGGATTTACGATACTTTAGCAAAGACAAGGTGGAAAGTTGGGACGAAGTTAATGCAAGTATTTTACAAGTTTTTAGAACACAAGACATTGTTCGAAATTCTACTACCTTTACCATTATCCTTGTAGTTGCATTTGGAATTTATAATATCTTAAATATGGTGGTGAACCAAAAGAAAAAGGAAGTGGCCATCCTTCGTTCGATTGGTTTTGATGAAAAGGATACAATCCAACTTTTTATTTTTCAAGGTTTGTTTTTGGGAACTTTGGGTGCGGTGATTGGAATCCTCGTGGGAATTATTGGATGTTATTATATAGATGGAATTCCCATTGGAGACCCAAAACAAAATTCAAAGGCACTAATGAAAACCATGATGATATCCTGGGACTGGATCATTTATGTAAAAGGATTTTTTATCGCAGTCCTAAGTGCATCGATTGCAAGTTATATTCCGGCTCGTATGGCAAGTCGTCTTTCTCCTGTTGATATCATTCGAGGAGCAACCTAAATGTTAGGAATTGAAGCCAAACATATTTTTAAGTCTTTTGGAGAACCTCCGCAAGATATATTGAAGGATGTTTCCTTAGAGATAGGGTTGGGTGATTTTGTCGCACTCACGGGAAAATCGGGATCAGGAAAATCTACACTTTTATACATAGTGAGTGGGCTTGATAACCCTAGCAGTGGCGATGTCAAATTGAATGGAAGTTCACTGATTGGAATGGAGAGTAAAGAGATTCATCGTTTGCGAAATTTATCGATTGGATTTGTCTTTCAATTTCACTACTTACTTCCTGAACTCACTGGACTTGAAAATATTACGATGCCAGGAAGAAAAACGGGTACACATAAAACAATGGAAGATTACGCCCTACATTTGATGGAGAGTTTCTCTGTTCTGCATTGTAAAGATAAGTTCCCAAGCCAGATGTCTGGTGGGGAAGGACAAAGGGTTGCGATTGCAAGAGCACTTGTACAAAAACCTAAGTTTCTTTTTGCCGATGAACCAACGGGAAATTTAGATACCATTAACGGAGATAAGGTGATGGAAATTTTTAAAAGGGTCAATAAAGAGGATGGAACTACAATTCTTTTTGTCACGCATGACCCTGATTATGCGAGTCTTGCGAACAGGCGTGTCCACATGATTGACGGTAAAATTGCAGAAATTTCTTAAAAATTCTGTTATATTAGTTTAATTCCGATTCTATAGCAGATATTTTCCAAAAAAAATGATGAATTCGGAGCTTCATTCCCGACCTTGGTAGAAGATATGTTTGAACACTTTGAAACTGACGCCATCCGCATCCAAACCAAACGAACTGGGGAAAAAGAACATTCCACCCCACTATTTTTAACTTCTAGTTTTGTTTTTGATGATGCGGAACATGCAAGAGCACTTTTTGCAGAAGAGGTAACGGGAAACCAATACACTCGATTTTCTAATCCGAATACCACCGAGTTAATTGAAAAAATGTGTTCTTTGGAACATACGGAAGATGGAATTGCCACTGCTTCAGGAATGTCTGCTGTGTTTACTTCTGTGTTTGGACTTGTGAAGTCAGGTGATCATATCGTATCGGCGCGCGCAATTTTTGGTTCCACCCATCAAATATTTGCAAACATACTTCCTCGATTTGGAGTGACAACTACTTACGTTGATATCAACAAACCTGAGTTATGGGAAGCAGCCTTTCAAGAAAATACAAAGATAGTTTATATTGAAACTCCTTCTAATCCAGGTCTTGATATTGTCGATTTGGCTTGGGTCGCTTCACTTTGTAAAAAGAAAAAAGCCATTCTTATTGTAGACAATTGTTTTTGTTCTCCCTATATCCAAAGACCCGCTGACTTCGGTGCAGACATAGTGATTCATTCGGCAACCAAATACTTGGATGGGCAAGGAAGGGTGATTGCTGGTATTATTTTAGGTAAAAAAGAATTCATCCAACCCATTCGTTACATGGCTCGTAACACGGGACCTTCCTTATCTCCGATGAATGCATGGATCATTTCCAAAAGTTTGGAAACACTTGCCGTAAGAATGGACAGGCATTCTGAAAATGCAATTAAGTTAGCTGAATTTTTAGCACAATCTCCAGATGTAGAGTTGGTAAGGTATCCATTTTTGCCAAATGACCCAGGTTATGCGATTGCAAAAAAACAAATGAAATCTGGCGGTGGAATTGTTTCTTTTGTGATCAAAGGGGGAGTGGATCGAGCCAGAAAGTTTTTGGATGCGCTGAAATGGTTTTCTCTCACTGCCAACTTGGGTGATACAAGAACTACGGTAACACATCCCACTTCAACCACTCATTCTAAATTAACGGAAGCAGAAAGAGTTGCTGTTGGTATTTTGCCAGGCCTCATTCGTGTGTCTGTAGGTTTAGAACATATTGATGATATTATTTTGGAAGTGAAACAGGCGCTTTCCAATTCAAAGTAAATAGTATATAACGAGAGTTCTTTTTTTCGGATAAGGACTCTTGTAATAACTTTTTAGCATCCGTTGTAAGAGTTGTTGCCTTGGTTTTTAACTGTTCTTCAAAACTACGGACATACTGTTCGTCAGGATCCACTTCGATTTCCCAAATCATTTCGCTGACTAAATTTTCTTTTGGTTCATAATTGAAACGAACTTTATGAGACTCGTTTGGTTTGATCCTGGTATCCAAATATTCTTCCGTAAGATCCGTGTTCACCACTCGCCCTACAACAGATTCTTCCAAAAGAATTGGCAATTTTTTGTTTTTGAAAATTACATAAAAACGTAGGTAAACTTTAGGAACAAGGTATGTTGGAAAGTTGTGACCCACACCTATATTTTTCAGTTCTGCCTGGATTTGATACTGTCCATTTTGTTCTTTCACTTCCCAGATTGGTTTTAAAGAATTTTGAACAAAAGTTTTATCGTGAATTCCCTTCCATGAATGTTCCCTGTCAGGCATATGGCAGTTTTGGCATTGGATTCCTTGTTTAGCAAAGGGGCTCCGTTCCCATTCCGTGTAAACTTCCATCAGTCGTTTCCCACTTAGGCGGACTCCTGTTTCTTTACTTTCATGACAGGATTTACAAAACTCCGAGGATTCAAATTCTTCTTTCACAACATAGCTGTTATGTGACATACTACCGCTGGTTTTGATTTTAGTTACATTCGTTCTGGGTGGAGGGCCAAACCGAATTTGGTTTCTAATATGGCAAGAAGCACAAAGAATGGACGGGTTATCGATACCATCGGGAAAGTTGTGAGATTTGGAACTTATGATTTCGGGAGTTTGGAAGTTTGAATCAATTTCTAATTTTGTTTCTGCTAAGGGGGAATGGCAATTCAAACAAGATTTGTATTCTTCCTGCGTGAATATTTCTTTTTGCCATAAAAATCCAGGACTTGCAGATTTTGCATGAAAACTTTTTTCCCAATTTTGGAACTGATTTTGATGGCAGGTGCCACAAGCTCGGGGATTTAAGTTTTTTTCTAATGTGGAAAAGTGAGAAGGAGGTGTTCCTAGTTCTGGAATTGGATGGTTCCAATGAGATTGTAAAAAACTAGAATCAGAACAACTTACGAACATTAAAATAAAGAGAAAAATGTTCGTAAGTTGGAATGTTTGAAAATTCACTATACGTTGAATTTATTTGATTCCACTAACCACCGCAAGCATTTCCTCCACCGCCGGTCGGTGCTCCACCGCCACCACTTGCAGCAGCTCCCGAAGATGACCCCCGTAAAAAAGCTTTGTCTTCTGATCTAATTTTGTTTGCAGATTTAATAAACTGTCTGGAAACATCTAGTTGGTAATTGGGTACATTTGCATCAGCGTTAATGTTATTACTTTCTGAAAGAGTGGCAATGTCTGTCCTCCAATAAGAAGCTGGTTGGCTGATGGCACTAGGGCTAGACCCAGATGAAGGGGTTCTTAGTCCAAGGGCACCATATTGTTTCCAACCACCTTCATACAGCCGTGTTGGTTTTCCGAGAACTTGATGAAGGATAAACCACACGAGGGAACCTTTGGTTGCATCTTCCCCGTAAACATAAATCTGTTTTCCCGATTGGTAACCTGTATTATTCAAATAGGTTTGTAGTTGGGAAAAAGATTTAAACTGGAATGTTGTTCCATCATATAAATCCGTCGGAACCAAATTGGAAGCCGATTTGATCCTTCCTTCGAAAGTTACCAAACAAGTATTACTTGCAAACGTCGAATTTGTTTTTGTTGTACAGTTAGTATATTTGGAACCAGAAGCTGTCGAATTTACTGTTCCCGTATACGCTGCATTTGGTCTTCCATCAATGATATAAAAACCTTCGAACGGAACAGGGTCTACTTCTTCAAAATTGGTGTTCCCATTTTTAATCGAATGAATTAAATCTCCAATCGTTAGTTGTAAAACCGTATGATCTCGATAAAGGGTTTTTGTCCCAGACCCTCTGTTACTATTTGTATAAGTATAGGAAGGTGTAGTGAATATCGCATTTGATGCAGTTAAATCTGCAATGGATCCATTTAAAACCGCTAACCTTTCCTTTGGATAACCCCAATAGAGCAGAGTGTAATAAGCAAAAGTTGCCGATGAAAGATTGGCAAGGGAAGAAGTATCTTGGGCAAACACTACATAATCAATTGCAGGATCAATCCCGTAATTAGTAAGTAGGTCTGTAATTTTTTTTCCTTTAGGTACAATTCCATCGACAGCCAAAACTCCATCATCTCGAGTATCTGCTAATACTTCTGGTAAATTGGCTATGGGATAAGAAAAGGTTTGTTTCCCGTCAAAGAACACGTAACGACCGCTAGATCCAGAAGTTTGGACTTGAAAAATAACCAAATTTCCTGAAACACCTGCCGGGCGGTTGTTCGACCAATTAGATAAAAATCTAGAAAATTTTGTCGAAGTTATTAGACCGCTATCGTTTAGATTAAAATCGGTATTGGATAGAGTTGCGAGTTCCGCCGGAGAATACACACGAAACAAAAATGGAGTTAAATCCAGTTTGAAACTTTGTGGTAAAAATAGATACTCCGGCAGACCTTTACAACCGATCAGTTGAATGAAAATTAGACTAATTAATGTTAGATATTTTAATTTCATTGGATTACCCTTAAAGATTGTATGGGAGTGTTGCTGCAAATCCCACAGTTTTTAATCTTGCTGTGTTATAACCTGCAATTGTTTCTGAGTAGAATAAGGTATAGAAGTTTCCGAAACTATCCTGATAACTTAAGCCAACTTCCGCATTATGAAAATCCTCTTTTCTTCCCCATGCAGGCCGTTCGTTTTGTACGTAAACATCATAAGGATTCACTCCATAAACTGATGGCTGCGGGAAACGAGTCATGTTCCATGGTGGTTGTTGTCTTGGGTCAGCATAAGCGTAACCACCTTGACCTACCTGTCCACGGAGACCAACAGTCAAAAACAAAGATTCAAAAAAACGTTTGTAAAAGGCTGAGTAATACAAGATATCATCTGGAACTGGGTTTTCTCTTTTACGATAGGAAAACTCACCAAGTCCTCCTAATCCCCAGATTCCGAAATCTTTCGCCAAATAAAGATTTACCTCTCCACCACTGGCACCATCACCCAGGGACTGAGGGTTTCTATCGTAATCTCCTCGTTTGATCCCTCCGATACGAAGTGAGATGGTTGGCATCCAACGGTATTTAGAATCAAATTCGTCCAAAATTTTGTAACGGATTCCAAACCTTGTATCCATAAATCCATATTTATCGGGAACATCGGGAGTTTGTTGTAAACCTAAATACCGATTAAAAACCCGGTGACGACCCAACTTACCAAATCCAAAGGTAAAGTCAGCCGTAAGCCTATCAGTGATTCCGTATTCAAGGGCTAAGTTAGCTACCGACAAACGAACGTTATCATCATATTTTGCTTTTTGTCCGGCGAGAAAAGCACTATCGTATTCAGAATGAATGAATACAGGTCTTACCCAGAGTTGCCTTTCGTATGGAGCCCAAGCTTGTTGTGCGTAAATACTTGGTGTAACAAAAACGGATAGAAATGATATATATTTTATAAAGTTAAAGAAAGATTTCATTGTTTATTCCTTCTTTTTCTCTGGAAGTTTCACATTGAATCTAACTTGAACAAAATATTCAAGTGCTGTGATTTGTTCTTCTGTCAATTTTCCCGCAAAATCAGGAAGGTTGACCCTTCTTTTTTCTGTATTTGGCAAACTTCCTTGTAAGTATTCCAATCGTTCTTCTTGTTCGATCAATTTTACATTCGGTTGTTTTTCTAAAGTCAGATCTTGGTTATAGACTGCTTTTCCTAAATGGTATTTTTCTCTATCTTGGCCTTGTGGAATGTTTGCGATACCACCACCACCAATTCCTCCAGAGGCGAAGGCGGATGAGATCAAAAGTAGATTAAAAATTAAAAATGTTATAAAGTTCTTCATATAACTTTCCCTGCGAATCGATTTTTTTATTTTTAAAAGAGGGACGTTGGATCATCCCTCTCTGTTTTAAATTTTCTTTTAACGTTTGTAAGCTTTATCTTCGTCGATAATTTTTCTAGAAGTAGTAGCGAATGTGTTTAAGTTTGTTGGAAGATTTGGATCAACGTCACCGGCCACATTGTAAGTAATTACTTCAGATACTTCAGGAAGATCTGTACGGTATGGAGAGTCAGATGGCAGTTTTGGTGCTGGACCGCCGCCTGTTAAACTACCCCATTCAATCCAACTTCCATCATAATAAGTAGAAGGATATCCGAGAATCGCAATGTATGAAAATCCAGTCACCTGAGATCTGTTATTGGTACGGCAAAGCTGAATAGCTGTTTGTCCTACTTGATAACCTTTTCCATCATAATATGCTTTTAGATCTGCTTTTGATTTGAATCTAAATTCTGTGTCGAGTAGATCTGTCCATCTAAGTTCTTTGGCGCCTTTGATGCGACCTTCAAAACCAACATATTTACCTGCCACTTCAGAAGTTGTACTTCGGATGACACCATTGTATTCATTGCTACTTCCAGAAGAAGATCTTGCATCTGAGATAAATACACTCGAAGTAAGTCCAGCAATGGTTACGTTATTAGGATTTTTCACGGCAGTGATGACATCTTCTACTGGTAACATAAGAATGGTGTTATCAACTCGAAGAGATTTTACCGAATAACGATTGGTGTAACTTGGTGGGGTGTTTGTAGTTGAACTGAACGGAACAAAGTTTCCATCCGTTACTGCAAGTCGTGGAAGTGTTCCATTTAAGAAGGCAAGATTTTTATGATCAAATCCCCAATAACGGAATGTATAAAATCCACGGAGTGTTCCTTGAACGTGACTGTTGGCATTGGCAGAAGAAACAAAGACAACTAAGTCATTGTTTGGATCAATTCCATAACGATTAAGGATGGTATCCACTTTGGTTCCATTGGCGATGATAGATACAGTATCACTGAGTCCACTGCTTCGTTTTTGACTAAATCCATCTCCACCATCTAGAGCACTAGCTCCATCAGCGAAAGTAAAACTGTAGACAACAACGTCATTTCCGTTTCCCGCAATGTATTCCTTTCCAGCAGTAGCGCTGGCACCGTTTTGTAAGATGACTAATTTACCATTAACACCAGCAGGTTTAGTCCCAGACCAATTGTTTACCCACTTACCCAAAGTAGAGGGAGTGATGAGACCATATTCATTTAGATTATAATCGTCGTTAGATTCTTTTGCTAACTCGGCTGCACTATTCACCTTAATCCCAGAGGAAAGGGCAAGAGCTGCCAGTAGTAAGTTCTTTGTGTCATTATTTTTTGCTCCGCCGCAGGCTCCGATGAACCCCGCGGTAATAAGAGCAATCGACTTGTATAGTAGATTGGTTTTCATTTGTTAATCCTTCGATTTTATTCCCGTTTCCCCCCTGTAGGGGTTGCACCAGAGTTAGGAAACATGGTAAGGTCAGTTTGAAAAAGGGGGTCGGAACAAAAAACAGTAAATCTTATATATTGAACTTAATATCTTATATATTGTTCAATATATTCCCGAGATGTCCATCTTTTTGGCC
Organism: Leptospira kanakyensis; assembly: GCF_004769235.1. Classification (NCBI taxonomy): domain Bacteria; kingdom Pseudomonadati; phylum Spirochaetota; class Leptospiria; order Leptospirales; family Leptospiraceae; genus Leptospira; species Leptospira kanakyensis. The sequence continues at coordinate 34,557 of NZ_RQFG01000010.1, read as the reverse complement.
TTTCCTTTTTTTTAGAATTTCTTGGTTCCAAGAAAACTTTTTTATCTTTACCGAGCCTTTTTGGACGCGATCCAAAGAAATTTAGATTCTTCGCCGAATTCATTTTCAATGGATTCTAGTTCCGCAATGGGAAAGAAAGCACTGTCTGCTGGTTCCAAAATAATTTCTTTGGTTTTTAATTTGATTTTAGTTTTTCCAGAAACTTGGTAGATTTTGATATCAAAGGCCGTGGGTAGGTGACTAAATTGTGTGACCTTTCCTGAGTTTAATTTCCATTCGACAAGACTCAGTCGGTCTCTTTCTTCTTGGTAAAAAACACGAGATTCTGCTGTATTTTTGGGGGAAATCCAGCGTTTTCCTTCGTTGGATCCGATAAACCGTGGGGACTGGGCAAAAAGATCTGGGATCATTTCTCCAATAGGAATCCGTAACGATTTAGATAATTTCCACAAGATCCCGATACTGGGTGTGGTTTTTCCTGATTCAATGAGTCCTAACATTCCTCGGCTAACGGTTGAAAGCTGAGAAAGTTTTTCCATGGATAAACCCAGTTCTAACCTTCTGCGTTTCAAGGTCTCCCCAAGGACAACCGTTAACACTTCATCGACATTTCTTTCGTTTTCTGTTGTGGCAGAAAAACTTTCAATTTCTGTTTCCATACCCAATACTTCCCTTACGGGCTATGTTTGATATATTGGATATTTTGTAAAGTAAAATGAATATTTGTGTAAAATACCAAGCGAGGCAGATTAGGGATATTAGGGCTTCCAATAGGAGGATGGAGTTTGGGATTTCATAGAAATAGGTAAATTCCAGTCCCAAACGGAAAGATGTGAGGTAGGAGAGTTGGGGAACCCATACCAAAATCCAAGGAAAAATTCTTTCTGATTTTGAAGTGACTAGGATAGGAAGAAGGATTAAAAAATACCAAGGGTTGTATACTGGGAGTAAACAAAGAGAAAGATACCCAAGTAAAAAATATAAATCTAATTTTACGGAGATAAATTTGATTTTGCGGAATCGATCTTTTTTTTGGAGGTTGATGAATAAAAAAATCAGCATAGTAGACAATAAAAATATAAGTGGAAATGTTCTTAGGTCCATGACCCCAAATATTTCCCAGAATGGTTCATAAAACTGATTGAATTTGAAACTTCCACCAAATCTTAGTAAGTTGTTGAATCCAAAATCGTTTGAATTTGGAAAAATCAAGTAGTAGATAAAATAAAAAATAAAAAATCCAAATACAAAAGATAAAATAAGAAAAAACGATTCCTTCCATTGTTTTTTCCAGTTTTTAAATGGTAAGTTTTGAATCAGATAAATAAAATAGAATAGAGAAAAGAATTTAATATGAACGGCGAGGCCAAAGATAAAACTAGAAAGGGTATATTTTTTATATTTGATTGTATTTAAAAAAATCCAAAAAAGAGAAAGAATCAATATTTCAAAATGATAGTTTAAATATACTTCTTTGATTAAAATAGGAAAAATCCAATACAGGAGTGAAAACTTGAAGGGTTTACCTTTCGAATATAATAAAAAACTGAATGTTTCTAAAATGAGATAACTAAGTTTTAAAAAAATTCCTGAAAAACCTAGAGAAAATAAGGCAAAATAGAATAAAACAAAAGGTGTATAAATCGTTGTCCAATCCGGATGATTGATTTGTGATAAAATCTCCGTTTCTATTTCACTTAAGTTAGATTTTTGAAATGAATTTTCAGGAGCTATTTCATACGGAGACTCTCCGTTTCGAATTAAATTTCCTTCCCATAAATATCTCGCCCAATCATCTTCCCAAACTGGAGGAAGAAAAATAAATATAACACGAAGGCTAAGGCCGATGAGAAAAATTTCTGTTTTGTATTTTTTAAAAAAAGATTTAGGAAGGGTTACCATCCAAAAAAAGAGAATGGTAACCAAAGAAATACTTATAAATAGAATCCATTGTAACAATGTATTAACGAAAACTATTTATTAAAATTTAGATTGTTACATCTTTCACAAATTTCTTCCGGAATCACTCCTAGTTTCATCAGTAAACCAAATGCAAAACAACCAGCACACCATCCTAAAAAAGATTCGAGTGACGCAAAAAAAACGAGAGTTGCTAAAGTGATTTGGTAAGCCAATCTTAGATCCAAAACAAAAAACACAATGGCACCGACGCTAAATAAAAAACCGATAAGCTGTGCAAATCGTTTGGGTGGTCCTGCTGTGGCTACAAAAGAAATTCCGAGCCAAGGGACTAAGTATCTAGAAGTAAAAAAAGCAAACGGTTCAAACTTTGGCCCGTAACTCAAACGCAAAGTAAACCCGGCAAGTAAGAGTGCGAGCACATAAGGGTTCGGAAAAAGAATCGCAAAAACACCAAGGAATACGACAGTCGAGGCGACAATCCTTGTGACATTTTCATTGACCACGTCCGGATAATAACCAATTTTCATATTGCCCTCCATTCCTTTCCAAAGTACGAGGAGGGTTGCTTCTATCAAGAAAAATTCGCTTTATTGGATGAAATATTTATTTTATTGACGATATTTCGTCTTAAAAGAGAAAGACTTTATAAATTCGGGGGAATTTTCGTGAAAGTACTACGTTGTTACGGAATCTATCTATTTTTTTTCTCTCTTCTTGGGGCATTCTTCGGAGAACCAAGCGCTGGGCCCTCTGTCCCTCTGACAAAACCTGTGGACTCTCCTTGGTTTCTCTCTGCTGAATTGGCCCTTTCGCTTCCAAAATATAAAATTCTAGACACTCGTTCTTCTTTGCCTCGTTTGAAAAACAAAGTTTCAGGAGCGATTCTTTTGTCTTGGGAAGACCTTTCTCGCACCGAAACGCCAAATAAGGGAGATTTATTGGAACTAAAATTAGTTCGTAAAAAACTAAACGATTTAGGCCTCAAACAAGATGATAATGTTCTAGTGTTAGGTGATGGAAATTCTGGTTGGGGAGAAGAAGGGCGAATTGTTTGGAGCCTTAGAGAAGCCGGGTTCAGACAAACCTATTGGATTGATGGGGGGTATTCCTCTTATGAAAAACAAATCCAGAAAAAAACAAATCCTAAACCAGAAACTTTGGCGCTCACATCACATTTTGCAAAAAACAAAACCTCAGTTTCTGCTGCTATCTTTAAAGAGGAAATATTAAAAGGATTACCATCCAAACAACACCAAATTTTAGACACAAGAGAACCTAGAGAGTTTACAGGAGCAACACCATACGGGGAATCTAGAGGAGGGCATATACCAGGTGCTAAATCTTTTTTTTACCAAGAGTTGTTTGATGCCAAAGGGAATATCAAATCAAAATCAGAGGTTGAAGTTTATTTAAAACAGTTAGGCATTCAAAAAGAAAAACCCATTGTTGCCTACTGTACGGGTGGGGTTCGTTCTGCTTTTGTGGTTGGAATCCTTCGCACTTACGGATATAATGCATACAACTATGCAGGATCTATGTGGGAATGGTCAAATGATCCTAAACTTCCGTTGGAAACTGGAAATTAAAAATTGAAACGAAATTTATTCATCCTCCTTTTGGTGTTAATCGTATTCAGTATTGGAGGATTTCTTTATCTGAACCAAAGAGAGGTTCCCATTGAACAAGTGTTCCCTGGTAAAATTTGGGCCAAACCAATCGAGAATCTTCCTGATTTAAAAGGAGTAGGAGCTACCACTGCCAAAAATTGTGGGAACTGCCATACAGAAATTTATGAGGAATGGCAACGTTCTACCCATGCCAATGCCCTTACAGATATCCAATTCCAATCAGAACTTGCAAAACCAAGTTCTCCTAAATGGATTTGTTTGAACTGTCATATTCCAGTACAAAATCAAAGAGAAACCATCATCACTGGTTTACGTAATGGAGATTATTTTCGACCTGTTGAAATTCCAAACCCTAATTTTAATCCTGATATGAAGGAAGAAGGGGTTACCTGCGCCACTTGCCATGTAAGAGTGGATTCGCAGACAAAAGAAAGTTATGTGATAGGTGGAACCGGTGGGACTTCACCTCCTCATCCCATTAAAATTGATCGCAAACAATTATTAAACCGTTGTTATGATTGTCATAATGAAACATATACTTTAAATGAATCACTCGTTTGTTCTTTTCAAACAGGGACAGAGTTACAAGCCACACATTCCAGCCAAACTTGTTCTTCTTGCCACCAACCGGAAGTTCGTCGTTCTTTTGTCAAAACTTCGCTAAACAAACCGATTCGAACTTCTCACAAACATGGGTTTATTGGTGGTGGTGTTCCGAAAAGATTCGATTTGTATCCCGATCAAATTCGATTGGGTTATAAACCTGGGATTGTTCTTTCTCGTCTGAAAGTAGAAAATGAAACCATCGAAATCGAAATTAAAAATAAGAATGCAGATCACCATGTGACAACGGGAGACCCAGAACGATTTTACCGTTTGTCACTTGTCGGCTTGGATTTTAAAGGAAATTCAATTTTCCAAACGGAAACAACAATTGGTCAGGAATGGTCTTGGTCACCTCAGGCAAAAAAAGTAAATGATACAAGAATCCCATCGGGGAAGGTATATGTTTGGAAGTTGAAACAAACGGATCTTCCAGTGGTTTCTTATCTTTTCCAAGCAACACATGTTCGTTTGAAGAATGTTACTTCGGATTATATGAGTCTGTCTTCGGGTTACCTGACTTCTCCATACAAAGAAAAAGTAGAAAAGATAAAAGAATTATACCCTCATAGTTCCCTCGTCATTGAGTCTTTATATCATGTAAATACTAAATCTAGAAAAGACACTCCTTTAGAAGATTTATTCAAAAGGAATGCAGAAAGAAAGGGTGAGTAATGTTCTTTGTATCATTCCTGCACGAGACGAAGAAAGTGGCATTGAACGCGCATTAAACGGATTAATTGCGAATTCTGGATTGCCAAAATCTAGTTTTATTGTAGTGAATAATGCATCTAGGGACCAAACACCGACGATCGTGAGAAAAATGGGACTTCTCACTTTGGATTGCCCCGTGATTGGTTATGGAAATGCCTGTCTTGTTGCGCTCAATTGGATCAAAAATACAAAGTTAGAGCCGGATTATATTCTTTTCTGTGATGCCGATGGTTCAGATGACCCAAAGGACATCCAAAAACTGATCCATGTGATAAAGGAAACTAAAGCAGATTTGGTGATTGGTTCCAGAACCATTGGTGTTGTCGAAAAAGGTGCTTTGTCTCCCATTCAAATATTTGGGAATGCACTCACTTGTTTCTTGATTCTTATTTTTTTCCGGCGTAAGTTTACGGATATGGGGCCACTGCGAATTTTGCGGTATCCATCTTTGGTTCGATTGCAGATGGAAGATCCAACTTGGGGTTGGAATATTGAAATGCATGTCAAAGCTCTGCAACTGAAGATGGATATCATAGAGATTTCAGTAAACTATCGAAAACGATTTGCCGGTGTGTCTAAGATATCAGGAACCGTTTCTATGTCGATTCGTGTGGGAATCAAAATTTTATATACTTTTTTTCGGTTGTTACTCTTCGGTGCCCATAAAAAATAAACTAACAAAAGTAATACTTTTGATTCTTTACCCGGTATTGCTTTTTGGATCCGTTCATTTTGGAAATCGGAATGACTTTGGTATCATTCTTGTGATTTCTTTGATATTACCTATATACTTTTACTTTTTGAAAGATATTCTTTCTATCTTTGGAAATGGATTTCGTTGTTTCCTAACGTATGCCATTTTTTTACGTCTAGTTGTGGTGGGGGCCCCTCCCGTATGGAGCGATGATGTTTACCGTTATCTTTTTGATGCGAAAATATTTTTAGAAGGAATTTCTCCCTATTTATATACTCCAAAGCAACTGATTGAATTTGTGGATACAACTTCGTTTGGGTTGGATTTTCTTTTATCCAATATGAATAGTCCAAGTTATTATTCTGTGTATCCATTGTTATTACAGTGTTTTTTTGCTTTAGGGACAATTCTTGGGTCTCTAGTTCAAAATAGTTTTTTAGGGGTACAAATTTTATTTATTTTGTTCGATGTTTTGAATTTGTTTCTAATCAGAAAATTATACCCTGACCTTTCCAAAGGAGTGTATTGGTTGTACTTTGGAAATCCAATTGTGATTCTTGAAGGAATTTCTCAAATGCATCCCGAAATTCTTTTGGTTACGGGTAGTCTTCTTTTGTTTTTATCTAAATCTACTGTTAAAAAGATTGGTTCTTTTTTTCTTTTGACTCAATTAAAGTTCAATTTTTTCCTTTTGGTTTTTGGGTTCCGGGGAGATCGTAAAGCATTAGTTAGTCTTTTTTTAATCACCATGTTTTCCCTTTTGATTTGGAAAGTAACAGTGTTTTCTGATTTGTTTTTACAAGGAAGTGTAGGCTTAGGGTTATTCTTTCATTCCTTTCGATTTGCCGGTTTATTTGAACCCTTCTTCTATTTTATTTTATACCCATTCCAGGGGGAATATCTTTCTGGAATTATATCGTTTGTGGTAGTGAGTGTTCTTTATTTCTTCTGTTTCCAAAAGGGAATGTTTCGAAACTTTGAATTACCAGTTCGATTTTTGATTATTTATTCATTGTTCCTTTTGTTTTCACCAGTGATCCATCCTTGGTATTGGATTCCTTGGGTATTTTTTGTTTTATACACTCAGAAAAATGAAGAGTTGGTTGTCGCTGTCACTTTTATTGCTTTTTTATCTTATGGATTGTATGTTGATAGTCGTTTTGTATATATCCATTGGTTGGTTTCAATTTTAGTTTTAGGTTATTATGGATTCAAACAAATTAATTATCTTCGCCAAACAACCTGAATTGGGGAAAGTGAAAACTCGCCTTTCTGTTACCATTGGAGAGGAAAAAACATTAAAGATATATTTCGAGTTACTTAAAATCACAGTTGCCGTCACATCAAAACTCAGTATTAAAAAAATAGTGTATTGGGATCATCTAAAAGAAAATCCATTATATGATTTTGGGTTTGGGTTTGAAAATGAAGTCCAGGAAAAAGGAGATCTTGGTTTTAAAATGGAAGTGGCTTTTCGAAAAGAGTTTCAAAGGGGAGCCAAAAAGATTCTCATCATTGGAACGGATTGCCCTTATTTAAAGGAAAGTATTTTACTCGATGCTTACAAAAAACTCGATGAGTCAGACTTTGTGATTGGTCCTGCTCGGGATGGAGGTTATTATCTTCTTGGAATGAAAGAGGTTTCGCCTTTTCTCTTTCATTCGATTCCGTGGAGTACAAAAGACGTTCTTTCTTTGACCATTGATTCCATAAAAAAAGAAAACAAAACCTATTCGTTAATGGATGAACTAGGTGATATCGACGATATCGATGATTTAAAATTTTGGAAAGGATCCGATTATTGAATCGGTTTTACGTTAATTTCTACTCGCCGATTTAGTGTTTGGTGTTCTTTTGTTTTGTTTGGTGATTTGGAATTCCCAAAAAATAATCTTCTAATTTGGTTTGGTTCTACAAAATGAATTAGTAAAAAACGTTCCACCTCTAAAGATCTTTTTTCACTAACGATCAAATCGGTTGCTGCATTTTTCCCTTCATTTGCATGTGCATGAATATCAACTTCATAATTTCGATTCTGATTTAGAAAATCTGCAGTATTTTGTAATCGAACTAAATCCGATTTTGGTATTTTTGAAGAATCTTTTGCAAAATAAATGGTAAATGATTTTTGTTCGGATAGAGTTTCAGTTTTTTTATAAGGGTTTTCGAAAACCACTCCTTCCTGTGCTACCAATGCATTTGTGAACAAAAAATATTGAACAGTGTAAGTTAACAAAAGCAAACGAAGGCTCTTGTTTAGTTTTTGATAGTACATATTATGATCATCGGATGTTTGGAAAAATTCCAATACGATAGATTTTAAATTTGTGATTGAAATATGTCCCTTCCAAGTAGTTTTCAAGTCTAAGGTGTATCAATGAAACTGAAAGATTTGGCTGAACGATTAGGTGCAAGTTTCACCGGTTCTGGTGATTTGGAAATTAGTGGTATCAAAGATTTGGAACACCACACACCAGTAGATCCTAGTAGCATTTATTATGTGGCTTCTAAAAAGTATTTAGCCAAACACAAAAAATCGGCAGATGTAAAAATTGCGCTTACCATTGATTCTTTAGCTTCCTCATTCCCGAATGCCATTATAGTTCCCGAAGAAGGTTCCAAGGTAAAATTCATTCAGGTCATTTCTTTATTCGAAAAGAAACCCAAAAGTGAGGTTTCTATCTCTACGAAAGCAAGTGTTCATCCTACCGCCAAACTTGGTAAAGATGTCACTATCATGGATTTTGTCGTCATTCAAGAAAATGTTGTTATCGGTGACCGGGCCGTCATTCATCCCAATGTAGTTTTGGAACCAAACGTCGAGGTTGGTGAAGAAACTGTAATAAAATCAGGGGTAGTTGTTTATTACAATTGTAAGTTAGGAAAAAGAAATTTGATCCATTCGAACACTGTGATTGGAGCCGATGGTTTTGGTTTTTATGATTATGCGGGCGTTCGTTATAAGGTTCCACAAATTGGAAACGTAATTATTGGCGATGATGTTGAAATGGGTGCACATTGTACGGTAGATCGTGCTGCTCTGGAATCAACAACCATTGGAAATTTTACTAAATTTGATGACCATGTACATGTGGGCCATAATTGTCGTGTAGGGAATTATGTGTACATCGCGGGAGCAACGGTACTTGCAGGATCAGTGACCATTGAAGATGGGTGTTTTCTTGCTGGCCAATCGGCAGTGGCGGAACACTTAACGATGAAAAAAGGATCCATTCTTTTGGGGCTTTCTGGACTAGCAGAAGATTCCAAAGAAAAAACAGTTTATTTTGGAATTCCGGCTAGGCCTGCATTAGAAATGCATCGGATCAATAGTTCTCTCCCGTTTTTACCAGATGTGGTAAAGGGTTTTTCGAAACAGAAAAAAGAAGGAAGTTAACGTTTAAGATTCTAGAATTTTTTTTAAAGAAAGTAAGTTTTGATTCATCTGAGTTTTTAGGTTCATTTTTACAATCCCTTCACTCAGTTTAAAAAGGCCTTTGAGTTCCATTTTGTCTTTGACGATGAGTAGGCAATCACCGTTAGAATCAGAAAATTCATAACTATCGGTAAATGTCATCGCATTCGATTTGCAACTAGCAACAATCAGTTTGTTTTCTATGATTTCTTGAATCACATATGTTTCTGTTAAATTGAGAATCCCTAAATCGATTTTGACTCTGTATTCTGTTGCTTCTCCATTCATCACTTCCGAAGAAATGATACTGGAATTGTATATACTTTGGTTCTGCATATTTCGCACATACGCAAACACATCTTTCACAGGTTTGTGAATTACCGACTGGGCAACTGTTTCGAACATTTATTTTTTAGATTCTAAGATCCATTGTTTCCAAATTTCAGGAACAAATCCAATGGTGGCGCGTTTGCCATCTCTTACGATTGGTGTTTTGAAGAGAAGGGGGTTCGTGAGTAGGGCCTCTTCTTTATCGTATAACATATATTTTAGATTTTTGTCCTCGTAAACCTTTGATTCTGTATCGATCAGATCATCCAATTTTACACTTCCTAAGATGGATCTGAGTTCCCCTTTGCTCATTTCTTTTTCTTGGAGGTTGATAAACTGAAAATTTACGCGTCGCTCTTGGAAGAACATTTGCGCCTTCTTTGAGTCTTTACATTTTTTGGTTCCGAAGATTTGGAGGTTCATCCAAAAATTGACTTTTTGAAATCTTCTAAAAGAGGTTCCGATCCAGACAACATCAATTCAATTTGATCTTTGTCCAAATCATACATCACATGTGCCTGTAGATACTGGGTGAATTCTTCCGCAGAAACTTTTTTTGCATCGAAGTTTTCTTTTAGAAAGTTATACCAAGCGGCAAGGATGACTTTTTGGTGAGCCAATTCTTTAATACCAATGGTAATGATTTTAGAGGATTTCATGTAATTTTCTTAAAGCATGATACTTCTCTAGAAGGATCGTCAATCTAAAAACCTTTGGAACACTGAAAAATAAAGAACCCATGATCCCGAATTCATATCCAACCTTCTAAAAGTTTGTGCAGTGCTCACAGTGGCATCAATGATTCTCGTATCATCAATCACTCCTACCCGTCCATCAGCTCGAATATAAAAACTCGACATTTCCCCATTGTAGTTCCCGCTAAACTTATCAATGGCGACATGGTGGTATCCAAGTCCAATTTGAAAAAAAGTATCTTCGTATAACCTTCGATTGATGGCGGTTTCTACACGGTAGGCAAGTCCACTCCCTCTCAATCTCCCTCTTTGGTTGTAATATCTGGTGTTCGGAGCGGCTTCCCCAATGGAGTAACCCCAAATGTTCCAATCCGCAGAAGTAAAACCCACCCCAAGTCCATTTTCCCATTCCCAATTGCGAAAGATAGGCATGGTAAAATAATACATCCCGAGGACATGATAGGAATATATTTCCGAACGAAGTTTTGTATAATAAAGATCGCTTGTAACTTCTGTTAATTGGAGCATCTGCCAGTCATTTCGACCAACCACAAAACCCACCCTTGAACGTGAATCCAAAAGGAACCGAACAAATCCTTCATAGAGGTTTGTTGATTTACCGCCGTTCAAACTGACACTGGAAAAAATAAGAGGGTTAAAGGTGGAAGAAAATTGTTTCAGGTCTCCATCAAAACGACCGGGAACTCTTTCTCCGGTTCCATACCTCATTCCCACCTCGATCCCCGAAGGTTCTGCATTTAAAGAGCCAAGGGCAACGGAAGAAATCATAAAAACCAGAAACGGGAGAATCACAATACATCTTGACATAACAATTTCATCCAATTTCGTGAGGAAGAACCAATATGGAAACACTCTTTCAAAACGGATCTAAGTTTAATCTGATTTTAGGATCTGACATTCTCAGCCCTTATTTCTATCTCATCCTGATCGCCTCCATTTATTTGAGCTTTCGGTTAGGATTTCCGCAAATTCGTTTTCTCTTTTTAGCTCTCAAAATCCTTACGGGGAATATGGACTTCAAAGGTTCCAAGGGCCAACTCGTACATTCGCAAGCCTTCTTTGCGGGCATTGGATCTTCCCTCCTTCTCGGTTCTGTCATTGGAACAGCCCTTGCCATCGCCTATGGTGGAATTGGCGTTCTCTTTTGGATTTGGGTGATGAGTTTGTTTGTGATGCCCATTCGTTTTGTGTCCTCGACACTTGCTGTAAAATTTAGAAACCAACTCCCTAGTGGGCGTTATCTTTCTGGCCCCATGTATTTTATCGAAAAAGCATTACGAGCTAAGTGGCTTGCCGTAGCTTTTTCATTGGCAAGTCTGGTCACAGTACTTTTGTTTGGTGGAATTTTTCCTTTTGTTGGACTGACTTATATCACAAAGGAAGGATTAAATCTCTCCGGACTTTCCGGCCCCATCTCCATTTCAGTCATTTTACTTTTTATAGTGATTGGGGGAGTTAGGCGTGTGGGTAGGGCGGCTTCCATTTTAGCGCCCATTGGTATCATTCTTTTTATTTTTGGATATGTGTCCTTGTTTTCTGGTGGGATGATTTCTTTTTTTGGATTTTTATCTGATGTTACAAAAGAAGCATTTTCCATCAAAGCGCTGCAAGGTGGTGGTGCTTTTGGAATTTTGCGAGCACTTTCCGCATCTTTGAGTACCTTCTTTTTGTCTACGGAAACGGCTGTTGGTAAATCTTCTGGAATCGCAGGTGTGGTTCGCACTGATTACGCCGCAAAACAAGGATTAGTGAGTATGCTTGCTTCCTTCTTTGAAGGATTTGTGATGGCCACTCTTGTTGGATTTGTTTTGTATTCGTATGGAGCTGTTAATTTAGAAACCATTTTGGCTTTCCCTAATCGAATTTTAGAACAAAAAGAATCTTTACCTGCAATTTTGTTTTTTGTTTCTTTTTTATGTTTTGGAATTTTGAGCCTTGCTGGTTGGTTTTATAGCGGAGAACAAAATGCATTTTATGTATTTGGTGAAAAGTTTGCCAATTTTTTTAGAATGTTGTTCATCGGTTCAACACTTGGCTTTGCTTATCTTTATACAAAATATGGAATCGATGTCCTTAGTATCGTAATGCATTGGGGTTATATTGCTGCTGTCATCACAAGCATTCCTCTGTTAGTTTCCCTTATGTTACTTGGGAAATCGGCCAATTTTGAACTTAAAAAATACCTTTCTGAGTCAGGTGCAAGATACGAAATATTTAAAGATATTTATCTTTTGTTTCTAACACTCCTTCCTAAAAACCTGATCTCCAAACTGTTTGGTTACTTCTCCATGTTCCAGATGCCACGGTTTATGATGATTCCGATTTTAAAGGCATTCGCAAAGGCATACAAAATTAATTTAAGTGAAGCCGAGTTGGAAATTAAAGAATACGCATCACTCAATCAGTTTTTTACTCGTGCCCTTCGTGCGGAAGCAAGGATCATCGATTCAGCCGCCAATGCAGTGGTTTCTCCAACGGACTCCAAAATTACAAGTTTTGGAAATATCAACCAATCAACAATCATCCAGGCCAAAGGGATTGATTACTCCGTAAAAGAATTGTTAGGTTCCGAGAAATACTATCCATATTTCACTAACGGAAAATACATCACCTTTTATTTATCACCTCAGGATTACCACCGCATCCATAGTCCGTTTGCTGGCCAAATTTTAGGTTATTATTATGAACCTGGAAAACTTTTCCCAGTCAATGATCTGGCGGTTCTCAACATTCGCGGACTCTTCCCGAAAAACGAGAGGCTCATCACCTTCTTACAGACCGAATACGGTAAAATTGCCGTCATCAAAGTTGGGGCATCCAACGTTGGAAAAATCCGTGTTACCTATGATAACAAAATTGTGACAAACAACTGGATTCGTTTTGCGAAGGAACACCATTACAAAGACGTATCCATTATGATCGACAAAGGATCAGAGCTTGGCCGGTTCGAGATGGGCTCTACCGTCATTCTTGTGTTTGAAAATGACACCATCGACTTGACAAACATAGCCCTTGGTGACAAAATTCAATACGGAACCACGGTTGGAAACTTTCGATCCAAAACGACCAAACTGCCGGTAAAAGCCTAATATGCCAAACTCGCAACTTGCCACCTTCCCTAAGGAAATTTCTTTCGATGACGATTCTCTCTATATCGAATGGAAGGATGGCCATGGGTCGAAGTATTCCCTTCTGGACCTTCGTAAAAAATGCCCTTGTGCCACTTGTCGCGGGGGACATGGAGGGAAAGTAGGGGATGCAACGGGCCATATCCAGTCCATCAAACTCTTGTCATGGACAAAAGTGGGCCGGTATGCGATTTCCATCGTCTGGAGCGACTACCACAACACGGGAATTTACTCCTACGACAACCTTCGGGCCTATGCCGATGGATTCGAAAGCGCTTTTGACTGATTCCTTATACTTTTTGTCAATTCGGAAAAAAACTGAGTGACAAAAAGATTCATATTATGTCTCATTATCCTAAGTTTTTCCGGAGATAAAAGGGTATGGGTGAAGGTTCACTCTCACAAGACGAGATAGACGCATTACTACAAGGCGCGGATGATACATTCGACCTCTCTTCTTTAAGTGGCGCCGCAAGTTCGTCATCGGACAACCTATCTCCTATTGACCGCGACATTATTTCTGATGTGATCGGCTCTGCATTCCAGGTGGCGGGGAACACACTTGGCACGATCTTGGCAAAAAATACTCGTTTTATGAACCCTGCCACCGAATCGAGCTCCTCTGCCGATATCCAAAAAGAACTTGGTAGCAAATCTGTTAGTTTATTCTCAACAATTAGCGGAAGTTTGGCGGGACGAGTTTGCCTCATCATGGCCCAAGAAAACGCAGCTAAAATTGCGGGTGTGATGATGGGAGGAATGACTCCTCCAGGCCAACTTGACAACGCCCAACTCCAAACCTTAAAAGATTCTTTAGCACCAATTCTTGGAACTGTTACCGCACAAATTGGAATGAAACTTGGTGGCACCATGTCCGGTAGCCCTCCAGAAATTGCACTCGTCAATTCCGGTCGAGATTTGCAACTACCAGATGACAATAGTTTGGTGAAAACATCACTCAGTTTAAATATTGATGGTGTTGGTTCTTTTAAAGTATATTATGTTATCGCATTGTCTATGGCAAACTCAATCCTGGATATCCAAAAGGGTGGGGGCCAAAAACAACAACAACAGTCCGGTGGAATGAATGTCAACATGCAACCCAATATGGGAATGGGTGGTGGCCAAGGATCTGTTGGAATCAAAGGTGTCAATTTTCCATCTCTCGCCACAGCTGGTGGTGGCCCTGGACAAACCAATCTCAATCTACTGATGGATGTGCAAATGGCACTGACTGTGGAGCTGGGACGAACCAAAATGTACATCAAAGACATTTTGGGTTTGGGTGAAGGTTCCATCATCGAACTAGATAAGTTAGCTGGTGAGCCAGTGGATTTACTTGTGAACGGCAAACTCATTGCAAAGGGTGAGGTTGTGGTCATCGATGAAAACTTTGGGGTTCGTGTTACCGATATCGTAAGTCCTACGGACAGACTCAAAGGCGAGAAATGATTAGAAGCATTCAGAAAAGTTTAAAACAAAAGGGGCAAGTTATGTACTTTTGCCTGATCCTTGTTTTGGCTATTTCTCCTCTTGTTTCCCAAAATGTAGAAACTAAAGAATTGGATCAAATCCTTCGCCAAGAATTAGGGGAATCAAAATCCAAACCTACCGATGGATCTTCTTCTACTTCTAGTCCGACACAAAATGGATCCACTAATTCTAACAAGGCGAATGCGGGTGAAGTTTCTAAGGAATCCGAAGGAACCAATTTAATCCAAGAAAGATATGCAGAAAACCCAGATGATTCTCCTTCTGCCACTTGGATTTTACTTAAAATTTTATTTGTTCTCGCGATCCTTGTAGGCGCAGGTTATTACCTCATCTTGCAGATGCAGAAAACAAAATCTGCCAAATACCCTGTAAAAGGGTTTATGAAGGTTTTGTCTAGTTTGCCACTTACTGCCACCCAATCTGTGCAAATCATAGAGGTGGGGGGACGTACACTGGTGCTCGGTGTTGCGGATGGTTCTGTGAGTTTGCTTACGGAAGTGACCGCTCCTGATGAAAAATCTCAAATCCAAAAAATGAAAGAAGAAGCGGATCCTTACGTTCCCAATTTTTTAGAAACCGTTCTTGAAAGTTTACAATCCAAGGCGCAAAGAAAAATCCGCATCAATCCCTCCAAAATGGAAAGTTTGGAATTTGATGGGGCAGCAGAGATCCAAAGGAAAGCGAAAGAAGGCCTTGAGCGTTTACGCAAACACCGTGAATTGTTAGAAGGAGGGGAGTCATGAAATCTCGTTTTTTTTCCTTCCTTAAGAGACATAAATCTATTATTTTTCTCATTGGAATTCTCTTTCTCATTACGGCTGGTGGATTTACAGGACTTATGGCTCAGGACAAAGGTTCGAGGATTCCCATCCCGAATTTATCATTTAACGTAAATGAGGCGAAGGGGCCAAAAGAAACAAGTTTGTCTCTTATGATTTTGTTTTTAGTCACAATACTTTCTCTGGCGCCTGCCATTGTGATGAGTGTGACTTCCTTTACTAAGGTTGTAATTGTTTTTGATTTTGTGAGAAGAGCTTTGTCTCTTCAAAACTTGCCACCTAACCAGGTGATGATGGGCCTTGCTCTTTTTGTTACTTTTTTTATTATGGCTCCGACCATAGGTAAGGTAAACGATGAGGCCCTCCAACCTTACCTAAATGGAAAAATTGACCAAACCGCGATGATGGAAGGATCCATGAAACATCTTCGCCAATTTATGATTCGCCAGTTAGGAAAAGATGGAACCAAAGATGTTGCCTTGTTTTTAAAGATTGGGAAAGTACAAAATGTAAAATCTTTTGAAGATGTTCCTTCTTATGTTTTGGTTCCTGCTTTTATGTTAAGTGAAATCAAAAAAGCTTTTATCATCGGTATTTATATCTTCATTCCTTTTATTGTCATCGATTTGATTGTAGCTTCTGCCCTCCTGGCAATGGGTTTTATGATGTTACCTCCGGTAATGATTTCTCTTCCTTTGAAACTCATTCTTTTTATCCTGATTGATGGATGGAACTTACTCGTTTTAGAGCTTGTAAGGAGTTATAAATGACGGAAGTCGACGTAGTCAATTTGATGCGGGAAGCATTCATTGTAACATTAAAAATTTCTAGTCCCATTCTCATTACTGCACTTGTTGTGGGACTCATTGTAGGTATTTTACAAACAACAACTTCCATCCAAGAACCAACCATTGCTTTTGTTCCGAAACTTGTTTCTATTTTTGCCGTCATTGTATTTTTTTCGGCATGGATGGTGCGAGTGATGACAGACTATACCCGAGAAATTTTTTTCATGATAGAAAAGATATGATATGGAATCATTTGTTTTACACTTTCAATCTTTTCTTTTTGTTTTAGTCCGACTACTCGGACTATTCCTTGTTGCGCCTTTTTTTTCCTCAGAATCAATCAATTTTTCATTACGAATGATCTTTTCCTTTATGGTTTCTCTCATTGTTTACCCGGTGGTGGCAACTTATATGCCACCTGTTCCTGGTCATATGATTAACTTCGGAATCCTTGTTATTTCTGAGATGTTGATTGGTATATTCATTGGTTTTCTCGTATCACTGGTGTTTGCTGCCTTCCAAATGGCTGGAGAATTTTTTAACAATCAAATTGGTTTTGGTTATACGGAGATTTTGGATCCTGTGACTCAAAACTCGCTCCCGGCCATTGGTACAATGAAAAACCTCATGGCAACGGCACTATTCCTTGTGATTGGAGCACATAGGTTTCTCATCGAAACACTTGCTTATTCTTTTGAAAAAATTCGAATCATATCATTTACCGGTAAGGTAAATGCTGGTTTATACAAACTCATCGAAGATGCTATTGGTGCGATGTTTGTAGTCTCTTTTAAAATTGCTCTTCCTGTGATGGGAATTTTATTTTTGGTTTCTCTTGCGGAAGGCCTTATGGGTAAAGCTGCCCAACAAATGAATGTGATGTCCATGTCTTTCCCACTCAAAGTTTTTATTGGAACCCTTACCCTCATTGCCACTCTCACATTCATTGCGACTCAAATGGTACAAGGGATTCAAATTTCTATGGATAAGGCAAGTTTACTCATTCGGGAGTGGCCAAGTTTATGAAAGGGAACCAGTCCAAAAGATTAACATTGATAAGGGAAAATACTCTTAATTGGATTAAGTCACTATTTGGTGGTCTTAATTCTCTGGATTTGATGTATCCCTTCTCTTTGAAATCGGATTTTTTTAAGCCAAAAGAAATTGTACCAGCCTTCTCTTGTTATACGACCGGAATCTACGCCATCGACCTGCAACTTTTTGCTGCGGCAGACGAAGGGAGAACGGAACCTCCGAGCGAACGTCGTAGGCGAGAAGAAAAAGAAAAGGGAAATGTTCCTAAATCAAATGAGGTAGCATCCACTCTTGTATTGTTAGGTGGAACAGGGGTTTTGTTTGTTTTAGGTGATACTTTTATTCGAAATACGGCTATTTTTATTAAAAAATATTTACATATGGGGATGAAACTGGACCGGTTCGGAGCGGAAGAGTTTCGGGTGATCCTTGCTGGTGTTTCGCGAGATTTTTTTAATCTCCTCTGGCCTATCCTTGCGATTACTCTAGTTTTTGCAATTGTGGGAAATGTGGTTCAGGTAGGCTTTATGTTTTCTCCGAGAGCCTTAGCCTTTCGTTTCGATAGAATTGCTCCCAATTTCAAACGGGTGTTGCCAAACCGCCAAACTTTGTTTAACTTACTTAAATCTTTGGCAAAAGTTGTGATGATAGGGATCATCAGTTATATATTAATTTCTGGTGATTTTCTGAAAGTTCTTTTGACAGGGAATATGGGTATGATGCAGGCCATCACTCTCATTACATATTCTGGATTTAAGATTATGATGGCCGCAGGGCTTTTGTTACTTGGGATTGCGGTTGCTGATTTTTATTTTCAAAAATTTGAGTTTGAAGAATCTTTAAAACAAACTCCTTCCGAAGCCAAACGAGAGATGAAAGAAGATTCCGGGGATCCTGTGATGAAAAATCGCAGGATGCAGCTAGCGCGTGACATGATGCAAGGAAATATGCTTCGTGAAGTTCCGAAAGCCGATGTTGTGATTACAAACCCTACCCATTATTCTGTGGCACTTTCTTATGAAATGGGAAGAGACTCTGCGCCGAGAGTCATTGCTAAAGGTGAAAACCGCCTAGCACTGGAAATACGAAGGATTGCTCGTGAAAACGATGTCCCCATTGTAGAAAGTCCAAAACAAGCACGTCTTTTATATGCACAGGTCGAAGTGGGCCAGGAAATACCACAAGAGTTCTTCAATGCAGTGGTGCAAATCCTTATCACTCTTGAGAAGTTTAGAAAAAAAGTAGGAATGGGATAAGCGAATGAATTTTAGAGATCTACTCAAACAATCCGACTTAGTTTTGGGAGTGGGAACACTTCTCATTTTGGGAATGTTGATTGTCCCTTTGCCGGGATTTATTTTAGACGTTCTCATTGTTGTGAGTATAGGACTTGGGCTCCTCATCCTCATGACTGCACTTTCAGTTACGGAACCAAGTGAGTTTTCCATTTTCCCTAGTTTACTTCTTATCACCACCTTGTTTCGATTAGCGCTTAACGTTTCCACAACGAGACAAATTTTATCCAAAGGGCCAGCAATGAACTCAAGTGTCATCGAAGCCTTTGGAACCTTTGTTGTGGGTGGAGAATCAGGGCTTGGAAAGTATGTTGTTGGACTCATCATCTTTATTATCCTAACAATCGTCCAGGTAGTGGTGATTACCAAAGGTGCTACAAGGATCTCGGAAGTGGCTGCCAGGTTTACACTCGATGGATTACCACAAAAACAAATGTCCATTGATATGGAACTGAATAGCGGTGCCATTACAGAAGCGGAAGCAAAAGTAAAACGAAAAAAAGTCCAACGAGAAGTTGATTTTTACGGGGCCATGGATGGAGCTTCCAAGTTCGTACAAGGGGATGTGAGGGCAGGACTTATCATCACAGCGATCAATTTACTTGGAGGAATTCTCATTGGGTCTACGATTCGTGGAGAATCATTTCTCGCATCCATTGAAACTTACGGAAAGTTTACCATTGGGGATGGGCTTGTTTCCCAAATTCCAGGTCTACTTTCCACAACTGCTACAGGTATCATTGTCACACGTTCTAGTTCAGAAAAGAAACTGACAGTGGAGATCAAAGACCAACTTTTTGGAAATGCAAAAACTTTATATGTAGTGGCTGGGGCTTTGGGACTTGCCAGTCTCATTCCCGGACTTCCATTTTTTTCATTACTCTTTTTAGCAGGAGCCATTGGGTATTTAGGTTATTCCATTGAAAAGGTAGCCAAAGAAGAAATCAAAAAAATTGAAAACGTTGCCCAGGAAAAAGTCCAAGAGAAAAAACCAGAAAATTATATCAAAGAAATTTCTGTCGAAGCCATTCAGGTGGAACTTGGTCGCGATTTACTTCCGTTAGTGGACGCTTCTTCCGGTGGGCATTTACTGGAACAAATTGCAAACACTCGTAAAAAATTTGCCATTGATTTTGGTCTTGTGATTCCTGCTATTCGGATCATTGACAATTTAGAAATCCCGCATGACAATTATAGCATTCGTATCAACGGAGTTGTGGTTGGACAATCTGCTGTGAAGGCCGACCGTTTGATGGCAATGAATAATACTTCCAGGAATTTGGAAGCCATCATTGGAGAACCATTTACGGAACCAGCATTTGGACTCAAAGCCACTTGGATTGATCCCAATGATAAAATTGAAGTGGAGAACAAAGGTTATTCGGTGGTGGATCCGTCTACTGTCATCATCACTCATTTGAAAGAGTTAATCTCTAACTATGCATCACAACTTCTAGGTAGAGAGGAAGTGAAAGCACTTCTAGAACACTTACGACAAACCCATCCGACTCTTGTAGGAGAATTGGATTACGACAAACAAGGTCGTCTTGGGATCATCCAACAAACTTTACAAAATCTTTTGGCAGAAGGATTATCCATTAAAAACCTTCCGAAAATTATGGATGCCATTGCGAACCACCTTCCCAGGACAAACAATCCATTTGATTTGGCAGAACATGTAAGGCAAGCTTTGTCACGCCAAATCATCAATGATTTCCTTTCTCCGGATGGAAAGTTACATGTGGTGACCATTGATCCAAGGATCATTGATCGTATGAACAAAAGTATCACGTTGGACGAAACCGATGGTAGCAAACTCATCATCCTTCCTCATGACATCCGTGTGAGAATTTTGGAATCGGTATATAATGAATTACAAAAGGCTTTGGATGAAAATCGGTTCCTGATCTTTGTGGTTTCTAGGTACTTGAGACAAGCCTTTGCATTCTTTTTGACAAAGGAACTACCCCCCAGGAACTTTGCAGTAATTGCTTCTGAAGAAATCCACAGAGGGGTTCCCACAGAAATCGCTTCGGTTTTAAGCCTTCCATCCAGAGAGGAACACCCACAAGAAGCATAGGAGATTTTTTTGACAAGTTCAGTCCCATCGTATCGCATTTCTGTTGCCCCGATGATGGACTGGACGGATAGGCATTTCCGCTTTTTTATAAGGCTAATCTCTAAACATACATTACTCTATACAGAGATGGTGACTACAGGTGCTATCCTCCGTGGCAAAGACAACCATAGATACTTAGATTTTTCTAAAGAAGAAAATCCCATTGCTCTTCAGTTAGGTGGTGATTCGCCTGTGGCACTTGCCGAATGTGCCAAAATTGGAGAAGACTACGGGTATGATGAAATCAATCTGAACGTAGGTTGTCCCTCGGATCGGGTGCAAAGCGGAAGTTTTGGTGCTTGTCTTATGAAAGAACCTGACCTTGTGGCTGAGATGGTTTCTGCTTGTAAGGCAAAGGTCAAAATTCCTGTCACCGTCAAACATCGGATTGGTGTGAATGGAAAAGAAACTTACGAGGATTTACACAATTTTGTTTCCAAAATTAAGGAAGCTGGTGCGGATCATAGCATCGTACATGCAAGGATCGCCATTTTGGAGGGACTTTCTCCCAAAGAAAATCGAACGGTTCCACCTCTCCGTTATGAAGATGTTTATCGATTAAAAGATGAATTCCCCGATTTACCCATTACTATCAATGGGGGAATCAAAACCCATGCTGAGATTAAAGAACATCTAACAAAAGTAGATGGAGTGATGCTTGGGCGGGCGGCCTACGACAATCCGTTTTTATTTCATGAAGTGGACCAATTGTATTATGGATCTAAAGAAAATCTTCCTTTGAGAGAAGAAGTTCTGAAAGAATTGATCTCCTATATTCGTTTAACCCTAGAGAAAGAGGGGAAAGTGCATCATATTTTACGACATATTTTGGGTCTCTATTTTGGCGAAAAGGGAGCTCGCGAATATCGGAAATTTCTCACAGACAGAATGCATACAACAGGAGCAAACGAATCTATTTTAGAGGATTATTTAAAACGTTAAGGATCCGTAGGGCGTTAGGTCAGCGAATCGTCTAACGACGAGAAGCTGACGGGAGCGTAAGCGCACCCCGGAGGAGCCTGACCCTTGGAAAATGAGAGTGGGAAACTAAAGTCCAATTGGGGAACGCCCAAAAAAAAGAGGAGACGTCAATCTAATTATTAAAATTAAGAAGATATAGATTAACTTACATTAGACGGTTCTTGTCTGGAGTTTGTTCAAAAAATTCTGGATTTGCCTGAAAAAGGGTGCGAAAACTCATCGAAAATCTATTAAAATCAAATGAGTTGACAGGGCGCTTTCTCTTCCCAGCCTGGTTAAATTGAGAGGGAATACCATGACCAAGCCACTCACCGTACAAAGTGACAAAACAATGCTTCTAGAGGTGGATAACCCAGAATTTGAAGCCTGTCGGGATCTCATTTCCAAGTTTGCGGAGCTCGAAAAAAGCCCGGAATATATGCATACTTACCGCATCTCTCCACTCTCTTTGTGGAATGCAGCATCCATCAAAATGACTGCGGATGAGATCATTGAAGGTTTAACTAAATTTGCTCGTTATTCAGTTCCTAAAAACGTAATGAATGAAGTGAGAGAACAAATCTCTCGTTACGGAAAAGTAAAACTAGTAAAAGAAGAATCTGGGGAATTGTATATCATTTCCAATGAAAAAGGATTCATTACAGAGATTGCAAACAACCGCGCCGTTCAACCTTTTGTGGATGGAATGGAAGGTGATAAAATTCGTATCAAAAAAGAATACCGTGGTCACATCAAACAAGCGTTAATCAAAATTGGTTTCCCTGTGGAAGACCTTGCGGGTTACGACGAAGGAAATAAATATCCGTTTAATTTACGTCCTATCACCGTTGGTGGTATCAAGTTTGGAATGCGCGACTACCAAAGAGCTTCAGTTGAGGCCTTCCATGCTGGTGGACGTAACGAAGGGGGATCCGGAGTTGTGGTTCTTCCTTGCGGTGCGGGGAAAACCATCGTGGGGATGGGTGTTATGCAAATTGTGGGAGCAGAAACTCTCATTCTTGTAACGAACACTTTGTCCATTCGCCAATGGAGAAATGAAATTTTAGACAAAACCGATATCCCTGAATCGGACATTGGTGAGTATTCCGGTGAACTCAAAGAAATTAAACCCATTACCATTGCAACTTACAATATCTTAACTCATAGAAAGAAAAAAGGTGGGGACTTCACACACTTTCATATCTTCAGTGCCAACAACTGGGGACTGATTGTGTATGATGAGGTTCACTTATTACCAGCTCCTGTATTTCGTATGACTTCAGAACTTCAAGCCAAACGTAGGTTAGGTTTGACTGCGACACTTGTGCGGGAAGATGGACTGGAAGAAGATGTGTTCTCTCTCATTGGCCCTAAAAAGTATGATGTGCCTTGGAAAGAACTCGAAGCCAAGTCTTGGATTGCAGAAGCCAATTGTGTGGAAATTCGTGTTCCCATGGAAGATGACCTTCGTATGAAATACTCTGTGGCTGATGACCGTGAGAAGTTTCGTTTGGCATCGGAAAATCCAGAAAAACTTCGTGCGATCAGTTACATTCTAAAAAAACACTCCACTAACAACATTTTGGTGATTGGGCAGTACATCAATCAGTTAGAAGAAATTTCGAATACTTTCAAAATTCCTTTGATTACGGGAAAAACTCCGCTGCCTGAAAGACAAGAACTCTACCAAGCGTTCCGTTCTGGTCAAATCAAACAACTTGTGGTTTCTAAGGTGGCAAACTTCTCCATCGACTTACCAGATGCGAATATTGCCATCCAGGTATCGGGAACCTTTGGATCCAGACAAGAAGAGGCGCAGCGTCTAGGGCGTATCCTTCGTCCGAAAGCCCAAGACAACACGGCCATTTTTTACTCGCTGATTTCGCGTGATACGAACGAAGAAAGGTTTGGTCAAAACAGACAGCTCTTCCTCACCGAACAAGGGTATGAATACGAAATTTATACTTTGGATCAGTTTAAAGAAACAGTTCCGGAAGAATCACTCACTAAATAGAGGAAAAAATGAAACTTGTAGCAAAACGACTGGATGTCGTAGAACCTTCTCCCACTCTCGCGATCACTGCCAAAGCCAATCAGTTGAAAGCGAGTGGACTTGATGTTGTTGGATTTGGAGCAGGGGAACCTGACTTTGATACACCAACACATATCAAAGAAGCTGCCAAAAAGGCAATGGACCAAGGGAAAACCAAATACACTCCTGTGAGTGGAACTGTTTCTTTGAAAGAGGCCATCATTCGTAAATTTGAAACCGAAAACGGACTCAAATACGAAAAGAACCAAATCATTGTGGGAACAGGTGGGAAACAGGTTCTCTACAATTTTTTTATGGCGACTCTCAATCCTGGTGACGAGGTAATCATCCCTGCACCGTATTGGGTGAGTTATGCGGACATTGTTCGTTTGGCGGAAGGGACACCGGTGATTGTTTCAACAGACATTTCCAGTGGATTCAAAATTACGGCGGAACAATTAGAAAAAGCCATCACTTCCAAAACAAAAGTTTTTATTTTTAATTCTCCATCCAATCCTACGGGAGCTGCATACACTCGTTCAGATGTAGAAGCACTGGTAAAAGTTTTGGAACCAAAAGATATCATTACAGTTTCGGATGATATTTATGAAAAAATCATCTATGATGGATTGGAATTTGTAAATCCTGCAATGATCTCCGAGAAGATGAAGGAAAAAACCTTTGTCATCAATGGAGTGTCCAAAGCGTATTCCATGACCGGTTGGAGGATTGGATACGGGGCAGGAAACGCAGAGATTGTGAAAAACATGGACACCATGCAAGGCCAATCCACAAGCAATGCCTCTTCCATTTCCCAAGCGGCAGCAGAGGCAGCTCTTACTGGTGACCAAACACCTGTGGCAGAAATGCTTAAGGCCTTTGACAAACGTCGTAAACTCATCGTGGGACTATTACGTGAGATTCCAGGTGTGGAATGCCGGATGCCAGAAGGTGCTTTTTATGCATTCCCTTATATCACTGGTGTTTACGCAACTCCTGGGTTCAAACGACTTCTCGCAGAAAAAAAAGAAAGTTCTTACTCCAAACTTTTTTGTGATGTCCTCCTTGATAAATACAATGTGGCCGCAGTGCCGGGCATTGCCTTTGGGGATGATAAAGCCATTCGTTTGTCTTATGCCTTAGGTGACAAAGACATTGAAAAAGGTGTGGCTCGTATCAAACAAATGGTTGAGGATTTACAAAAGTAAAATGAAGTTCATCCCTTTACTGAAATGCTTTCGTAGAGGGATGGTTTTCGTGCTCATGTCGAGTGGATTGCTAATTTCCGCTCCGATCGTACAAGAAAAGTCAAAACAAACAAAACCTTCCGAACTATTCAAACGAGACTCAAATTCTCAGATTGTCATTCCAGTCATTGGACTCAACTTACATCTATTTGCTGACCAGAAAAGTGATGTTTTGCGTAAACTTAAGTTTGGCGAACCTGTTCATTTTGATAAGGATTCACTTGAGAGCCCTAAGGAAGATTGGATCCCTGTAAAATTAGAAGATGGACTTTCTGGATTTATCAAACGTTCTGTTGTCCGTTCGGTTCCGCCCAAACAGTATTTGTCTACTTTGTTATTTGAAGCGGAACGTATGATCCATTCCAAAAATATTGATTTTACAGCAAAACAAGAAATTACAGATACAATTTTTACAATTTCCTTAAACGGAAAATTTACAGGTGATGAATACATTTTTATTCGGGCCAAAGCTGGATATTTTTTAAAGAAAACAGTGGATCTTATGAATGAGAAGGGAATCAAACCGGATAACGATCCATCTACTTTAGAGTTTTTAAAACACCACCAAACAAAGTTATTGTACGACTATAATTCCGGAAAATACTATGTTGATTCTAATTATTTTTGGAAACTTTTAGAATCCTATCCAAAAACCAAACATTCGGATTACGCGGGTTACTTGGCAACGGAAAGTATGCCTATGGCCGATTGTGGGGTAGACCTAAAATGCCGGTTGGAAGAAATGCGAAAAGGGAAACTTCGTTATCTCTATTTATTTCCTACTGGGAATTATGTGAATTTATATACCAAGGATTTGGTAACCAGTTTACATTCTATGACTAAGGATCCCGATTCCATTCCTTGTTTTACGCCAGTTGGGGAAGGTATCAAATCTGAGATCAGCCAAATGATTCGATATGCATCCGAGATTGGGCCCAGAGAAAAAAAACAAATTTTACCTCACTTACAAATCCTAAAGAAAGAATGTTTTCGTTAGCAATATTCTGAGATTCAAGGAAAGGTTTTTTTGAAACTAAGTTATAAACTTTATCCATTCCAACAAGCGACAGAAGGCAAAAAATCCGTAGGAGATATCATCATCTTACATGGATTATTTGGATCTTCTAAAAATTGGGTGACTGTGGCAAAAACTCTTTCTGCTTTTGGATCTGTATATACACTCGACCAAAGAAATCATGGAGACTCTCCTCATTCCGATGAACATTCCATAAAACTGATGTCAGAGGATTTAGAAGAATTTTTAACCGATCATAAAATTCAAAATCCAATTTTACTGGGTCATTCAATGGGTGGACTGGTTGCGATGTATTTTGATTTTACCCACCCTAGTTTTCTGAAAGAACTCATCATCCAAGACATCGCCCCGAGATCCTATCCGTTTGCTTATGAAAATGAAATTCAATCTATGTCTTTTCCTTTGCAAGGATTTAGTTCTCGAACTGACATTGATGCGGAGATGACAAAATATTTACCCGATACTTTTATCCGGCAATTTTTACTGATGAGTTTGGAAAGAATGGATTCTGGAGAATATAGATGGAAATTGAACGTGGCTGGTTTAAATCGTGCAAGGCGAGTTTTTGAAAGTATTTTTTCTGAATCAGTTTCATCGGATACAAAAACTCTTTTTTTAATTGGAGGGAAATCTGAATACATCACTAAGGATGATTTAGTTTTGATCGAAAAAAAATTTCCCAATCTTTTGGTGAAAATCATTCCTGACGGTGGGCATTATATCCATTTCACACACCAAAAGGAATATTTACAAATTTTAGGGGAGGAGTTTTCTTTAATTTCTTGATACTAAAATTCACATAACGGATATTTGTCGTTATGAAATCCATCTTTCACCTTTGTTTTTATTTTTCATTTTTCACATCCCTTTTTTTTTCTTGTAAAACCGAATCTCAAAATCCCAATCAAAGAATTTTTACGGATTATGTATCTCGGACAGTTTCCATCTCTATCGAAAACGAAGATTTACTCGGAAAAAAACGTTGGAGTGGATCTGGATTTTTGATCTCTAAAGATGGATTTGTTCTTACTTGTGCCCATGTCATTGGGAATTATCAAAAAAAGTTAGTGGTCAGGCTCGGTGGGAATGGAAAAAGATATCTGGGTAAAGTGATATCCTCTGATTTCAAAAAAGACATCAGTCTTGTAGCTTTAGAAACGGATGATACATTTAATTTTTTCGATTTGAACGAAAAAGGAAAGGCTGAAAGAGGGCAAACTTATTATTCGATATCTTCACCATTGGGGTTAGAAGAAAGTTTTACATCTGGTATCGTGTCCGATCCCGTAAGAGTGGGTGTTGATTCTATCGTGTCTGAGATATCTTTTTTACAGGTCAACCAATCGATATTACCAGGAAGTTCTGGTGCTGCCCTATTTGATGTTCGTGGGAATTTAATTGGAATGGCTCAATTCCAATTAAAAAATTCAGAATACAACCAACAAGGAGTTGGGTTTGCCATTTTACCAAAATACTTGTCTGAATTTCTAAGTTCTGTTTCGTTAACCAAATTTTCTAAAGAAGAAATACAAAGAGGAATTGTCGAAGTTCCCACCATCACAGATTTTTTGGTTCAAAACTTAAATTTACCAACTAGGGAAGGTGTTCTCATCAGTTACTTAGTGGAAAAAAGTCCAGCGGAAGTTTCTGGTTTAAAACGCTATGATTTGATTGTCGAAATCAATGGAAAGAAAATCAGAAGTAATGAAGAGTTGAACTCTTTTTTTAAGGAAGTAGCCCATTCAGAACGATTACAAATCAAAGTGATTCGAAATCGTTCTGAAAAAGTTTTATATATTAACCCTTAAAGTATAATAATTTTTTTGGGTTAAATTAAAAAACTACACTTAGATTTTCAGTTAATGATTCTCCGTTGATTTTTCCAGTGATTGTTACCTTGATGGTTCCTGACAAACGATTGTTGGAAGAAACTACGTCGACTTCAGTGTCATAGGACAAACTTTCGATTATTAATGAAGGTGTTGTGATATTCCCTTGAGAGATGATAAGTCCATTAGAACTGCTAAACGATTTAGCTCTAAATCGAATGTTTGGAAAACTCGCAGATACTAGATATGTAGATTCAAAACTGAGTGGTCCATTCATGGTTACTGGTTTTGTAAAGTTATCTTGCGTCGCATAAGATGTTTGAAGTCCTTCACAGGTTCCAGCACTTGGCAAAGTATTGAATTTTTTCAATTCTTTGTAATACGCAAAACTATCAGTGTAAATCGATCCAAAATCATTAAAAACTACGTCCGCTTTGTTGATGGAATCTCCAAGCGTGTTGGTTTGACTGACAGAAAGTTTTCCATTGGAAAAAACAGCAGTTCCTTTTTCTGCTAATTGATTTTGTTGTAATAGTGCAACAAAATAAGCAGTGACGGGGCAGGCAGCACCATTCACAGTCATATTCGTTGTTCGTTTCTCGAAGACTCGTCCTTTTAGAGTGCCTGAATATGTATACTCATTACGGCCATTGACTACAGTAGCACCAGACCAAGCAGTTAACACCTTTTCGATTTTGCCATTTTTTTGCGGGAAATTTTTTGTAATCAATTCTGACATTACTTGTTTCGCGACAACGGGATCTTTTCCATATTGATAGATTTTATGAATGGCCGCTAGCAGCTGTTGGTCTAAAGGGAGTTTCATATTAGGGTTTTTCATAGTGAAACTGCCCGAATTAGAAACGGTCGTGGAATTTGCCGAAATGGAAGAAATCGCATTGGCTGTAGCACTAGCACGACCCAGGGGAGTATTTAGATTCATAGTATCTGTTGGGTCACCAGATAACAGGTAGAGAGCGAGTAGATTGTTTGTGGTGTTGTCTTTTTTTTCGTGGCATCCTATTAGGAAAACACTAAGAAAAATAAGAATGTAGATGGTTGATTTTAAGATTGAGTTTTTCAATTTTTCCCTCGTTTAACGCATAGTTAAAGCAATCTAGGAAAAGTACGCAAGGAAAAATTGGGTGTTAGTGGGTATTTTAAAATCGGTGTTAGAACAATTTTAAGAGAGTAACGGACAGTAGTCTATATTTGACTACTGTTCAAACTTTTAATCTTCGAGTAACGAACGTAACATCCAGGCAGTTTTTTCGTGAATGTCAAGTCTTTGTGTGAGTAGATCCAAGGTGGCTTGGTCATTTCCTTTTTCGGCAGGTTCGTAAGCGGCACGTGCTGTGCGGATCACTGCTTCATTGCCTTCCACGAGTCTTCTAATCATATCCGTAGCTTTTGGAACTTCTTTGTCTTCCGAAATACTGGAATATTTAGCGAATTCCCACCCGCCCATAGGAGCATAATAACCCAAAGATCGAATTCTTTCGGCAATCGGGTCGATGGCATTCCAAAGTTCTGTGTATTGAGTCATAAACAAAATATGTAGAGTTTGGAACATAGGCCCTGTAACATTCCAATGGTAACTATGTGTTTTCTGGTACAAAGTGTACGTATCCGCTAAGAGTTTTTTTAAAGACTCTGAGATAGCACTTCTTTCTTCTTCTGGGATTCCAATGTTAATTTTCATCACTTGTCCTTTATTTTATATAGATTATTTCTTTAGTTCAGATAC
Organism: Leptospira kanakyensis; assembly: GCF_004769235.1. Taxonomy (NCBI): domain Bacteria; kingdom Pseudomonadati; phylum Spirochaetota; class Leptospiria; order Leptospirales; family Leptospiraceae; genus Leptospira; species Leptospira kanakyensis. Next base: position 5,045 of record NZ_RQFG01000010.1, on the reverse strand, counting down.
AATTCGTTCCACCAAACTTTCCGCTACAAAATCGTACTCACTTGTAGTTAGGAGAATGTCTTCACGGCTCCAAATGAGACCTAGTCCCAAACTATACTGCAAAAGTCGACCGATTGTCCAGTCTGCACCTGGCTTTTTACGTGCGTTTACGATCACATGCCCGGATTCAATATGAACTATTTTTAAGGAAACAGTATCTACTAAGTTGGGAATGAGTTTTCCTTTTTCATCGTATTTTTTGAGTGAGGATCCTCTTCCAAAAATGAGAGCATCAACACCTAAAACTTTTCCTAGGCGAACAGCTGTTTGTGTATCAATAATTCCGGTTTTAGAAAAACTTTGTTCGTTTACTACCTTGGAAAGTTGTTCCCTTTCGATGACTTTGATCGGGAGGCGTTTTGCAATTTGTAAGGACACGGCGTCGGTGAATTCATCCCCCCATTTTGCTTCTTCAATATCAAAAAGTAAAACAGCTACTTTCGTAATTCCCAGATCTGTTTTTCCCGAATCAGGGTATTGGACAGCCGCATCCATCGTGCGACAGTTTGCAAAGAAAAGACTAAGGAGGAGGGATAGGCACGCTAAATATGGTTTCATAGATTTCCTTTAGAAATGGGGGAAGGATCATAAGCAGGCAATTCTTTTTCGCACTAAAACCGGACATTTTGGAAAATTCGCTTTTCTGATTGTGGTCTCTCCTAGATTTTTCCAACTAGGCTTCCTTTAATGAAAAAGATTCTCAGTACATTTATTATTTTTCTCACCTTTTTTTTGCTAGGTGCAGGTTATTATTTTTCAACTTCCATCGTTTCTTTCCCTGTAACAAGTTTAGAAGAAGACAAAACAAAATTAAAAATTGAGTCCGTTGCCGATTTTGGACTCCCAGAACCGGAATCCATTCGGTTCCAAAACGGAAGTTTACGACTTCGAGGTTGGTATTTCAAAAATCCAAAAAAGAAAAAATGTGGGGTTGTTTTGCTGCATGGTCATACGCGAACCCGTTATGGTGTTCTCAAGTATGCTCCTTTATTTTGGAAAAGAGGTTGTAGTTTGTTTGTTTATGATGCAAGGCATCACGGTGAAAGTGCAGGAGAATACGGAACGTACGGTTTTTATGAGAAACAAGATCTAGAGCGTGCAATTGAATTTTTTTCAGAGATTAGCACTGTTCCCGAAGAACAAATTGGAATTTTTGGAGCCTCTTTTGGTGCTGCCACCGCATTACAATATGCAGAAGGACGAAATGACTTTGCCTTTGTGATTGCCGACTCACCATATATGGATATGCGTTCTATTATCGAAAAAAGAGCTGTTGATTTATATTCGCCCCTGGTTCTATTTTTATCTCCGATTGCCCTATCGATTGCAGAATTACGGGCGGACTTTCTTGTGGATGAAGTATCCCCTAAGAAGGCAGCAAAATACATAACTATACCAGTTTTAATCATCCATTCTAGAACAGATGAGTTCACACCGGTTTCCCATTCGGAAGAAATTTATCAAAATTTAAAATCCAATCGAAAACAATTACTAGTTACGGATTGGGGCGCTAAACATTGTAAGTCGATTGACCTTCGGTTTGACGAATACGAATCGGTAGTGAATACTTTTCTGAAAGAGAAAACATCCTTTCCTAAGTAAATATTTAGAAAGGATGTTCTTTGTTTTAAACTCGTCCACCTGTAGATGGATAGGTGGATAGTGTTAGCGGATTTTAATTAACCTCGGTAGGTTTTCCCAAGAACCCGCATCGTTAGTGAAATGAGTGAGGTAAACAGGTCTTGAGTCAATACCTGTGCCTGCTGAAATATTCCAGGTTAAATTTAATTTACCGTTGGCAGATTGAAATTGTTCCTGGCTATAAACGGGAGCGCTAAAATACGTTGGAAGTGAACTAACAGTTGTGACGCTAGCAAAAGAGTCCGTTGTTTTATAAATTACTAAAGTCGGCGCTGAAAATAATCCATTGTCAGAGATAATCATAAAATCCGTGTTTACAGATCCTTTGATTGATCTTAATCGAGTGGATGAAGTTGCCATGGAAACGGAGATTCCCGAGATAATGGGAGTGTTTCGAGTAATTGTTGGATTAGAGGACGAGTATGAACTCGTTGGGAAGGTATAGCCATTATATGGTTGAGTTCCATTTGCTAATGCAATTAACAGGCCTTTGTATGAAAATAAATTTGATTCGAATAGAACCCCAGCATCAAAGTTGATTGTATTTGAGGTCAAGTCAGGTATACGTATTGTTCTTATTGGCAATGGGTTAACGATTAAACTTGTAGTCGTTGGGCATTGTAGATATGAAATTCCGTTAGCATTGAAAACTTGATAACCAGGCATGTGCAGTTCTGGATTAGTAACAGAACAGCTAAAGCCAGTATTTAAATCGTTTGTTGTCGTAGAATCAAAACTGATTAATGTAGGGCGATACTGAGAAGTAAAATAGGGCGTAACCAGAAATCTTCCGTTTCCAACATATAAGGCTGGGTATAACCAGGAATTGTCATCTTGGGTGAACAAGTTATAGTTAGTTGGAAGTCCTAACGGTTCAACTGCCACTGAAGATGGAGTTGAAAATGCAGGTATTCGGAGTACTAAATTTCTATTGGATACATAAGCACCAGATAGATCTGTTTGTTCAGAAAGGAAGAAAACATACTGACTTCCATCAAATGAAGGCTGCGATATTTTTAATCTTTTTTGCGTTGTGCCTTTTGTATTAATAGATACGCCATCGATAGCAATGACTTGGTCATAATTTTCGCCATCAGTGCTGGAAATTATATAACCTCTATTTTCATTATCTGAAGCTGAAATATATGATGTTTGTGTTTGTATGTAAAGAAATTGTCGGCCGTTTGCAGAACCGAGAGGAACAAGGGAACCGTATGATGCCATCCGATTGCGGTAGTTGGCTAAATCCTCTAGAACAAATTGGGTGGCTCCCGTTTGGCTTAAGATCGAAAATGATTGTTTGGTGATCCCATTATAAATTCGAAATCTCGCTGTTCCTACTACATTTCCGGAATTTTTAACTGTCAGGGTCGCAATTCCTCGTTCGCTAAAAAACAAAAATCCTCTGCCTGCCGTATCTAATGTCACTGTTAACGGTTGTATATTTTCGCCGTAAAAAGACGTCGGAATTCCATTTTCATCTGCTTCATTAAAAACTGAATATTCGACAGTTCCCGTACTATATGGTGTTCCATTGGAATCGGTAAACTTCATAAAGGCGACAGTTTGGCTATAGGTATTGAATGCATCAGCCAAAGCGAGATACCGAAGTAATGTTTGTAAAGATCCTAAATCTTGTGAAGGGTCTAGGTCAGAAGGTTTAAAAATTTTACAATGAAAGGTGAAAATTAAAAGTATGATGGTGAGGAATATTTTTTTCATTGGTAGCTCTCCTTAAAACAGAATGGAATATCGGACTTCCGCATAGACTGAATTGGTTTGTGGTCGAATTCCTGTTATAGTATAAGGTTTGTCCCAACCTGTATCGAAGTCCAATCCCTCGCGGATTTGTTTTCCTCCAGTGGTGACACTGGGACGTTCCGGATAACGATCTGTTCCAATCATAAACGCGTGGATTAAGTTTGTGATATAGATAATCCCTGCCGTTCCAAGCCCTGCAAGGTATTTGGTATTGGCTGTTTTGGCACTATCTTTGCTTTTGGCAATGAAATCATCGGAAATAGAAGTTTCAATGATTCCTGCAAATAATTCGGAGGGAAGGCTGATATTTTGAGCATTGAATCTTGTTCCAGGCCCAACAATTTGATTGAGAAGGATCATTGTATCGTAATGTGATTGGGCATTCTTTTCTTCGGTGCGAAGCGGACCAAGGGTATAAAATAAAGTTCCAAAAAACATTGTACTAAATGTTCCTGCCGATGTATAATAACCACCGCATAGTTGCCCCCAGCCTGGAATGAGTGCTGATCGCCAAATTAAAGCTAGTCGACCACCGCACTCAGATGCTGCCGGTGAGGGGCCAAGTTTTCTTGTGGCTAACCATTCTGCTTCTGCCTTGGCTTCTTTTTCGGCCTCGGTTTCTTTATCTTTTTCTTCGGCAAGTTTGGTTTGCTCTGCAAGTTTGGCTTCTTCTTCTAATTTCTTTTGTTCTTTTGCTTCAGCGATCAAACGTTCCTTTTCTAATTTTGCTTTTTCTTTCTCTTCTTTATCCTTTAGTTTCTTTTCTTCTGCGATTCGAATTTTTTCTGCTTCTTGTTCATTTAAGTCTTTATAAACTACTTTTAGGATTTGAGATTTAGATAGGGTTTGTGACCCTTCTGGAGTTTGAACTGTGAGTCCGCGTTCATTTTGATCCGTAACTTTACCCTTTAGGGTCTTTCCATTTTTAAGAATGACGGTATTGACCGCAAAAAGTGGAAAAGTGAATAAGATGAGGAAAGATATAGTGAGTGTTTTTTTCATAGATAGAAATCCATTCCAGGTCTCTAAGATTTTTACATTTGATCAAGAAATTGCAAGAGAATTTTGGGTGGTTTAGGGTGGAGGTGAAGGGTATGGATACATGCAGTTTAACGTTAGGTATTAGGGAATATGATCACCCCGCCCTGATTGTAGGGTGGGGAACTAGACCCGCCACCCAATGACTTCTTTCTATCACAGAACCCTCATTCCATCAAACAGAACTGCAATCCCTCGAAATATTTTTCCCATAAGTTCATGTTTCTTCTACACATAAACCTATACAGCAGAAGAATAACTCATTTAACCACCAAACAACCCCCATCCTGCTTCTTACATCAAACAAACTTTAAGATAGAAAAGAAGAGGTTATTTATTTCTATCACAGGAACATCAAAATCCAACTCAAGCATACCGCCATGCAATCTAACAATCAATAGCCGAATAGTTCATTCCTTAAACTCCACCAACAATCATCCGTTAACTTCTTCGTTTTCGCCGCCAAACATTCGCTAACCGCCACATTCTTTTTTCTCTGCCTTGACCCGTATTATGTCTCATTACCGCTGCTAACGAACCACAAATCATATAAAAAAATCTTATCT